>CAZLWL010000121.1:0-5865 GCA_964563335.1 uncultured Pirellulales bacterium
ATAAGTCCATGTCCGAGAAAGTGTTAGGAACCGCCAGAAAGAAATTTCACACCCCGCACGGCCGGTGTGAAATTATTTTCCGGCACTTATGCTGCAATGGCATTTTGCAGATTCCAATAAGCCTGCCATTGGCCGCTTTGATCAATCGCGGCTAAGGCCATCATGCCCTCCGCATCAGCCGAATCCCATCGCATTCCACTACCCTTGAGCCGGGCTGTCAGTGTCTTGCAAAATGCTTCTGTCGGGCCGCTGCCGAGGTCAAATCCGGCCGCCCGGAATGTTGGATAATCCAGCATATCCACCCGCTTGGTAACATATTGCTCCAACTTCCTCAGTTCCTCAATCTAATCGGCACAAGCGCTGAGGTGTCGATAAGTTGGTCGCAATCAGTAGCTTCGTTTTTGATTCACCTGACGGCACTTTTTATCGTTGGGCTGGTTGTGGCTTTTGTGATTAGTTTTTATTTCAGTGCAAGCACAATCATTTATGCACTGATGCGCGACGGTGTTGACAACGTGGGCACAGACGAGATTTATATCCAGCTTGACGAGCTTCGAGACGAAGCCGCGGCGTCGAATGCCCGCGAAGAAGACTGAAAAAGGTTCCTGACACCGTGTTTTAGCCGAAGAATAATCCCAGCAGCTTTTCTGAGGTTGACTATCAGCAGAAATTTAGCCGCTAATCAAGCGTTATTCTTCTTCAACGTTAAACAACGTAAGCAGAAACTTGCTCCTGCGCTCGGCAATGTCTGAGCGGCAAATATACCATGTTCATAATGGCCGGGCATGCTGGCAGCCGGGGTTGCAATCGCTAATACCATTACAAACATTATCAATTTTTTAATAATTAAATCCTACATTCTTTATGGTTTAAATTATAGTCATAAACTCCTTAGCCATTCCAAACTTCCGTTACAGGTAAGACTCGCAAGAAGACGGTTCGTTTGGATCAGAGCAGTCGAGCCATTGAACGCAGAAGTGTGCAAAGTCATAAATTTCCACCTTACAGTTCTTGTTAAAGTCCACGTCGGCGTAGCCCCACGCGCCGCAATCGTTGTCCTGAACTTCGAATAAAACTTCCATCTCGTCAAGTAAGCCGCATGGGTCTTCAGAGTCGTAGCGGAGGTCATCACTGCGAGCATTGAAGAAGATCGAGCCGGGAACCCACTCTAACCAGGGTTCCACGGTTTCGTCATCATCACGGGCCTCGAGACAAATCGTCTGATCCACGTTGTAGTTGCCGGGTGTAAACGTCAAACAGTTCGGTTCCATGACAACCATCTCATAGATTAAATCATAATCTGAGACAAGTTCACCGCGGACTTCAACATTGTGCGCCGGCTTGTGCGAGAGGGTAACATTGACATACACGGACACGCCTGGGGTATTCTCGGACAATGTACCCACGAGTGGCTTGCACGGATCGTCCGGCAGAACCGAGATGTACGGTATGTCATTATCAACCACACCGATAGCCGTATTTTTTACCATGGTGCCGGGAGTGCAGGGGTCGGAGGGGTTGATTGTGATTCCAAGCTCGATCGGATAGAACTCGTCACCTTCTCTCAGGGTGTCCGTGGTAGCCTCGACGTACACGTTCTGCGGGATGTCCCAGTTTGCCTGCGTGAAGGTCAGCGTGATAGTTCCGTTGGGATTGGTACTATTACTTACTATCAGAGAAGATGAAGTCTTCATGCGGCCCATCGCCCTCGAGATTGGGGTCAATAACAACCGTTGCAGTGAAGGTATCTGGAGTCGGCTTTATGCCGAAGCTGACCAGAAGCTGGCCATCAGTCGGACCCTCAGGGGCGGGACCACAGGGATCCTGCGGCTCATAGATCGGGATATCATTGAAGTCAACCGTTATTGGAGCATCGAAGTCAGCCGTTGTTGGAAAAGCTTTAATCGCGCTGGCGCCGCCGCCGCCGCCGCCACCGCCGGCTCCTCCAGCGAAGATGAAATTGTCGTAGGACAGGCCGGTCCTGTCCTCAAGGAGGATACCATCCACGTTCCCTTTAACGAAGGTAGCACTGGAATCTACAAAGACATATATACCGCCCCCGGGTTCGCCATCACCTGATACCACCGAGATCGTGCCGTAGTTATGGATATTGTCTGAGCTGGCGCCCAGCACCACGGCTCCACCGCCACCAGGTCCACCGTATCCTCCGTAACCATGGTAACCGCCGGGTGGTGTCCAGCTCCAGCCGATTATCCCACCTCCGGTTTCACCGTTACCGCCATTAGCACCGCCGCTTCCTGCTGAGCCTCCAGACCCGCCGCTGCCACCCCATAACCATCTGTCGGCGCCACCGCCGCCGCCGCCACCGCCGCCTGAGTATCTTTGACCATCTCTACCATCTTGGCCGTTTTGGCCGTAAAGGTCACCACCTTTACCGCCACGGCCACCATAGCGGTATTTGTAACATAAACAACCCCAGCTCCACTTTTTTCCTTTTCCGCCACGGCCACCAGGGCCGCCGTTGTCCTTGGTACCGTCAGTCCCATCCCCGCCGTCATACGTGTTGCTTCGCGATTTGTGTGTGTTGCCGCCGCTGCCGCCGTCGCCGTAACTGGCACCACCACCACCACCGCCGCCGCCGCCGCCCCAGCCTTCTTTGTGACCTTCACCACCGTCACCTCCAGCTCCACCGGGGTAGAAGGTGATGGCAATTCCGCCGGGGCCGCCGTCGCCTCCATCGGTTCCGCCAACTCTGGAATCGCCGCCGGGACCACCAGCGCCTGTGCCGTTCGATTCAGACGTTCCGGGTGCTCCGCCTGCTCCGCCCGGGGCCCCGTTGGCCAGGATGCTGCCTCTTATCTCCAGCAATCCATTAGTGAGAATGGCGACTGCTCCGCCGCCACCTCCACCGCCGCCGCCCCCGCCGCCGTCGTCCTCCTCGCCGACCGTGCCAGAGTAACCGGGCGTTCCATTCATGTTTATTACGCCATTAATCACGACGTCTCCCAGTGACAGCAGCGTAAGCGGCCTTGAGCCAACCGCCTTTATCGTTCTCCCGTAGTCCAAAGTAATGCTGTCGAAGTCAAATACCATGGTTTCGAGCTCGCTCCCGTTATACTCCATCGTTACCACCGTGCCTCCAGACTGGGAAGCACCGTTGTCAACCGTGTACGTTCCATTGTCTGTGTCGAAGACCGCACTCGCATTAGGATCCAGGTGACCCAGACCCCCGCTTATGGTAAACGGGAGTTGCACGTCGGCCTGAGCCGCGGCAACCAGCAGGAAGACTGCGGCCGTGAGAAGAACTCTCGCACGGCCATCATTTGTTAAGTGTCTACTACTCATTTTTTACCTCCAATCTGAGTATTTCACGTTTTTTCGCAAAAAGATACATTTGACTATCTAAAAAGACCTTTCGATACGGACATTAAGGCTGATTTTAATCCGCCTACGGCGGAGCAGGTTAACAGCCGGTTTCGCTGCGGCCGCGATAGCTGTGTGCGACATGGGGCTTGTTGGCGAAATCTAAGATTGGTCACGGTCGCTCCTGGTTCTCCAGAAAAAATTTGATTTTGCCCCCGGCTATATTATCGGGCTTCTTTTCTAAATCTACTCAATAGCGCCGGCAAAGTCAAGGGGTTTTTGATTTTTTTTGATTTTTTTTGGGGTACTTTCCATAACTGCCGCTATGGCCGGGTCTTAGACCCGGTAATTTTTTTTGGTGGGAGATTATGCGCAAATACTCGTGTCGTTCTATATGAAGAAGCCGGCAAGCGAAGCAGAAAGCAGCAATGTTGACATTTGCCGATTCGCCTGCTATACTTCAGTCCGCTACGGTAAGTTATTGCGGACAATGGAGTAACCAAAATATGCCTGATTCCGATAACAGCGACCAGGCACCCAGCGGCGAAAGGGGCATTGCCGAAACATCTACTTCGGCTGTAGATGGAATACTACGCTATCGAAGGCTGCTGATCATTTTGGTGCACATACTGGCTTTTGCCGGCTCGCTGATGCTGTCATTTCTGCTTATTACAAATATGCAGCTGCGGCGCGCATGGCTGTTCTATCAGTATCCCGTACTGCTGCTTTTCATGCTGCCGATCAAGCTAATCGTATTCGGCCTGTTCGAACAGTATCGCGGCTGGTGGCGCTACGTGGGAATATCCGACCTCATCCAGATAGTAAGGGCAGCCCTGGTCAGTACGATCATTATAGTTGTACTATGGGTCACGATGTTGTGGCTCGATCCCGTCCGCAAGTCTCTGCCGGCCGGTCTTAGAAGTCTGACTGCCGTGAGCCAGGGCGTACTGATGCTCGACCTTTTCACCACCGTGATGATCCTGGCGGGACTGCGCATGCTTGTTCGCATGTACCATGAGGAGTTCTTAGCTGAAACGAGTACGGGTCTGAAGCGATTCTTGATAGTGGGAGCCGGAGACGCCGGTGAGGCACTGCTTAGAGAGATTATGCGAATGAGAATTGAGCGGTATGACGTTGTCGGCTTTATCGATGACGATGCTGCCAAGCAGGGGATGAGCATTCACGGCATCAGTGTGTTGGGAACCGTTGAGCAATTACCCAAGATTTGCCAAAAGGAAAAGATTGACGAAATTGCGATAGCGATGCCGAGTGCCACGCACAGAGAGTTAAGGCATGTTGTGCAAATCTGCCAGGGCACAAAGATTCGGTTCCGCACTGTGCCGTCCATTACCGACATTGCTTCGGGCAGGTTTAAGGTCTCGCAGATCCGCGACGTGGATATCGACGACCTGTTGGGCAGAGACGTCGTGCAGTTGGATCTGGAGTTGATAGAGCGGTTTCTAAAAGACAAGGTAATTCTTGTAACGGGGGCCGGCGGGTCGATAGGCTCGGAGATGTGCCGGCAGGTATGTAACTTCGGCCCAAGACAGCTCTTGCTGGTTGAACAGGCCGAGAATCCGCTGTTTTACATAGATCGGGAACTGAGAGATAGTTTTCCCGATGTGGATACAGAGGCACTGGTGTGCAACATAACCAACAAGGCTCGCCTCGAACAGATTTTTGAGAAATACCGCCCTGAGGTTGTGATCCATGCGGCTGCTCATAAGCACGTTCCGTTGATGGAGACCAATCCCAGTGAAGCAGTGAAGAACAATATTGTCGGGACCAGGAATGTTGCCGATGCAGCAGAGGCTTATGGAGCCAGTGATTTCGTGATGATAAGCACGGACAAGGCTGTGAACCCCACGAGTATCATGGGCTCGTCAAAACGGATCGCGGAGATGTACATTCAGGATTTGAACAATACGAGCAAGACGCATTTTGTAACGGTCCGTTTCGGGAATGTGCTCGGTTCTGAAGGTTCGGTGGTCCCGATTTTCAATAAACAGATAGCCGCCGGCGGGCCTGTAACGGTAACGCATCCCGAGATGAAGCGATACTTCATGACCATACCGGAAGCGAGCCAGTTGGTTTTGCAGGCCGCAGCGATGGGCCAGGGCGGCGAAATCTTCGTGCTGGATATGGGCGAGCCTGTAAGGATAGTCGATTTAGCGAAGGAATTAATAACGCTCAGCGGCTTTCGGCCTGGTGAAGATATTGAGATGGTCTTCACAGGGCCCAGGCCGGGCGAGAAGCTGTTTGAAGAACTGTCGATAGCCGGTGAGGACATGCTGGCGACCAGGCATCCCAAGATTGCGGCGTGGAAAAACATCCCCAAGGACCGCCAAACACTTCGCGCCGAAATCGCCAAACTCGTCGATGTTGCCCAAACGCAGGACTACGACAGAATTGTCGAGTCGATAAAACAGCTTATCCCGGAATATATAGGCGATAAAAAACTTTAACCAGATTAACATGTTTGGATAAAATTGGGTTTGATTGGGTTTGTTTTCTGCACATCTGCGAAGTCGTATATTTTCA
>CAZLWL010000122.1:0-5764 GCA_964563335.1 uncultured Pirellulales bacterium
AAGTCAATATATTTGGTTTTAGTGTTCCGCAACCGCGATACCTGTATTATACAAAACTTCGGTCCGATTTGTCAAGGAATTTCTGGATGCTGAGTTGGTGAAATGTTAGGTAGCTCTGCGTTTTATCAACACAACCACGCCCAAGCCAAGCAGGTCATTTGCTATTTTTCTCAACTTTTCGTTCCTTCTTTTCTGGCCAATCGAGAGGCATCTCGTAACAATAATCCGCCTTTCCAACCTTTGATTTTAATTTATGAAGATATTTAGGGTCAAGTGGCACGCGAACAGATGGGATTTCGCCCTCATGTGTATTGAGCCATTCTAATACAGCATAAGGTATGCCTTCGTCGTATTGCAAATCACTTGTGTAAACGGCATATTTGCCGTTTTTACCTAATGTATGAAACACTTTGTAAATTTTCTCGGTCATTGCGTAGCAATATCGCTGTCAGGGGAATTTATTTCTTCCCAAAGTTCTTTCAGTGCTGTGATTATGGAATCGCTCTTTGTAGGGTCAAGGGCGCTATGAATTTGCTCTACAATGTTGTCGAATCTTTCTTGTTGTTCAGGTGTAATGTTTACCACGCTTACAACTCCTCATATTATCTGATTATTTCCAGTCTGAATTTATGCAAAGGATTTTTACCTTCTTCCCAGTGTATGGTAGCCTCCACAAAATCCAGATAATAAATCCATTCAAATCCTTTTCCTCGCTGCCAAGAGATTATAAACTCGCACGTACATAGGGATTCGATGAGGGGAGCTTGATGTAAGCAATCTTTTGGTGTAACGATAACCTGAAAATCTCCTTCAAGGTCTTTATCAGCAAATATAACTTTCGGCTTTTCCTTTAGATACTGCCAGCCACCACGGTCTAAAAGAATGGTTTCATTTGTGTCGAAAATTATATATGGCCTGACGTGAGAAGCGATTTTTCGGACAAATTCTGTGTTGTTGATGGCTTTGTCGATACGAGAGTCAATAAACTTGGGCAAAGCATATAATCCAGCAATAATGGCAAGAACTGTAGTCAAAGCAGTAAGAAACGCTAAAAGAACAACAAAATAAAGCTTTATTTTGTTTGATTCTGCCATGTATGTCAGTATAGCAAATTTGTGCGGAAAAAGCACGAAATTTTTTTTATTTTCCTTGCAATCCGGCCCGAATGTAGTAAACTGGATGATTATGGAATACAACGTTAATCAAATAGCTATAGTCCGCCGGGGGCAATCCACGGCCTTTACCGGCCTTACGTTGTATTCCAACCTCGGCGGGCTTTTATTTTGAAAGGTAGGTTTGGTATGGTAGTGAAAAAAAGAACTATTCTTACGGTTTTATCAATTGTTTGTGTATCATCTTCTTGCGTAACAATGAACCCACCGACTTATGAGCTGCCGAAAGTCTCGTATGATACAACGATTGCGATGGTTCCCATTGGTGGATTTCGGATACAGATGTCGGCGAGAATGGCAAAACAGATTGCTAAAGAACAGGGATATAAGACCGACCGTTTCCGTTCCCGTATTACTTTTGATGATATTATCAACGCTGGGCCAATAGAAAACAATGATATTTTTGGCAGTAGCATTTCCATTGTACGAAGCAAGGAGACACTGGACTTAGATAAACTTTCAACCACAGATGACGTTATCAATCTTGGATTTAATTATGGAAAGGTGGAAACGATTGAGCGTGTATACATATTCTTTCAACGCCAACAGTGCGAAGAGTTATTAGCGTTATATTTGAAAATGTACCCACGGCTCGAACTGTCAAAAGAGGGGGTATCAGACAGAGGAAGGGAATACCGGTTTTATAGCTATAAGCCAAATGAACGGGCCAGCGTTGTCGTGGAGATTCAAATGCTCAGCGAAAACGGCGGGATTTTCAGGATATCCGTTCTTGATTTTAATTATTCACAGGACATACGCAACCAAGAATACCTCGAAAGAATGGGAAGAGCGATTATATATTGAAAGTGAGGTGAAGTATGGCACGGCGATTAACAGACAAACAAATGCATACTTTGCGTTTTATCCACGACTATATCAAGAACAATGGTTGTGCTCCGACCCACAAAGAAATTGGAGAAGCTCTCGGCATTTCTTCAACCGCCGCCGAAGCCCGAATATTCTACATATTGGAACATGATTGTTTGAGAAAAACCGAGACAGCCGAGCGTGGCCGCAACATCGCATTGACTGAAAAAGGCACTTTGGCATGTGAGAGTTTTAATGACAACCGACCAACTCCAACAAATAGTTGACTTCGTGAACGAGACCGAGGAAATGTTAGTCGAGCATGACGGCGACGCTGACACATAAAAGATAGAGCTTACAAAATTTCCCCCAAAACCTTCAATTTCTACGAACAACAAACCACAAACTCCGAACTCTTTTGTCTGCTCACAAATAGGATAGCGCCGCTATCCTGTGGACGCAGGCGTTAGCTTACGTGATGCTCGCATCAAAGTAAGCTCCCGCCAAGTACACCAAGCAGACACAAAACAAACCGCGTTACTTGTCCTTCGTAGCTCGCAGAGCGAAGTAGGTATCAGTGGCTAATAATCCCTGCGAACTCCGCGTCCTCCGCGGTTAAATATTATCAGTGTTAATCTGCGTAAATCCTGTGTCTAAAAACCTCTGCGTTCTCTGCGTCCTCAGCGGTAAGAACAATATCGGTGTCAATCTGTGTTAATCCGCGGTTAGGAATCTTTTCCATCTTGACCCGTACGGTGAAGCAGATGGCCTAAGATGATAATAATGATGACGAGCACCGTCATAAGGACCATCGCCGCGTATGAACTATAGGATGCTACCAGGTCATGGAACCGGCGCAGAAAAAACGCCCACCCGAATATCGCCACATACGTCCCAGCCAGCACAGCGGCCATAGTAAGACGGATTCTAAGGCCTAACAAAAACCCAATCACACACCCAATCATCGGCCCGGTCATCCACAAAGGAAACCATACGAATACAAACAGCCCCACGATACCGTACTTTTGCACGATGCCCTTGCGCGCCTCGGCCGCGGCGCGAATCCGTTCGAACGAGTTCTTGAGCCAGTTAATCACCAACAGATGCCGCCAGCTAAAAACGAACAGCGGATAGAAAATAAGCACCACAATCGTCTCAATTACGATACAGACCGGGATGACCGTCCAGTGCCCAAGACCCATCGAGTATCCAAAGGCCATGCTCGCCGCCCTGCCGAACATGATTTGCGTAGCCGTCATCCCAACTAAGAGCTGAGACTCAGCCGGCGAAAACAGCACCTTGAGCCCCAGCCAGAAGGTGTACATAAACGCCACAGCCACGCCGACTAATAAAAGACGCCCCTCCGGGCTGCTCAGAAGAGTCGCCTTGAACTTCTCCTCCGGCCTCAACTCGCTTGTTGATTGTTTTGTTTCCTCTTCCATACCTTCGCCCATATTTCAATCACATTCCAGCCCATTTGACTGTGAATCCACCCTGCCCGTATTTCGGCCTCACAGCAGCAGAATGTGCCCTTCTAACTGATTTCATCCCTTCATTATACACGCAAACGGTCTTTATGCAAACGGGCCCTCGGCACAATGGCACAACTCGAAACTCAAAATTGCCCCTATATGCCCCTTGCCATCTCGGGCAAATCAGCTACAATACCACCCAGCGGATATTGGACTCAAATCAAACCTAATGGAGCTATGCAAATGGCTGAAGAAGAAATCGGAAGGATATCGGATTTTTATGCTCACCCTGTAGTGGCCGGTATTGGATTGACCGCGAGCCTGAAAGTCGGCGATAAAATCCGCATCAAGGGCCACACGACCGATGTAGAGATGACCGTTGACTCGATGCAGATTGACAACGCCGACGTGCAGGAGGCCAATGCCGGGGATTCCATCGGAGTGAAGGTCCCCGAGCGAGTAAGAAAACACGATACCGTCTACAAAATAGTCGAGTAGGATTTCCTTGCGTCTTACACTTTGAATTCTGCAAGGAGTAGAGTGTGGTCGCTGGGTTTTTCGGCTGAGCGGGGCTCTCTATCTATCCAGCACTTTGTGCATTCCTCAGCTAACGGTTTGTTGGCCATGATATAATCCAGCCGCCATCCCATATTTCGCCGAAATGCACCCCCTCGATAGTCCCAGAACGTATATTGGCCCGCCTCGTCGCAGTGCCGGCGGAAGACATCTACAAAGCCCCAGTCCATAATTTTAGTGAGCCCCTTCTGGACTTCGGCGCAGTAGCAGACATGCCCCCACAATCCCTCGGGGTCATGAACATCCTTCGCCTCGCGCGCGATGTTAAAATCCCCCACCCAGATAAGCGGCTCATCAGGCCCAAAATGCTTGGCGAAGTACCTGCCTAAACGCCCAAACCACCGCAGCTTATACTCGAACTTCTCCGACTCTCGCTCGTATCCCTGCGGAATATATGTGTTCACGATAGTGATGCCGTTTATCACCGCCTTTATCAGGCGGGCCTCGTCTTTCGGCTCATCATCGAGGCCGAAGCTGACGTCGCTGATTTTGCTCCTGCTGAAGATTGCAACGCCGTTATATTTCTTCTCGCCCTTGAAGACGAACTGGTACCCCGACCCGGCGAACGCCTCTCGCGGAAAATCATGGTCCTGCACCTTCGTCTCCTGAACACACAGCACATCCGGCCGATGCTCAGCCAGCCACTTGAGAACGATAGGCAGGCGACTTCGCAACGAATTGGCATTAAACGTGGCGATAATCATTTCAAGTCCATTCCTGCATTGTCAAGCCGACAAAACCACTTTTACTCACCCGCCCAAATAGTAAATAGAAAATAGAAAATAGTCAATCAGATTCACACCTAATCCGAACTTCGTTCGGAAAATTAAGATATGCAAATTCCCCAAATAATTCCAGGGCTTTGCGGTCGTATGCCTTTGCTGCGGCGATTTCATCTGTAAATCGCCCAATGTGTATCCGTTTTCCCCGCCATCGGATACCCACGCAGAAAACCTTTCTCTTGCTGTTCCACCCCACCCCTTTATACTTCGACTTCTTACCTCGCCTCGGCCGCTGGTTCATATTGTTTTGCGCTCGCGTACACAGCCGAAGGTTACTACGCCGGTTATTCAAGCCATCGTGGTCTATATGGTCGCACACCAAATGCCTCGGCGCCATCAAAATCTCCCGGTGCAGCCGAACCACTTTCCCACCTATCCTGCCTATAGCGTACCATACCCGCCCGCTCTTGACTGGGTACCATCTGTATTGTTTGAGCCGATCGTAGTCCGCTGCATCGACAATCGCGCTCCTTCCACGCGTCATCCGTATCACCTTGCCACCGCTTAGCTCTATCTCGGCTATCTCTTCTGGTGTGAGGTACGGCCTCTCAAAGTTGGAGCAGGCCCCTTTGATTCGGACCCGCCGCCATCGGCCCTCGAAATCTGTCTTATGCTCACAGATATATATCGGCCGGGGCGAATCCTCAACAAACGTCAAAAACCGACAATCCTCGCATGTTGAGCAACGCGAAATCCCGATACCTCGAGGACCTTTCGGGGCTGAGCGCAGTGAAGTCCCGGCACGCGCCGGGGGCTTCTGCTTTCTGCTGAGCGCAGTGAAGTCCCGGCGCGCCGGGGTTCTTTTAGTTTTTTCCTTCATTTTCTTTCCTTTCTGTTTTTGCAATCCCAATTATCAATATCCTACAACTCGGGCGGCTTGCGCCGCCGCGCTTTTGTTCTTTTGCAACCCCAATAATCAATAGAAAATCGAAAATTACCACGCCCCTCCACCCTT
>CAZLWL010000123.1:0-5719 GCA_964563335.1 uncultured Pirellulales bacterium
GAATACGAGGAAGGTATATATAAAGAGCTTCGGCTGTCAGATGAATAAGCTCGATATGGCGAGGTGTGCTCGGCCAAAACCGAGTAAGCAATCCATGTCCATTGCGCTGATTCAGCGGAAAAATGGAGTTTGTGCTGGGCCTTGGTGTGCTGTAATATGTGGGTATGGCGGTAAAGGGTAAGAAAACCAGGTCAGGCGCAAAAAGTATCTGCGTTATAGCCGGCAAGGATGAGTTCCTTGTTGCAAACCAGTGCGAAGCACTCCTGGATGAGCTGTTAACAGCGGAGCAGCGTGGTCTGTGTCTTTATCAGCCGAAGGCGGATGAGGTTGTCCTTGCTGACGTGTTGGATGAGCTGCGAACGCTGCCGTTCTTAGCTGATAGGAGGGTCGTCCTGATAAAAGACGCGGGCAAATTCATCTCGGCCAATCGTGAGACCCTTGAAAAATACTTTGATAACCCCAGCCCGACCGGTGTGCTGATTCTGGCCGTAGCAAGCTGGCCGGGTAATACGAGACTTGCAAAGAAACTTCCGAAGGTCGGCCGGCTCATCAACGTAACCGACATCGCACGGGGCAGGCTCCCCAGGTACGTGGCCGACTACGCCAGACGGGAACACTCAAATGATTTCGGCCCCGGCGCAGCCCAGCTCTTAGTCGAACTGGCTGGAGATGAGCCGGGCAGATTATGCAGTGAAGCTGATAAGTTGGCAATGTACGTCGGCGAGAAAAAAAATATCACAGTCAAGGATGTTGAGGCGCTGATAGGCCACAACAGGATGTTCAACGCCTTTGCGGTGATTGACGCGGTTACCGATGGCAATATTGGAGCGGCTGTCGAGCGATTGCGAAACATGTTCGCCTCGGACAAGCAGGCTGAATACAAAGTTGTCGGTGCGTTCGCATATCATTTCCGGCGAATGTTCAAGGCCGGGACACTGCTCGATAAGGGTAAGAATAGAAATCAGGTGGCAAGGCAATTAGGCCTCTGGGGCAATGTGGACGGGTTCTTCGCTCAGCTTTCGCGGGTAAGTCTCGAAGGCATAGGAGGTGTGTTAGCCCAATTAGCCCGAATCGATTATCTCGTGAAAACCGGCCAGACGAACGTCAAAATCTCGCTCGAACAGTTGGTCCTGAGCCTCAGCAAAACGGGGACTTGACCAGCCGGTTCAGTGATAAAGTTTCAATGCCCCCTCTTCGTTGAGCCGGCGGATTGTAAAGACGAGGAAGTCATCGAAGTCGGGGTCGCCAAACAACTCACCGATCATATCATACATGTCTGTCGCGAAGCTTCAACTCCAGCTCTCCTGCCTCGGATTTTGGCTTTCCATCTTGCCGCCCCTTTTCCATCCCCAACACATCCCCCATCGAGTACACTCCGGGCTTGGTTCCGACGACCCACCTCGCCGCCCGAAGCGCGCCGCCGGCGAACGTATACCGATTGTGTGCCCTGTGAGCCAGCGTCACCGTCTCGCCCAACGTACTGAACATCACCGAATGCTCACCCGTAATATCTCCCGCCCGCACCGCGTGCATTCCAATCGTCCCCGCCTGCCTGAGCGCATCTTTCCCTTTCCTCCCATGCACCACACACCCCGGCCAATCCCTGCCCGTCTGGGCTGAAATATTCTTAGCTAACGTAATCGCCGACCCGCTCGGCGCATCCTTCTTGAATCTGTGGTGAGCTTCGACAAGCTCCACGTCATAGTCATCCCCCAACATCTGCGCTACCTTGCCGACCAGGCGAAACAGCACATTCATCCCCACGCTCATATTACTCGCCCGCACAATCGCTATTTTTTTGCCCGCGGCCTGCAGCTTCCGGACATGCCCCTCGCTCAGCCCCGTCGTCCCCATCACGAGGGCCACCTTATTTTGCGCGCAGTATTCAATCACCGCCTCAGCCGCCTCAGCCGACGAAAAATCAATCATAACGTCCGCCTTGGCCGGATACCCGCTGCCCAATTTAACGCCTATCTCGGCTACCCCAGCCAGCACACCCGCATCTTTACCGATATCGGCATGCCCGGCCGCCTCCACCGCCCCAACTATCTCGAAATGACCTCCCTCGACCGCCAGCGCCACTATCCGCCGGCCCATACGACCCGCCGCACCGTTGATTATCAGACTCTGTTTCATGAAATTGACCCTTTTTTCTGTTTACAAATACACCCTGTTAGCCGATAAGTATATCAGACAACATGCGGTTTACAACCATTGAACATTTCCTGTCACCGGACAGTATAAATATGAATGGGGCGGTAGAATAAATGTATTGACTATGCTGGCATTACAGAAAAGGAGATACGAAATGTTGAGACGATTTGTAACATTGACACTTTGGGCGGCCGTGGCCGTAACGTTGGCCGTTACCACGGGTTGCGAGACCGATGCACAAAACACCGCGCTTCTCGGCACCGCTCTCGGTGCAGGCGTTGGTGCCCTCGCAGGCGGTGATACCGAGGGAACCCTTATCGGCGCCGCAGTCGGCGGTGGAGCCGGCTACATCATCGGCAGCGAATCCGACAAGAAAAAGACCAGGGACGAGATGGCCTCCATAAGGGCTGAGCAGGACTCCGTTACCGTCTGGATAACCAACAGCAACGGCTCCACTACACCCGTCAGGCTCCGCAGAAGCGGACCCGGCTACATCGGCCCCAGGGGCGAACACTATTCGCAGATGCCCACAAACGAGGACCTCGCAAAAGTTTACGGATTCTGATTAGCGGCCACCGGCGCGAGCCGGGACTTCACTGCGCTCAACTGAAGACCCCGACGAGTCGGGACTTCACTGCGCTCAGCAGACGACAGAGACTCGGCAATCTCAAAAATTCAACCAAACCGTTTCCCTTTTGCGGGCTTTCTGTCGTCCGCCAGCCGAGTGGTTAGCAATATCAAACTCGATTCGACGCCATGAGCCGAATAAACTCTCGTACAATAAGGATGGATATCCACTAATTACTACTTTACTCTTGCATTTGTTTAAAAGTTCACCGAGTTCCATATGATCTTTCTCCCTAAGCTCTACTCCATAAACATCCCTAGTGTTGGGATCCCGTGTCTCATGTAAATATGGTGGGTCACAGTATATCAAAGCTTCTGGATCATCAAATCTTCTTATTGCTTTACACGCGGGTTGACACAGGATTTGAACCCTTCGAAGCCTTTCCACTATTTCAGGAAGTTGCGCTATTGACGTCCACCATGCATTGACATCTCCTGCCATACCCCCTCTTGCCCTCTTAGTAGTGTAGCTCCAGGTCGTTCCTCTCCCCCCAAAAGACTGTCGCCACCTTATGAAATCATACACAGCCTTTTCGAGATCTGACGCATTGGGAGGATAAGACTCAGCGTTATTGAATTCGTACTCACTGTAAGGAACGAATTGCACACGCTCAACAAAATCATGGCCTTGTGTTTGTAAAACTCTAAATAAACGTGTTATGCGTAAATCCAGATCATTGTATGCTTCGACTTCTACAGGCGGCTTGTTCAATAAAACAGAGCCTGCCCCCCCAAATGGCTCCAAGTAAATCCTGTGCGGAGGAAATAAAGCGATAATACGACTGGCCATATAATATTTTCCACCGTGCCACTTCACTGGCGGTCTAAGCACCATCTCTTAAGCGTCCTACAACGTTGAAAGTACTTTCCAAGGATGCAAGCAAGCAATCACGCCACCTTCTGCTTCTTCCTCCTGCTCGTGTTCCTCGGATAGTTCAAAAGGGGCTTCAATTCTTTTATAAATGAGAACTCAATTTTTTGCCTGACTCCTCGACCAAAGCCTGGCAGTGGTGCCATACCAATTCTGAGAGGTTCCGATTTGACATCCCACAGCCAATCTGGCAAACCACATGACTGGCTACATTCCATATGTCGCTCAAAACGGTGTCTCAAATTTTCAGTCTGCCCCATGAAGACACGATGTTTATCGCTCGAGAACAGATAAACTCCACATTCATTAGGAACTTTCTTCAAACTAACAGACTTCACTCTCCCAAGTGCTTCTAAGTCGGGTAATTTCTCAATCGTCTTCTTATCTCCTCGCCGGCCAGCCTTACGCAAGCCCAAAGCCACCCAACGATATTCAAGGGGTGAAAATCCAGGCGCCAACCGAGCCGCATATTCATCAAATTCAGCAGCCAAATCCGGGTCACAAATTATTCGATCCAGCGAGACGTTCTCCCGCAGATCAAGGTGCCTAATCGCAAGTTCACTGGCGTATTCAAACTCATCCGTTTTACGTAGAGTATATTTTTTCGTTCTTGGCAGATGCGAAAGTTTGCTGGCCTTTCTAGCACCCATAAGTTCCCAGTTCAATTGAAGATCTGTTCCGGAAAGTCCTAACTCGCGACAACGTCTTAAGAACCTCCGATCAAGGTCGGGATCAGCAATCACGCGATCAAGGGACCAACCATCGCGCACTTCGCCAAATGCCTGTATTAAGCCAGCCAACCTTCCGCCAGATAAGTTTTCTAATTGAACAGCTAATTTTGTTACGACAAGTTGATTTAGACTCGTCCCTTCAACTTCCGCTTCTTTCTCAAGTGCGGCATGAAGTGACCGTGGCAATCTAACCACGAATTTGCCGCTTTTCTTCGGAGTAGACCCGCCTACTAGACCCGTACTCTCTATTTTGTCTTCGACAAGTGCGTGGAGTTGATCATATACTTTTGTTTTCCGAAACTTTGCTCTTTCTTTGGGCTCTCGGAACGTTTGAACGATTAGGCCTTCTAACGGGTCAAACAGTGCATTTGATAGATCTGCCCACGTTCTTGTTGACTGAAATAGTTTTTTGCCTTCTATCAATATGTCTTCAGCTTTGTCCATTACGCACCTTAAATTTCTGTCTCAGGTCCAATGAATTCAACTTCTGAATCGGTTACCTCAAAGTAAATTGTCTCTTGCTTCAATATCCGTGCGAAACGACTCGCCATTCCTTTTAGTACATCAATCTTGTCTGGATCGACGGCTACCCATAATACCAAGGATGGCTCAGTTACAATGTTTCCATCTGCCATGCGATAAGAGCCCTCGGCCATTCCAGCCACTGTGTGTCCATCAAATACTTCGTCAATCTCTCGCTTAATCATAGTAATCACACGTTTAGGTACTTCCCTACCGTCATTATATTGTGTTGGGAGGAGAATAATACATTTCTTCATTTTCATAGCCAATAGAATAGTACCATATATAGTATCGGAAGTCAAACAATACTCTTAAACAAAATGCTAAAAAATTTCTTTTTTTTGTCTATGCAGAGTATAGGTACTTTCACATACAAGATTTATTCCTCTGTGTCGCCCTAAGACTTTTATTATCCGACTCCCCTCAAACCAACAATCCAAAACTTGAACTTTCAAAACCGGTTTATTAATCCTTTCTCAAAAGATTGTCATTTTAAGTTTTGTACGCCGAAATAGTATTTCATTCTTCGTATTTTTTTTAATTTGTCCCTCTCAAGTGTTCCCATCTTTCACCGTCCTGCCGAGTTTTTGCCCCTTACTTTGTGTCATCTGCTGAGCGCAGTGAAGTCCCGCGTGTCCCGATACCTCGGGGGCGCGCCGGGGTCTTCTTCCATCTGCTCAGCCTTCTATCTTCCTGCGGAACCTACAATAAGTGTAAGTAGTGCCCTTGTCAACACAAATTTTTGCGTTTTTTAGAGGGTTTTTTGCCCAATTCCGATGTCTTTACCCGCCGCCGCCCGGAGCTGTTTTATATC
>CAZLWL010000124.1:0-5697 GCA_964563335.1 uncultured Pirellulales bacterium
TTCAGCGGGTACGACTTTGCCGGAATTGGCGGAGGATGTTTCGGATTTGATTGGGTGCCTCGCCAGCACGCGCGTGTTTAGCTTACTTGGCCGTAGATTAGTGCCAGAGAGTTGTCGTTCATATGCCACTTGTGTGTTTCAGCAAAGCAACAGATACGATGATTGCCTTCTTCAATGCCGTAGCACTCACGCCGGGCTCCTTTTTGCCGATTGGAGGTTGATTGGCATTATTGAGATTTATCCTCGTCGGAGAGAATCTCGATTTCCGTATCTCTGGTTAGGTGCAACTGTTCGAGGAGGAACTTGATCTTATCTACCTGTGCCATAAGCTCGCGGTCCTTCTCAATCATGTTAGCCAATTTCAGCATCTTGGCCCCATCTGGCAGTTTATCGTCGGCAAAGATATCGTCGACATTCTTATTGAACTGTTCGATTTGCTGTTGTTTCTTAATGTCTGTATCAACCTCGGTCTGCCGTCCCTCGGCTGCAATCTTGGCAGCTTTTTCCAGGGTTTCCTTAGCCTGAGCCTTTTTCAAGTTGACTTCCGCTACGGCAAATTCCTTGGCTAATCCGCCGCCCCACTTGAACTTAGTGGCAGCCCACTTCTTGAATCGTTTCCATCTGGGTTGTTCCTCCGGCGGGTTCGGTTTGGGTGGTAGCCCACCAAGTCTCACAATTGGGCTCGCTTGAATTGGCTCCGGCTTAAACATAGCTGCGTACTCCCTGCCGGGCATCAATCACGCGAAAATCGATACCGGACCCGCCCATCATCTTATAGAGCCGCGACAACTCGAGGAATAGCGCTGCAAGCTCCTGGGCACTGGCCTCGCCAGGATATATCAAGATCTCCAAGGGCGTCAGTTCCTGAAAACCGCTCTGTCCAACCAGTGTTTCAATTTCGAACTGGAGTATATAAGGGAAGCCATAATTCTCGAGGAAATCACTGACGACAGGCCACTCGTGTTTTAACATGAAATCTTCACAAGCAGCTAGAGCATTCTTCTGTTCTTCAGTTGTCACTGTCGCCTGTATTGCGAGGCGGTTCCCATCTTCAACCCATCCTGCAATGCAGCTGCGCGCAAGATACTTGCTCTTCTGAACTTCCGTGAGGCTCGATAAGTTGACTCCGACCGCCCGATTTCTACTCAAATCTGCGTGAAGGATGTCAGCGGTCTTCAACAGAACGGCCAACAGCCGATGCCTGATCATTGTTCCAAGGTGCGTTGATTTTCCCTTCCTCTTGAGCTTCTTCACTTCGAGACCAAATTGCTCTCCTCTGAGGTCGTGAATTTCAATGATTCTCGCTACATCTTTCGCCAGATGTTTGTGCTCGATGAATCCTAAGATATCCAGGTTGTTTCGCAAGAAATCCGCTGAGCCAGTACCGTGCTTGAATACCTTCGGAAACGTATCCGGATTATACTTTCTCAAGGCTTTGTCAAAGTCGTGGCAGCAGGCCCCAGCGGACAGAAGGAAGAGTTCGGTGGTGTTGAACTCGCCCAGCGTATGCCTTTCATGTATTAGGCGCCATATATTGTGTTCTACCATTTCAACGTGTTTTCGCCCGTTTTCGGTGCCGTCGCTCTCATTTTGCAACTCGTGCAGGGGTTTTGAGACATTCCACAGATACTTAAGTAGTGTAGATAGAGATTCGTCTTTTTGTGCGATCCAGTCCGCAATTCCAGATTCAATCATAATACGAACCTTACATAATCACGGCTTTTGAGAGTGCAAACGTTCAATCCCGGAGTGAGCCTATGGTTTGCTCCGAATTATAGTCGTTACAGACTAAAATTCAACCATTTTTTCTGAAAGACCCAGCCCTTCTGCCCCCATAAAAAAGACGAGGGCGCACAGCCTCCTTTCCTCTGCTCCTCCGGTACACGTAGCTTTACAGCACCACTCCGACGGTGTTGCTCGGGACGCTTTCGCCGCCGGTGTTTATGGCCTTAACGCGGTACTCAAGCTGCAAGCCGCGGGGCTGGTTCATTAAAGTAGCTTCTGTCTCCAGCGCTACCCCTGCCTGTTGCCAATTGCTAAACTCACCGCCGCCTTCGGGCTGCTGGCGCCGTTCGATTACGTAAGTTCTCACGTTCCCGCCCGAACCGCGTGAGGGCGCCTTCCAATCCAGCAGAACCGTACCAGCGCCCTGAATAACTGCATCGAGATTGCGCGGCTGACCCGGAGGGTCGGCGGGCGATGGAGGCGCTTTAGGACCCCAGCCGATATATTCGAGCTTCTCGGAGTCGCCGCCCACATCGACCTCGGATTTCTTTAGTTCGGCCTTCATTATCTCGACAAGCGCAGCTAATTTCGCATCCTTTTGCTCGGTGGCGACCTGTGCTGCGGCTAATGCCCCTGTCTGGGCGTTCCTGGCGGTGTGGTAATTATTATTAGCCGTCAGCAGCGCGGGAAAATCAGCGCTGGGAAAGTCGGCGCCATGGTTCCAGTAGCCGAACAACATCGCAAGCGCCAGGGCCTCGACATCTGCTTCTCGTTTCGGGAATTTAGGCATACGATTGCTTTCTTACAAGACAACCGCTGCGGTATTGCTGGGGACACTTTCGCCTCCGGCATTGACGGCTTTTACGCGGTATTCAAGTTGCGGGCCGCGCGGCTGGTCTATCAGTGTTGATTCTGTTTCCAACGCTATGCCGACCTGTGCCCAGTTGCCGAACGCACCGCCACCTGCGGGCTGCTCGCGCCTCTCTATGATGTAAGTCCGCACCGTACCGCCTGAGCCGCGCGCCGGGGGTTTCCAATCTAAAAAGAGCGTTCCGGGTCCCTGAATAACAGGGTCGAGGTTACGCGGCTGGCCGGGCGGGTCGGCGGGCGATGGGGGCGCTTTCGGTCCCCAGCCGATATATTCGAGCTTCTCAGAGTCGGTACCTACATCGACCTCGGATTTTTTCAGCTCATCTCTCATCAACTCTTCGAGGTCATCAAGTTTCAGGTTCTTTGTCTCAGTGGCGACCTGTGCTGCGGCCAGCGCATCGACCTGAGCGAGCTTTGTGGTATTGTAGTCGCCGAGCGCCGTTGTCAGGCCGAGCGCATCGGAGCTGGGGAAATCGGCTGCGTGGGCTGTGTAACCGGCGACCATAGCGTTGGCAAGGGCCACCACATCTGCTTCTGCATTCGGGAATTGTGCCATTTGTTGTAACCTCCTTAAAATAAAGAACTTAAGTGTTATCTTTCCGCCTTGGCGGCCTTCCAAACATGGTTTTTAAGCCAAAAAACGAATTTGATTAGCCGTAAATCAAATTTGATTAGCCTCAAATCAAATTGAGTTAGCCATAAATCAAATTGAGTTAGCCGCAAACCAAATTGGTTTTGCCACAAATCAAATTGGTTTTGCCTCTGCGCAGCGTGCGCAGCCACAAAGTAAACCGACTTAGCCGCAAAGTCAATTGATTTAGCCACAGATTTCACAGTATTAGAAAGGAATATCACTTTCAGAAACGGCGTTTCCACCATCATTGCCGTTTTCTTCGCCAGCAGACTCTTTGGCAAGCTCAGGCGGTGGATGCTGCTCGCGGAACACTCTTGTGAAGTCGTCTCTGTCATTGAGTCTAATCGAAACCGGATTCTCACATGATGATGCTTTACCGAAGAAAATGGCATGTCTTTCACGTAGTAAAGGCAACTTCTCTGCATAGTCTTGACCAAGATAGTCGGCAAGAAATTTCTTACCGGTTTCATCAAATGACCTCATGGCAAATATTGTGTTGCATTGATTTAGGATAGTCTTAGTAACATTTGCCGTTCGCTGGGTAATAAGTAAACAGCCAAGGCCATACTTTCGCCCTTGTAAAATTGCCCTTGCAGTACCATTAGTCGCAGCTTTGTCGCCTTCAACAGCAACGGAATTCCATTCAGGAACTAATGAATGTGCTTCTTCATAGACGAGGCAGACACGCGCCAAATTATTTTCGGCCATGCCCTTTTTTTGTAAAATATTTAGAACAGATTCTGTAATAATTCTTGTTATTTCTGTTGGTGTAAGCGAAGCCATGGAAGCTTTCCAATCATAATGCTTGCTGTCTTGTCGCCAGACCTCAAAATATCCTGGATTAAAAATCTTAAGCTTTTCAGAGTTAGAGGTTATAAAAGACGTCATAACCTCTTGCATTTTTACTGAGAATTCGTTTATCGAGCCACCTTCTTCTACATTCTGTTTGACGTTTGTTTTGCCTTGCTTGCCAATTTCATTAAGCCCTTTCAGAATATTATCTTCTGCTGAACTATCATAAAATGCAACTAACTCTTTTGCATATTGATTTGTCAAATCCAAACATATAACCTTAATGCCTTCGGTAATCATCCGCTCCACCAACTCGATTCCGAGCATTGATTTTCCAACACCAAGGATTCCAAGTATAGCCGTGTTATGTGTTACGAGATCATGGATACTTTTTATGCTTACAGTATAATTGGTTTTTGGGAAATGGCCTATTACCTCGACACTAGGAATGAAATCTTCCGTTGATTTGAGAAAAACGGGGTCGTTTAGTTTCGGTATCCAAGCAACATGCTTAAATTTCTTTTTTTGTTCGTCCCATCTCCCAATCTTCTGAGCTTGAGCACGCGCATACCCATATTTGTTTTTCTGATGAACAATTTCTTCCTTAGTTAGACCATCTATAACTTGATATAAGACGGAACGCCCGCCAACAATAGTTTCAACAAGTCGGTCCTTTTCTATGTCGCTATCCTGAACCACTTCAAAATATAGTCGTTCAATAGAAGTGTCTTTTGCGACAATGCCAATCAGTTCTTTGGAACGGCTAACAACATCAGATACTACTTGACATTGCTGCACGGATGGATCATTATCAAGTCTTACTACCGCACCATCGGGTAAGGTTTTGGAACGAAGGAGGCAATCATTGGGTATTATTTGTATATCTTGTTCAAGTGCACGAAGTAATATACCCTCGTCCCTCCCTGTATAGTCTAACACAATTCCCACTTTAGGCGGGGCATGCGGGTCTCTTATAAGTAATGGTGTACCAAGCGGGATATTCTCTGTACCTTGTTGGCGGATTAATATAATGCCAGGTGTTTGAAACGCCACGACCTCACCAACGACGGATGGAAAATGTCTTTGCTTCCATATTTCTATGAGCTTTCGTAGAAGCTCATGAATGACTTCAAGAGGTCTTATGGCTATAGCAACAATCCATGCCAAGCTAATAAACAATGTTTCTGATGCTGAATTTCTATGGAATGTATAAATAGCAAATAAAATAACAGCACTATAAACAGCCCTTGAATTTCCAAGCTTGTTAGAAGCAATCTTAAAAGTTTCTGTTACTTTCTGCCAAAATTCTTCTGTCTTGTCTCTGGTAAGTATCGCAACAAAGGCACTTACTGCAACAATAGAGCAATAAAGGATCGCTGCAAGAAATACACATCGTTCGGATGACCCCCATGTTTTCCAATCATTAACTAATAGAAGCGCTATAACGGCAGAAATAGCGTAAGTTATAGATGAAGCTGGAGGGGTATAGAAAGGTGTTACTAGCTGACTGCTTAACAACAAGCTCAACAAGCCTATGTAGAACCAAAATCCGATTGGACTAAGAGGGGGAATCCATCGTCCAAAAGCCATGCGGCTTGCAACAAACAATATTGCTATGTAACCAGCAAGAATTAATAACCGTGTACTTTGTTTGAGTTGTTGCTTCGCCATTTCAC
>CAZLWL010000125.1:0-5679 GCA_964563335.1 uncultured Pirellulales bacterium
GTATTTGATATTGGGTGTGTTACCCGATACTTTCAAAATGCCCCTGAACGGTTACAGATTTCTTTTGCAAAATGAAGGGTTGGGCTGATATATTTACATGTCCGAGTGAGATTAAGTGTGAAATGATGCTTTGTAAGTATAAATGTGAGGTGCAATAATGAAGAATCTGGGAATGGTATTAGTGGTGGTCGTTTTGGTTTGTCTGTCGAGCTGCGTTGAAAAGGTTCAGCAAGGCCAACAAGTCCAGCAGGGCGAGCTTATGATAGCCGATTTCGAAGGAGCCACATACGGCGACTGGAAGGTAACGGGAGATGCTTTCGGCAAGAGTCCAAAGTGGCGCGAGACGGAGGAGATGGAAGAGATTAGCGGCTTTGAAGGCAAAGGGCTGGCTACGAGTTATCAGGAAGGCGACAGGCCCACCGGCACGCTTACTTCGCCGGAGTTTACGATAGAGCGAGACCACATCGTTTTCCTTATCAGCGGGGGAGATGATAGGCGAAGGACCTGTATGAATTTGCTCGTTGGCGGTGAAGTGGTTCGCAGGGCTGCGGGAAGTGAGAGTAATGTATTAGATTGGGAAAGCTGGGATGTCTCGGAGCTAAAGGGCAAAAGCGCCCGGATTCAAATCGTGGACCGCCGCCGCCGCGATTGGGGACACATTAGCGTTGACCATATCTACCAAAGCGATGT
This sequence comes from uncultured Pirellulales bacterium, assembly GCA_964563335.1. Taxonomy (GTDB): domain Bacteria; phylum Planctomycetota; class Phycisphaerae; order Sedimentisphaerales; family Anaerohalosphaeraceae; genus QNBT01. The sequence goes on from CAZLWL010000125.1 coordinate 691, forward strand.
AGCGAGTAAATATGTAGCCAAGATGCGCGAGTTTCATATCGACAGCAAGTATCTCAATTTCCCGGTGGACAATGGGGCACGTGGGCGATTGGTAAGCTTTATTATCGATGGTGAGGTGGTGCGCGAGTTCGAGATATCATTGGCTGCGGGTGAGCCGGATTATTGGGTGTTTCTGGATGTGAGTGAGTTCGATGGCAAAGACGCGACTGTGCGCATCGACAGGTATAATCCGGATAAGGGCAAAGGCTTCGATTCGATTTTCCAGGCTGACACCTTCCCGGGTGAAGATGAGGTCTATACCGAGAAGCTTCGGCCGCAGTTTCATTTCACCTCGAAGCGCGGCTGGAACAACGACACCAATGGCATGGTCTATTATGACGGCGAATACCACATGTTCTATCAGCACAATCCTTTCGGCTGGCCCTGGGGCAATATGACATGGGGCCATGCGGTAAGCACCGACATGATTCACTGGACTGAATTAGGTGATGCGATTCACCCGGATGCAATGGGAACGATATTTTCAGGCTCGGCAGTAGTCGATGAGGATAACACCGCAGGTTTTCAGACCGGCGACGAAAAACCGATTGTATGCTTCTATACATCGGCAGGGGGGACCAATGCATGGTCGGATGGTGAACCGTTTACGCAGTCGATGGCATACAGTAACGACCGCGGCAGGACCTTCACAAAGTACGAGGGTAATCCAATCATCGGTCATATCAGGGGTGGTAACCGCGACCCTAAGGTCATCTGGCACGAACCGACAGGCAAATGGGTGATGGTGCTTTTTGTTGAAGAGGGCGAGATGGATTTCTTCACCTCCACAGACCTGAAAAACTGGACTAAAACCAGCAGGCTTAAAAGCTTCGGCGAGTGCCCCGAACTTTTCGAATTGCCCGTTGACGGTGACCAGAACAATACAAAATGGGTACTCTATGGAGGCTCTGCTGATTACTTTATCGGTTCATTCGATGGCAAAGAATTCAAACCCGAAACCAAAAGCCTGAAATTCAACTACGGCAACGCCTTCTACGCATCTCAGACTTTCAGCGATATACCCGAAGAAGACGGCCGACGCATTATGATGGCCTGGGGACCGGTTCCTATGCCGGACATGCCCTGGAACCAGATGATCAGTTTCCCGATCGTACTTACCTTAAGAACAACCGATGAAGGTATCAGAATGTTCGCTGAGCCCGTCGAAGAAGTCCAAAAACTGCATAAGAAAAAACATTCCTTCACTGACGAGACAATTGATGGAACTAAAACACTTGCCGGGATCAACGGCGAGCTTTTCCATATAAAAGCAGAATTCCAGATCGGTAACGCAGACTCATTTGGGATAATTGTTCGTGAATACAAGATCACATATGACGCCGAAGAAAACCGTATTATCTGCAAAGGTCCTGAAAGCGACATTGACACCGAGAGATTCTATGAACCTCACAATGCACCTCTTAAGCCGATAGATGGAAAAATATCTCTGGAGATACTCGTTGACAGAACCATGGTCGAAGTCTCCCCAAACAACGGCCGTTACTATTTCCACATGGGCGCTTACCTTGTCGATAGTGACCCTGCTATCAAGGTTTTCAGTAAAAACGGCAAAACTAAACTAAAGAATCTCGAAATCTACGAACTGAAATCAATCTGGCAATAGAATAGCCGTCGCCGGTTACTTTTCGAGAACGTAGTGGAGGAGTACCTGGTCGGAGTGATGGAGCCGGCGACAGGCCTCGCGGGCGATATTCAATAGCAGAATGATGTAAAGCTACAGGTCCTCCTTGTATATTGAAAGCAGCGCCTGTCGCGATAAGACAATCAACTCGGTATCTTCGATAGCTGTGGCCGTTGCCATGTGAGGCTGAATACCGATAACAGACGTCTCGCCGAAACAGTCGTCCTGCGGCTGTTTAAATCGTCCACTGCCAAGGAAACTTGACAATTAAAATGGTGTCCTCAGAGTCACAACAGAGTGTCAGGTGTAGATGCGGTTTACGCGGGCGGTTGCCTTTATGATCATTGATTCGAAATCCAAACACAGCAGGGCGGTTGGACTTCTTGTTGCGACTGCTGTTTTGTGGAGCTTCGGGGGGCTGCTCATCAAACTCATCTCGTGGAATCCGATGGCGATAGCAGGTGGGCGAAGCATTTTGGCAGCGGTGGTCAGCCAGTATTGGAGGATGCAGAGGATAAGGCCGCCGGAGATGACACAGCCGATGATGATGGGTACTGTAAATGTAAATGACAAAACCGGAGTCTCAAAGCGCGCGCCAATCAGGCCCCCCACGAGCGCCCAAAATCCCGTCAGGCAGCACATTACCATCAATACGGCTGCAGTAAATAGTGCGGTCTTTTTGATGTTTCGGCGGCGCTGGGTTTCGTCTGCTCGTATGTGACACATTTTTCTGGCTGTATAGAATCCGGCGGTTATCCCGACGGCGAAGTTGAATATCGGAACGCCCATCCCAAAGCCAAGGGCACCTATCGAGTAGAAGACATATATCACACCGAGTTGGGCGTTACTCATTCTGTATGCACCGTTGACCCATGCTTTCAAAAAGATAATATCGATAACCAGGCCGGCTCCCAGTGCCGCAAGAGCGTACGGGCCGAACTGGTCAGAAGTCAAGCCAGCGGAAGAGCCGATGATGAATACCAGCAAGAAACAAAGGAGTATGGGCACCGCTCCAAAAAGTATGCCTAATATCAGCGCGTCAAATTTGCTCATTGTTTGCATCGAGAGGGTCCACTTTGGTCGAAAGGACAAGTCGGCTGAGACTACAAATGGGTGCGCCCATGTGCGGCGGCAAAAAAATGCTCAGACAGCTTTGTCAGCTCAAGCAGGGTCGTTAGCAGCTTCTGTTTCTCTCCTTAGAATCAGTCTATCCTTAGAATTAGTCTTTGCCGCTTGATATCCGACTGGCAACATCCATTCCGCCGCTGTCTGAGGTGGGTGTCCTTTCCCACATGGGCTTCTTTGTTTGTCTGTTATCCTTTCAAAACTGTAAAGACGTCATACCCGCTTGACATGCTGCGGGTTCAGCAAATTACCCAAATGGCCCCAACAGAGCCGGCTATATAACGGCGGTGAGGCCTTAGACGGCCAGTTGCAACTGCTTTTGGAGCTGGAGCATCATGGCCGTATCGGCGGAGACGAGCTCGGCTATCAGGCTTCGGCGAATTTGCGTCATGCCGAGATTCAAGACCCTCTCTTCCACCGAAGAAGCAATTGCCCTTGCCGTATGTCGGTTGATTTTATCCTTTCTTATCAGGTCCTCGACTATCCTCGATTTATTCCACAGGCAGAGCCTCATGGGCTCGTCTTGGCCGTTGCTCTCATTGCCGTCAACTACCTCAATGCGCCCGCGTTTCAACTGGCGATTCAAGCGATGCTCATTCAGGGCGCGTGCAGCATTTTCATAGCCGGTGGCGGTCAAAACAGCCTGGGCCATCAAATGTATCTCATCGCTGGTTACCGTAACAGCGCCTCTTTTTCGGTAAAGATAAAACGTTATCGCATCGGCAAACTGCTCAGCGGCGAAGACATTCGGCTGGTCGACCAGGGCCAGGGCGTTGCTGAAGGTGCCGATAACCTTCGTATGCAGGTACCGCTCGACACTGTCATCAGCTTTTATCACCTTAAGTTGCATCAGCTTGGTCCTCCATGCTGACCGGCCGGTACAACATTTTCGAGCTCAATCCGGCGACAACTTTAGTCGCCAAAAAGGTGCGGCTGACCGCTGAGATTGGGCTCGGCAATTGCCTGGCTTACTTCCTCGATGAACTTGCCGGCGTCGGTAAACTCGCGATAAACGCTCGCGAAACGTATATAGGCGACTTTGTCAATAGCCCGCAGGTGCGTCATAACGCTTTCGCCGATGAATCGTGACGAAACTTCCTTGTCATGATTCTTAAAAACGTCTTCTTCGACCTTGTCGGCGGTTTCCTGGATCTGGTCTGCAGAGACAGGCCTTTTGTAGCAGGCCTTTTGCAACCCGGCGAGGACTTTGTCTCTGTCGTAAGGAACGCGGGAGCCGTCTTTCTTTACGACATTGAGCTTGAAGCTGTCGCCGATCTTTTCGTATGTCGTAAAGCGTTTGGCACAGGCCAGACACTGGCGTCTTCGCCTGATGACTCGGCCGCTTTCGCTGGAGCGCGAATCAATAACCTTGTCGCGGTCTTCCTTACAGAATGGGCATCTCACAGGCTAATCCAGAAAAACACCCTACTGGCTTGACCCACAGAAAGGCTTCCTACAGCCCTACACTTAGTTCTGGGAAAAAGGTAAACCACGATATGTGGTGTGTCAATGAAAAAAATGGAATTTTTTTTCGCACTTGCTGACAGGAGGCTGTGAGTTTTTGTTTTTGCCGCGCACAAGCCTATATGCAGCGTGCAGTAACAGCGATAATTGCAGAAAACTCACAGGTTGTTGTGAGGAAAAATTTTTTGTAAAAAAAGCATCAGCTATCCTAAGAATGGCAGTTGGGTTTATAAAAAGGGACTCTTTTGTAGCTTGAAAGAAAAGTTCCGCCAAGAACGAGCCACTGGTCGGGCGTATTGCCCCCCCCTTAAATATTCAAATATCATTCTGGTCATATACATCTTCTTCATATTGCTCTTCAAACTCCTCTTGAGGCTCTTCTTCTACCTGATCCTCCATTTGTTCAATGTAATTTTGAAGTTCCTGGATAGTCGCCTGCAACTCTGTGCCCCACTGCTCAAGTTCACTGATTGTGCCATCCTTTTCTTTCAGTTGATTGGCCAGCCTCTCAATCATTGACTGGTCTCCTTGCCCACTGGCAATTGCGGTATTTTGCTGCCTCGTCAGTTCTGCTATTTGATACTCCAAATCGTCCTGCGTCTGCATTGCAGAGGCAAGCTTCACCTTAGTGCTTTTTAACTCTTTGGAAATTATAGCTAAGTTTTCCCTTAAACTCTCTCTCTCGGCCTGGGCATCCTCTAACTCCTCGGAAGTTATAG
>CAZLWL010000126.1:0-5544 GCA_964563335.1 uncultured Pirellulales bacterium
AAATTCCATAACAGCAGAGCATTTACACCTACCTCATAGTCTTGTAATACTTCCCGAAAAACAACCGAAAAAAAATTTTTGACATTTTTTTTTTTGACATTTTTTTTCTTGACAATTATCGAGTAAATAGTGTATATTAGTATTTGTAGTTTGGTTGCTTGCAAAAGCTTGAAATGAGAATGAGATGAGAGTGTACAATTTCCCTGGAGGAGAGTATGCAGCTACTCGAAATTGAGCTTGTTAATTCAACCCCACGGGTTATAGCGCGCAGTGTTTGCGCAATACATACAATATCAATTCACGCAAAAAGCAACTGTATCACTGTACAAGAAAGGAGGTCTATGTAAGGAAAGTATAGGCACTAAAAATCAGCATTTCATTTATTTTGCAAGCTAAACAGGGCAGGATGGTGGAAAATTGTTTTTGTGGCTGCCCATCGAAATGGGCAAGTGCTCTCTAAGCTGTTCGGAGCCTGTAACGGGCAGGATGTGAGAGAGTAATAATTAAATGGAACCATACAGGCAAGTGGAGGATTAAAATTATGAAAAAATTGATAATGTTTGTTATGGTATTAATGTTATGCCTCGGCATCGCCGGCGAAGTTAAAGGTCAGCCTGCCTGCTTCAGAATTTGCCCCCCGGAGGCAGGTCTGGGCGATGAAGTTACTATGACGGCCTATGACCCAGAGGGCGAGTTTTTTGACTTGTCAACGCTGGACAGTTTCGAGAGTAACTTTCATCATGACACTGGAGGTTATTATCCCAGCTTACTCTGCATAGGCAGTGACTGCGAAAACTGCGAATATCGAGACGGCACAGTTGTGTTCACGCTTACCGATGAGATGTTGCAGGAGGATGTAACGATGTGGGACTTCTTCTGTACACCTTGGGGAGATGATTGGGCGTTCCGCATAGCCAATCGTGACGATCCAGAAGATGCGCCATGGCGTACAGTTGCCGAAGCCATCGCTAACAGTGGTACCTGTGAAGGCATGGCCTGCCCCGGCGTTCGTTCTATCGACATTGACCCGAACGTAATGCTCGTCTATGAAACGGGCGAGACCGAAGGCGACTTTGGCGTTTCGCTGTTGAATGAGCCGCCACCGGAAGCGATTATCACAATTAGGGTTGACCCCAATAGTATTGCCCGCGCTGACGGCCCGGAAGGTGGCCCGAGTGAGGATATTACGCTCATCGGCGGCAGCTTAGTCGATGGCAGTATTACCCTGACTTTCACGGGTACGACGGCTACTGACGCCAACTCCCTCGACCTCCTCATCGCCAGCTGTCCCGACTGGGATCCGGCCACCAAGACGAGCTGCTGGAATTGCCCGCAAACGGTTGCCTTCAAAGCTATTGACGATGGCATCGCGGAACCCCAGGAAACAGGGGATACGCTGCTCGAGCCGCAGAATATACTCGCTTCATCTTCCTACCCACCCCACCCCACAGATGCAAACTTCGTGGGCGAAGTGGTCGTAACCGTTAATGTCTTTGACAACGACCAGGCCAATATGTTGTTCACATATACCGTGCCAGAGAGTCATAGCCCGGAGATGCCTGTAACTGGTCCCGTCAAGATATGGGAACAGCCCAGATGGCAGCACGGCTGGCCCTTAAAGAGATGGCGGGAAATCGGCGTTACACTGCAGGTGGTGCCTGTCAACGATGAAAACCCGGGTTCGCAGGAGTATGTCAGAGTCATCGTGACGGAAGGCGAGTCCGGCAATCAGCCGATAATGTGGCTGAACCCGGAGTGGGATTATAACGAACCTCTGCCTCCCATTGATGAACCCAACGCTATAGTCTTCACGTCCGACGGTAATCCGGTATCATCCGGTGTTATCGGTGTCGTTAGTAAGTGGGACGTCTCGTACCCGATCTTGATATTTGGTAATGACGACGATGTGCTGCAGGCCGAGGAAGTCTTTGCTGCCGGCGACGAGAACTATGGAGCCAGCCTCCTGTTCTTTGTCGAATCAACCTCAGATGAGCGCTATGCGCCCTTAAACGATGAGGACGAACCCGAAGGTTTGGAGCGATCGGTCATTATTGACATCGAGGACAATGAATGCGGTGCATTCGGTTTCCTGCCCACGGACATCATTGGCAACCCTTCTCGTGTAAGCGACCCCAATTATCGGGATTGTTACGTGGACCTCTATGACGCGATAGAATTTGCCACCCAATGGCTCGACTGCTCAGATCCACAGGACCCGGCTTGTGAGTCTTACCTGTAACGGAAGTTTGGAATGGCTAAGGAGTTTATGACTATAATTTAAACCATGAAGAATGGAGGATTTAATTATGAAAAAATTGATAATGTTTGTTATGGTATTAGCTATTGCAGTGCCGCTCTTTTCAGGTATTGCAAGCGCTCAACCTGTCTGTTTCACAATTTGCCCCCCGGATGCAGGAGTGGGCGATGAAGTTACTATGACGGGCTATGATGAAGCGGGCGAGTTTTATGACTTGTCAACTCTGGACGCTTTCGAGAGTAACTTTCATGGAATAGGACCTCCTGACCCGGGTTATTACAGCTTACTCTGCGTAGGCGGTGACTGCGAAAACTGCGAATATCGAGACGGCACAGTTGTGTTTGAGCTTATCGAAGATATGTTGAGCGAGGCTGTAACAGAGTGGGACTTCTTCTGTGTGCCTTGGGGAGATGAATGGGCGTTCCGCATAGCCGGAGGTGACGGGCCATTCGATACAGTTGCCGAAGCCATCGCTGCCGGTGGCACCTGCGAAGGCTTGAGCTGCGAAATTGCGTTACCGGCAATTACTGTTGACTCCAATGATATCCCTGTTTACGAACAGCAGGACGTTGGCGGTCCGCCAGCGGGCGGGCGGCCTGACGGTCAGCTTCTGGTCAGTCTTGCCTGGCAGCCGGGTGAAGGTTTGGACTATCCCGACTTCGTTGCGACGGTTACTGTTGACCCCAATACCGAGGGTGATGGCCCGCATGCAGACTTCACCTTCCCTGATAGTGTCGCTGCCGATGGAAGCGTAGTTCTTCCGTCCTTTACCGAGCTAAACTGGAACATCCCGCAGAACGTGATTGTCCAGGTCGTTGATGATACCGATAGAGAAGGTGACGAGTGGTATCCGATCGAGCTTACTGTCACAATTGACATCGCCGACCCTAACTTTGGAAATCCTACACCAGTGGTAGTAGAGGCGAGAGTTGGTGTCGTAGATAATGATATACCTTATGTCTCGGCGCTTCCGGATCCAATCGAGTTGTCTGAGAGCGACCCATGTACTTGCGTTGGTATGAAGGTAAGACTTTCGCACAGGCCGACTGATAATGTTTATGTCAGGGTTTACCCCGAGGGGTGGCCCTTCGGGGCAGATGAGAAGGCAGAAATGGCCGATTTAGACCCGCCTCTCGGAGTCGCCGATGACCCGAACGTTCTGACGTTTACCACTGCGGACGGCGCACCCTGGGTTCCAGGCACCATGACCAGCGGCTGGAATGTCGAGCAGATCATCACCGTATGCCCAATTGACAACGACGAATTAGCGGAAGCCTGGCTGGAAGACGTCGATGGTGAAATATTCCTGCCTTCTTACAGCCAAGACGTGCGGTACCTCGTACCGTGGTGGAATCCCGACGGTTCCGGCGCCGACGACCCTTGTACACCCGATGAAGAAGAAGAATCCGACGGCGAAGCTGATGAGACGATTGTTGTCGTAATTGTTCAGGACAATGAATGCGGCGCGTGGGGTTTTGCTCCTCAGGACTTCAACGAGGACTGCGTCGTGAATCTGGCAGAAGTCGCAATCCTTTACAACCAATGGCTGGAGTGTACGCAACCCTATGATGGTGGTGAAGACGGTTGGGTAGACTGTGACGCGTTATGGAACTTAGTGGTTGATTAACACCTTAAGTTTTCATGGCAAAAAAAACTGTAAAACAGGGCTTCGGAAATTATCCGAAGCCCTGTTTTCTTTTGTTTATGCCGGTAATCTTGGCTATCAGCTTCCTTTTCCTTTCCGCGTGGTATCAGAGAATGTCAGACCTTTCAAGCGTGTGGATTGTTAAGCCTTGAATTGATTTCTTAGAGCGAGGGACAGCCAGGCTTGCAAGATAACCGCAGACGAAACAGATGGTAATGCCCACAAGCGCATAGAGTAGCAAATGAACGTCTGTATACTGCTGCACAAGAAACAACCCTACGGCTCCGGCCACAGCACCGATGACCGCTCCCGGCCCATTAGCCCTCGTCGTAAAAATCCCAAGGCAGAACAGCCCGCACATGGGACCACCGAACAGTCCAAGAATCTTCATGAACTGGTCCCATAGCGATTTGATATCCGATGCAGCAAATAAAAGGGCCAGCAGCATTCCCAAAACGCCCAGGACAGCCGTCAATGCGCGGCCAAGCTGCAAATAGCCCCGTTCAGAATGAATTTGCTTCAAAGGGCGGACAAAGTCGGTCACCAGTGCCGCCGAAGTGCTGTTCATGCTCGTAGAAATGGTGGATTGGGCTGCGGCGAAGATGCCGGCCACGACCAGTCCTGCGATGCCTGTGGGGAGTTCTCGTGCTATGAACAGCGGGAATATGGCATCGGTTTTGAACGTCGGATCCAGACGATCAGGGTTGTGCGCGTAAAAGACAAACAGCGCCGTACCCACACCAAAGAACAAAAGTGAAGCCGGCAGGATGGCCACGGCATTCGTCCAGATCGCTTTTTTCGCGCGAGTCATATCCGGAACAGACATGTACCGCTGAACAACTGCCATGTCTGATGTGTAGGGAACCAGATTCTGTCCAATTCCACCCAACACAACCACCCAGAGGGCCGTTGTGGCAAAACTTGTCGAAGCGAAGTCCCAGTTCATCATGTGAAACTTGTTGTGTTCGCCGGCTGTGGCCATGAAACCGGCTACCCCTCCATCAATCCGGGTTATAATCAGCATAAGGCAGAAAAACGCTCCCCCTAAAAGAACGAAACTCTGTATGGTATCGGTCCATACAACAGCCTCAAGTCCACCCATGGTGCAATAGATAATGCTTAGTATTCCCATGAGAAGGATGCACTGCTGCTCCGACATGGGCGTTATGGTCGCCAGGGCCAGTGCCGGCAAATACATTACGACCGCCATTCGGCCAATCTGAAAGAAGACAAACGATGCACTGGCGAAAAGGCGCGCCGGTCGATTGAATCGCTTCTCGAGATACTCATAGGCGCTTGTTGCGTCAATCTTCCGAAAGAACGGAAGAAAAAGCAAAATCACCAGCGGCGTGATGGCAATGGCCGTCATGTTAACCATGAAGTAGACCCAGTCGGTGGCATAGGCTTTAGCGGGGATGGCCACGAATGTAATCGAACTCAGCATGGTGGCAAAGATGCTCAACCCTGCCACAAACCATGGGATCCGTTGGCCACCACGGAAGTAATCGTCTGAATTCTTGTTGCGGAAGGAAAAAAACACGCCCACACCAATCATGGCGGCCAGATAAAAACCAATCACCGAAAAATCGACAAAGCCAAACCGGCCCACGCTCTTGACCGGCCGTACCTGCCACACTTTCGG
>CAZLWL010000127.1:0-5349 GCA_964563335.1 uncultured Pirellulales bacterium
ATCCCGAACGCTGACATGTCATCCCGAACGCTGACCTGTCATCCCGAGCGCTGACCTGTCATCCCGAGCGCTGACCTGTCATCCCGAGCGCTGACATGTCATCCCGAGCGCTGACCTGTCATCCCGAGCTTGTCGAGGGATCTGCTAAAAAAGTCTCCCGACTTGTCGGGATTCCACAATTTTGCACTTTGATTTTTGACTTTTGATATGCTTGTGTGGCAGCCTCGAAGCCTGCCCCGGGCTTGAACCGGGGCCGACAGGCTCAGGGGATGGGGTATTCTTATGACAAGAGGTCAAGGATTTTTCTTGTATCGTTTTGTATTTTATCTTTCGGTAAACCCAAAAACTTTGCCATTTCATCAAATAGCTCGTCATTAAGCTCGATATCATAGCTCACCATGTTAGAGTTACATTCACTACAAAAAGCCGTATCGATATAATTTGTGTTTTTATGAATCTTAAAGATAATATTATACAAATTGTTATTTTGTTTCATATGATATCTTATAATAGTTTGAGTTTCATCCTCTCGCATGTCATAATCGCTATCAATTTGAAAAAATCGTCTTTTGAAAGGCCCTTTATTGCCACAAGATTGACAGCTCACCGGAGCACACCTGTTAAATTTCTTCGATTTCAATAATTTCTTGGCCTCTTCTTTATTCAATTCTCGAATTGCAATTTTTTTATCCATTAGTAAAGTCCTTTACATAATGAATCAATTAAAGTGCCGATGTAAGCTTGCAACGCCTTGATGTAAACTTACAATCGAATTTTTGCAAATTTTTCAAATTAGCGTTTTCGTTTACTGCCTTTATCATTCATAAATATAGCAAAGCTTTCTAAATTTACCCCAAGCCAATCGTGTGCACCTCTTGACTTCCATAATATACCATTTGGCTTTATGCGAATCTTTCCAATGACCCGACTTTCTTCGTTTACTATTTCGAAATCATAAAATTTTTGTGCTCTGAAATTATTCGGCATCCTTATTCCTTTCATATTTTAAATTTTTATAAAACCACCGTTACCATATTTATGGCTTGTCCTTCGCCTGCCTTCAAACAAATTGTTTTAGCAACTCAATCAACTGCGGAACATTTTCTCTGACAACTTTCCAGATTCGCTCCTGCCTCTCGTCAGGCTGCATATATTACCTCATTGCTGGCGAGTATTGTCTGTCTGCGAAACGGATTTCTCAACGAATCTTTTTCGACTAAATCAACCTTCCGCCCAAAAATGGCCTTAAGCTCATCAACCATATCCACAAAATCGAACAATCCCCATCCGGCGGCATCCTTAAAACTAACCAGAACATCAATGTCGCTATCGGAACGAAATTCGTCTGACAAAACAGACCCGAATAGTGCCATCTCTGAAATTTTCCATTTGAGGCAAAAGTCCTCTATATTTTTCTGCGGTAATGTAATTCTAATTTGCCTCATATATTACCTCTGCGAGATATTATAATCATAATAATGGCTAAAATCCAAATTTTTGGGTTTCGTCTTTCTGTACCATAAAGTAAACCACCTTAGCAAAAAAGTCAACTGATTTTGGCCAGTATATTGTCTTGCAAAAGAGGTTCAGCCTGCTATAATTTTTGGCCGTAAGGTCTTATGCCAATTTGCTTAACAAGGATTTTCGATGAGATATACTAAAACATTTATACCGACCGTTAAAGAAGTGCCCGCCGATGCCGAGATAATCAGCCATCAACTGATGATTCGTGCCGGCCTGATGCGAAAGCTCGCCAGCGGAACCTACACATACCTGCCCGCGGGCTGGCGTATCCTCCAAAAGATTATGGACATCGTGCGGGAGGAGATGAACAAGGCCGGCGCCCTCGAAATCTCTATGCCGATGGTGCAGCCGTTGGAACTGTGGCAAAAGACCGGTCGAGACGTCGACTACGGTGAGACCTTAGGCAGATTCACCGACCGCCACGGCCGAGGAAACGTCCTGATGCCGACCGCCGAGGAGGTCGTAACGTGCTTGGCCGCCGGTGAAATCAACTCTTATAAACAACTGCCCATCAACCTGTACCAGATAAATGCTAAGTACCGCGATGAGTTCCGCCCGCGATTCGGCGTCCTGCGCTCGCGCGAGTTCATAATGAAGGACGCCTACAGCTTCGATGTTGACGACGAAAGCCTGGATAAGTCCTACAAAACAATGTACGAGGCCTATTGCAGGATATTTGCCCGGTGCGGTCTTGAATACGTTATCGTCGAGGCCGAAACCGGCGAGATAGGCGGCTCCGGCTCGCACCAGTTCACCATCCCCTGCGAAAACGGCGAGGACATCATCGTCTATACCGAAGATGGCTCCGGCGCCTGGAACCTTGAAAAGGCACCCGTTGACCCGTTGCCAAAACAATCGGCCCCGAAAAATATCCCGGCCATAGAAGAAGTTCACACGCCAAACGTCGGCAGCATCGAAGCCGTTTGCGACTTCCTGAAGTGCAGGCCGGAAAAAATGATCAAGACACTCATCTACTCAACGGGTACCGAGACGATTGTTGCTGTCGTGCGGGGTGACCACGACCTCAACCAGGAAAAACTCACAGGTGCTGTCGGCGGAAAACATATAGAACTCGCCGACGAGGCCACGATCGAAAAGGTAACAGCCGCTGCCATTGGCTTCGCAGGGCCTATGGGATTGGCCGAAAAGGTAAATCTTGTTCTCATCGACCACGCCGTTGCTGCAATGGCTGTAGGTATCACCGGCGCAAATAAGACCGACTACCACGTCAAAAACGTCGTCCCCGGCAGAGATTTTGCTCTTGAAGGCAAGAATATAAAGGTTGTTGATATTCGAAACGCAGTCGAAGGCGACACGTACGATGGTAAGCCACTCCTGTTCAAGAGGGGCATCGAGGTCGGCCAGGTATTCAAATTAGGCACAAAGTACAGCGCCAAATTGGACGCTAAGTTTCTCGATGCCGCCGGCAATGAAAAACCATGCCTGATGGGCTGCTATGGCATAGGTATAAATCGCATCTTAGCCTCGGCCATTGAAATCAGCCACGATGACAAAGGCCCTATCCTGCCCATAACAATCGCTCCCTGGGAGGTAATCATTACACCCGCCGGAATAGGTCCTGAAATCACCGAAGCCGCCGAAAAGATTTATAAACAGTTGACTGAAAAGGGCATCGAGGTCCTCCTTGACGACCGGCCGGATATAAGAGCCGGCGTAAAATTCAACGACGCCGATTTGTTGGGCATTCCCATCCGTGTTACCGTCGGCCAAAAATCTCTTGCCGCCGGCAAAGTCGAAATCAAGCTGCGAAGCGAATCCAAAAGCAAAAAAGTCGATGTCGCCTCTGCCGCAGATGAAGTCGTTCACCTCGTGAATTCTCTGAAAGCAGACCTAAACGCGCACGATTAGAACCTCTCAGGTAGGGTATGCTGTGCATACCATTCAACTCAGAATTTGCGGTTTTTTAGCCGTATTAAGGGCAAAACTCAAAAAAAGAAGACTTTTCTTGCCTTTTTTACGAAAATCTGTTATAATATAAGCCACTATCAGTACGGAGGCTGTGTCGAATCTCTGTTCATTGTGAACTCCACTGACGAAGATGGGAAGCGGGTCTTTCTGCGCTTAAGGGCCTGGAGGTAGGTGAGTGTGTTTATACAGGATGAGAGGTGTTGGAAAGGCAATGGCATCTGAGAAATCACTTGTAACGGGGGGCGTGCTAATCGCTGTGAGTTTGGCCTTTCTGGCTGGGGCGGCGTACGGACAGGATTGGCCGGAAGTCTTCGACCCCACCCTGCTTATGACCCTCAACATACAGATGGACCCCTGTGACTTGAATACGATTCTGGACGATGAAACCTTTGACATTGAACTGCCCGCATGGTTCTGGGCCGATGGTGAAGAAGACCAGAAGATTTGGGTCTCGGTGCGCCGAAAGTCCGGCGACCCCATCGACGCCAACGACCATACAAAAGTCAGCTTCAAAATTGACATCAACGAATACCATATTGACGACCCGTGCGATCCGTGTTTCCCGGGTCATCCCGATTCGGTGGAAATGTGGCACGGCTTAAAGAAGCTGAGCCTCGAAAACGGGGACGATAACAACGTCCTTACCGAAGGTATAGCCTGCAACATGCACCAAATGGCATCGTGTGCGGAAGGTTACGGCTACGACGCCTGGCGCGCAAACTGGGTCAAGCTCTACGTCAACGGCACCTATTACGGTGTTTACGTCAACGCCGAGCAGTTGGACAAGACCTACATGATCAATCGCGGAGTATACGTATATCACGAAACATGGTTGTATCAGTACAGGGGTGAGCACAGTTTCACGCTGGAGATAGGTGATGACCTCAATCCAAAAAGCCCCGCAGTAGATGAAATCTGTTACTTTCCCTTCGCACACGGCAACTCGAATTCTGACTTGTATCCTTCCGGTGGTATTTGCTCTGCCCCTGACGATTCCGGCTTGGTAACTCAGTTAAACGAGTTGATAAATATGCAGGGGATGTTGACAATGGCGGCGGTGAACATTTTTGTTTCCAACCCGGATTCGCTGTTTACACATTCACGTAACAGCCATTTTCTCGACTTCAACCTTGATAATCCTTCAGAAACCAGAAAAAGAATGTACATTCCCTGGGACCTTGACGCTTCCTTGTCGGGCACTGGTTTCAACATTTACTCACCCGGGGATGAATATGCAGATACCATATTTGGCAATCCAACCTTCAAAGCACAATATGACCAGATATTGATAGACCTCTTAACCGGCCCGTTATCCGAGGCTAACATTCATGCCTTTATTAACTCGATTGAGCCGGTCCTGACCGCCGCGGTGGCAGCAGACCCGGGTAATCAACTCGGTGGAAGTGTAGCAGAAGAATTCGACAGTATCCGAAACTGGTTTTCCGACAGAACTGCCAATGTCTTCAGTCAGTTGAATTATACCCCGGATGCCGACGGTGATACGATTGAAGACTCCGTTGACAACTGTCCCTATACGCCTAATACCGATCAGGCTGATTCAGACGGAGACGGGGTTGGCGATGCCTGTGACAACTGTAACGGCGAGTGTCCGTGTAGTGCCGCAAACCTTGACGAGATTAACCCGGTCAACTCTTCAGATTTTTCAATCCTCGCTAAAGATTGGCGCCAGTCAGGTGCAGGCCTTGACGGCGACGTTGACACTGACTGGTCTGTTGATCTGAATGACGTGTTTATCATGGCAAACTTCTGGCTTAACGATTGCACGCCGTAAAATTACTCGTCCCCCCGCATCTTTGGCAACTCCTATGCTCAACTTCACCTTTGTAATTTCCTCTTGAATCACGTTCCCTGTCTGTATATGCTCAGTAGCTGGTA
>CAZLWL010000128.1:0-5322 GCA_964563335.1 uncultured Pirellulales bacterium
AAATAAGAAAAACCGAATCTCTGGACATTCTAACCCTGACAGACAGAAGGGGGCGGGTTATCGTCAGAGCGCGGAATCCATCTGTCACCGGCGATAGTCAAGCCCATGATACGCTCGTGAGCCGGGTATTGTCAGACGCACAAGTCCTTAGTGCAACAGACATAGTGTCAGAGAGAGAGCTTATGAAGGAAGGTGCGGACTTGGCCAAGCAAGCGTATACAAAATTCATTCCCACCCCGAAAGCAAAGCCAAGTCCGGAAACGGAGCAGAGTGCGGGAATGATGATAAAAACTGCAGCACCTGTTTTGGGGTATGATGGCAGTCTGATTGGTGTGCTATATGGCGGTAATTTGCTTAACCGAAACTATGATATTGTTGACAAAGTTAAAGAGACGGTTTATCAGGGAGTCAAATACAAAGGAAAGGATATTGGTACGGCGACTATTTTCCAGGACGACCTGCGCATATCAACCAACGTCAGAGGTGAGGACGGCAAACGCGCAATTGGGACGCGTATATCTGAAGATGTG
The DNA here is from genome assembly GCA_964563335.1 of uncultured Pirellulales bacterium. GTDB lineage: Bacteria > Planctomycetota > Phycisphaerae > Sedimentisphaerales > Anaerohalosphaeraceae > QNBT01. The sequence continues at coordinate 531 of CAZLWL010000128.1, forward strand.
TACCAACAGGTGCTGGTCAAAGGACGGGCCTGGATAGACAGAGCGTTTGTCGTGAATAATTGGTATATCACCGCCTATGAGCCGATTAAAGATGTAAAGGGGGAAATAATTGGTGTGCTATACGTTGGAATCCTGGAAGAGAAATTTATGGATATGCGAGACAAAGCTATCACAATGTTTTTAGTGATAACACTTATAGGAATGATTATGGCTTTGGTCGTTTCCAGTTTTCTGGCCAACAGCGTATTGCAGCCGATTAAACAGTTGCTATTTGCGTCTGCTCAGTGGGCAAAAGGTAATCTTGATCACCGGGTTAAGGCTCCTCAGAAAGATGAGATGGCAGAACTTGCTGAAACGTTCAACCTCATGGCTGCTTCACTAAAAGAAAGAGATGAGAAGCTAAAGGAATACACCAGTCAGCAGATAATGAAATCGGAAAGGCTGGCCACGTTGGGGCAACTCGCCGCCGGAGTAGCCCATGAACTCAACAACCCCCTCGGCGGCGTTTTGATGTATAGTCATTTGGCATTGGAGGATTTGGAAGCGAAGGAGCTGCTGCGTGAGAATCTGGAGAAAGTAATTAGCCAGGCCTCACGGTGCAAGGACATTGTCAAGGGGCTGCTGGACTTTGCTCGTCAAACCGAACCTAAGACCGAGGAGTCGGATATAAATGAGACTTTAGAGCGCACATCGGCTTTACTTGAAAACCAGGCGTTGTTCCAAAATATTAAAATAACCAAAGTCATTTGTTCTTCGTTGCCGAAGGTATTGATTGATGTCGGTCAGATACAACAGGTGTTCGCAAATATCATCCTGAATGCCGCCGAAGCCATGGATGGAAAGGGAGAACTGACGCTTATAACCCGAAGGGCGCCTGATAATGAATATATTGAAATCGAGTTCGCCGATACGGGCTGCGGCATCCCGCCGGAGAATCAGGATAAAGTTTTTGACCCGTTCTTCACGACCAAAGAAGTAGGTCGCGGGACCGGTCTTGGCCTGGCTGTCAGCCATGGTATTATAGCCAAGCACAGAGGTACCATACAGGTGAAAAGCGAACCTGACAAGGGAACCAGTTTTATTGTTAGATTACCCCTAAACCGGAAGGAGAACTGAATGTCCGAGCAAACTAATATTTTAGTCGTCGATGATGATGAAACCATGCGGGATTCGTGTCAACAGGCACTCTCTCAGAAAGCCAATATAGTAAAAGTAGCCGAGGATGGCTCGACGGCACTGGCTATGTTGGAGAAAGAACCTTTCGATCTTGTCATTCTCGACCTGAAAATGCCCGGCTTGAGCGGCATGGAAGTGCTGAAGAGGATAAAGCAAGATGACCCGGAAGTTATGGTTGTCGTCATTACAGGGTATGCGACCATAGAATCCGCAGTAGAAGCCATGAAATCAGGAGCTTATGATTTTATTCCGAAACCTTTCACACCTGACGGTTTGAGGGTGATAGTCAAGCGGGCATTGGAGAAAAGAAGACTTTCCCTCGAGAATATTTTGCTGCGGACCCAGCTAAAGGACAGGTTCGGCGCGGACGTAATCGTTGGCCAAAGTGCATCGATGCGAGAGGTTGAACAACTCGTGCGTCAAGTGGCACCAACTGACAGCACTGTGCTTATTTCCGGCCAGATTGGTACGGGCAAGGAATTAATAGCCCGGGCTATTCACAACCAGAGCAGTAGAAAGGATGAGCCATTTATAGTAATAGACTGTGAAGGTTTGCCCGAAACCCTTTTGGAAAGCGAGCTCTTTGGACACGTTAAGGGCTCTTTTGCCGGCGCAACTGAAACCAAATATGGGCGGTTTGAGGTGGCAAATGGAGGAACGGTCTTCCTGGGTGAAATCGGAGATATCGGCATGAATATCCAGGCGAAATTGCTTCGGGTGCTCCAGGAGAAGGAAATTATGAAAGTCGGTGGTTCACAGGTTGTAAAAGTGGACGTGCGCATCATTGCTGCCACTAACAGAAACCTCTTGAAATGTGTCCAGGAGCAAACTTTTCGAGAAGACCTGTTTTATCTTCTGAGTGTCGTTCCAATTGTTCTGCCTCCCTTACGAGAAAGAAGCGAAGATATTCCTCTATTAGCGAACTATTTCTTAGCCAAGTATAACAGAGAGAGGGAGAAAGGCATTACCGCCGTTTCTGAGCAAGCCATGAAGGTGTTAACTGAATACGATTGGCCGGGAAACGTCAGAGAGTTGGAGAATGTTATCGAGCGAGCCGTGGTGCTAACCAAAAGCGGCGTAATAGGACCTGATGATTTATGGTATTATGAACTGCGTAGCAAGAAAGCCTCGGCGTCCGATGCTGGTTAAGCCAGGTCCCTTGCAGATGCAGGAAGGGAACAGTGACCTCTTTGTGACAGGTTATTAAGGTGACCGGAGTTTGTGAATATGATTAGAAGAGTCTTAATAGTTCAATCTGACCCCAAGATTGCCGGTGACATGTTCAGTCTTTTTTACTCTGAGTTTGGACGTTTTGAGCGTGAACGTTACGAGCCGGAAATAGCCGAATCCTTTGCCGAAGCGGTTGAACAAGCACAGACTGTAAACTTTCATTGTATCATCATGGACGTCGATCTGCCCGAGATGACCGGTTATGAGGCGGTCCCCATCATGAAAACGGTCAGCAAAAATACACCAATAATTATTACTACGGACAAGAACACCTTGGAACTGGAAACTAAGGCACGAGAACAAAACGTGTATTATTACCACGTAAGACCCTCCAACCAGAGTGAATTGAAGTTAGTGGTTGGTAGTGTTTTTGAAAACTTGGAAAAAGCAAGGGTGGGCAGAGAAATAGATAAAGTTGCTACAAAGCCGGTCATATTAAAGCGGCTGCGATTATTCCAAAAAGAATAGAAACAGGCTACCATCATTGATGCGGGCATACCCCCACACCTAAAATCCCGATACAAAAGTCAGGCATCGTGGGAGTTGTACTGCGGACCACCGTGGTTGGCCGTTTTGGCGTGTCCTATTGTTTTGTTTTTGCCTTGATTCACCGGCTACACTCGGAGTATCTTAATCCTGCTAAGGAAATCAAATTGCAAAGGTCCGATATGAAGGTTGAGCTTCACTATGGCGAAGGACGGGTATCTCTGGAAATTCCGGAGGACAATATCGCTGAGATTATTCGTCCGTGGTCCGGCGACCAAAAGGCCGACAACAGAGTTGTCCTGCGCGAGGCTTTCGCTCAGACCGAAGTAGCTGATTTTCAGGAAGAAATCGCCGGCAAGCGCCTGTGTGTCCTGGTCCCCGACGGCACGCGGGGCCTGTTTCCGGCAGATATATTTGCCCAAGTGCTTCCAATGCTCAAAAATTCTTCGTTGGTGCGGTTCTTCATCTGTACCGGGACCCATAACGCCGACACTGGCGAAAATCGTACAATTGCAGAACAAATCCAAAACAAAGCTGCAAATGCAGGCTTAGACGATTTTGAAATCCACATCCACGATTGCTCCAAAGACGATTTCATCAACGCAGGCAAAACCGGGCGCGGTACAGACGTGATGTTCAACGCCAAAATTGATACAAACGATATCTTCCTGGTGCTCTCGGATGTGAAGGTCCATTACTTCGCCGGCTATTCGAATCCTGTGAAGAACTTTGTCCCCGGCTTATGTGCATTTAGAACTACCGAGCATAACCATAGTCTCGCGCTCGATGAAAGGTCAACATTCGGATTGCATCCGTGGCACACGAACCCAACGAGAAGAGATAATCCCTTAGCCGCCGACCAACTGGAGGCCATGGAGCTGATTGTAAAGGACCGACCCGTCTATGCACTGGTAACTATCAGCAGCTCCGGCCGAATCCAGTGGGCGCGCTTCGGCCGGGCAAAAGAGGTTACCGCCGAAGCCTTTGACGTAGTCGATGAAAAAAACACGCACACCGCCGGACCCATCGAGCGCCTGATAGTCTCGCCTGGCGGTTTGCCGAACGATATTGATTTTTACATCGCTCAAAGGGCGCTGGAGCTGACAAAGCAAGCCGTTGCAGACGGCGGCGAGGTACTCTTTTTAGCAGCGTGTCCCAAGGGAATCGGCGAGCAGCATACGATGGAGAATTTTTACAATCGCCTCACACAACCGATTGATAAAATCCTGAAATCTATCGAGGCCGAATACAAGCTGTTCAGCCACAAGCCTTACAAGCTCGCTCAGATGATTAAGCGCCTTCGCCGAATCTGGATGTACTCGCAGATACCCGACGAACTCATCGAAGCAGCGCACCTTCGGCCCACACACGACCCGCAAAAGGTAGTTGACGACTGGCTTGCCGAAGACCCAGACGTGCACATAACAATAGTGGACGGCGCCAACAACCTCGCCCTCTACGCAAAAAAATAGCCCGTACGTCATTCTGAGTGAAATGCAATGGAGCGAAGAATCTCGTGCGTGCAATTGTCATTCCAGCGAAAGCTGGAATCCACGACTTTCAGCGAGGGAATCCCGATAAATCGGGAAATCGAGTTTGGAATGACAAAAGTCGGCAGATTAAGATTCTTTCCCGGCGCGCCGGGACGCCTCAGAATGACAGTAGGGCGGCTCGGAATAAGCGCTCGCTAACGGTCGCGGTTCTGTTGTTTACCGTCTGGCTTGCACCGGCGTTTTACGAAGCATTTTTCGCAGGATGCTCATTAATGTCTCAGGCTCAAAATAGTGCTTTTCTAATCGCAGATGCACCGTTCTTGGATCGGGCAGGCGAACGGTTCCGGGTGCCCTTTCAAAGAGGTGTTGTGTGGCCGCATCGGCCTCGAGCGCAAATACAAGGTCCG
>CAZLWL010000129.1:0-5292 GCA_964563335.1 uncultured Pirellulales bacterium
AGGCCGAATGGGTATTTCCAGTGGAGCCTAAAGTGAACTAAAGTGCCTAAAGTGAGCTAAAGTGCCTAAAGTGAACTAAAGTTATGGATAATAAAGAATTCGCCAAAGAGCTTGAAAAGCGAACACGAGAATTCGGCGTACGCATAATCCATTTATCAAGAACTTTTGGGAAGAAATAAACTCGAGAACGAGCAAAGGTTTGAATGTTACTATTCTTATAACTTTAGTTCACTTTAGGCACTTTAGCTCACTTTAGCTCACTTCGTATGAGAAAGGTTTTAGTCTGTGGCTGTTGTTTGTAAACAGTGTTATGAATGTGCTAAACATATAGGCGCCCTAAATATCTGGGCCAACGCCGGCCTTTTCGTCATAAAGCTGCTGGGGGGCATATTCGGGCAAAGCCAGGCGTTAATCGCTGATGCTATTCATTCTGTCGGTGACGTCATTGTAGCGGTGTTGGTCATGGTTACCTTAAAGGTATCTGCTGCCCCTCCGGATGAGGACCATCGCTGGGGTCACGGCAATATAGAGTTTATCGTATCGTTCATAATAGGAGTGATGCTTATCTGTGCGGCCGTGACTATTACCGTGGTGTCGCTGACATCAATTGCCGAAGGCCTTGTGTACGAAACGGGTATTATGGCGGTTTGGGCGGCAACAATATCCGTTGTCGCTAACGAGATTATATCCAGACATTCCTTCTGTGTTGGAAAACAGATGGATTCGCCTGTGCTGATAGCAAACGCCCGGGAGAACGCAGCCGATGTTTACTCGTCGGTTGCTGCCCTGATAGGCGTTTTCGGAGCAAAGATGGGACTTACAGTTCTCGACCCGGTTGCTGCTATTATTGTCGGTTTTATGATTGCCCGATCGGGGCTGAAGACATTGATTTCAGGTGTTAAAGGCATAACCGACCAGTCTCTTGAGGATAGAACAATGCTTACCAGGGTGAAAGAGTTGGTACTGAAAGAACAAGGTGTAAAAGATATAGGCCGGTTGCGCGCCCGGCAGATCGGACAAAAAAGATGGATTGACATCGAGGCAAAATTCGACCCTCAGATGAAAGTGTGTGATGTGAAAGAAATAATAGCTAATGTGAAGAAAAAAGTAATGGGCCATTTCGAAGACGTGGCTGACGTCGTAATTATATCCCGTGTAGTAGAGCCGGAATTGAAAGAAATATAAGTGCCTGTTGCTTGTAAAGAATGTTATTGGTGTGCCAAGCATGTTGGAGGAATAAATCTCTGGGCCAACCTCGGGCTTCTTTTCGTTAAGCTTCTCGGCGGCATATTTGGCCGGTCTCAGGCGTTAATCGCCGATGCCGTCCATTCTCTCAGCGATGTTATAATAGCGATACTGGTTATTGTTGGCCTGAAGGTATCTTCGGCCCCGCCTGATGATGACCATCACTGGGGCCACGGCAATATAGAGTTTATCGTATCTGCCATAATAGGTACGCTGCTTGTTTGTACGGCAATAACCATCACTATAGTATCATTGGCTACGATTATTCGAGGGGACATATATAACCCCAGTATTCTGGCAGTCTGGGCCGCGGCTATATCAGTTGTCGCAAATGAGATCATGTTCAGGCATTCTCTCTGTGTCGGCCTGCAGATGGATTCGCCCGCGATGATAGCAAACGCCTGGGAGAACAGATCCGACGTTTATTCATCGCTTGCGGTCTTGGTAGGTGTCTTTGGCGCAAGGATGGGATTTGTAGTTCTTGACCCAATAGCAGCGATTATTGTCGGCATTATGATCGCCAAAAACGGCCTTAAGACACTTGTTTCAGGCGTCAAAGGCATAACAGATAGCTCCTTTGACAATAAAGCAATGCTTTCGCAACTGAAAAAGATGGTCATGAAAGAGGAAGGCATAATAGATATAAGTAAGTTGCGTGGCCGAAAGGTCGGGCAGAAGATTTGGATTGATATTGAAGCGATGTTTGAACCGCAGATGAAGGTCTCCGAGGTTAAAAAAACAATCAATGTTATTAAGAAAAATGTGATGGAACAGTTCGACAGGATAGGAGATGTTGTAATCGTATCCCGTGTACCAGAACCCCAGCTAAAGGAAATATAACAATGAAACATAAGAAGATAACAGATGACATGACGTATGAAGAAAAGGAACAGGTACTGGAACATAAGAAGCGTGTGCTGAGGCGATGGGCCATAGTGGTCGGTCTTTTAGCTCTTGCAGCCTTTGGCCTGCTTGCAATGGACTTGCTTGATCGCGTTCTTAAAGGGGCGCCTGGCGGCGGGCTTGAGATAAACTACAATAAGGTGGAAGAAAAGCTTGCCTGGCTCGGCTCAGAGATACGTGACTTGGATGCTACTATCAGCGATGCGCTGAGCTTGACATCAACAGATGGTGTTCTGGTAAATAATGTAACACCAGGCTCTCCGGCGGACCAGGCAGGTCTGCAGAGAGGCGATGTTATTGTTTCCCTCAACGGAACGCCGATAGTTGATTCCTTTCAGATACAGGATCAGATTCGGGAGCTTGATCCCGGCGATGCAGTCAAGCTTGTTGTAGACACGGTAGACGGCGGCAAGAGGAATGTTTACGTTACGCTTGGTGTCAAGCCGGATGATGATACAGCGACAACTGACACAAATATTAAAAAAGTAGCAGGAACCACTGATACGGCAGCCGGTCCGGTGCTGCCGACGCCGTGGGGAATATCTGTCTCGCCGCTGACGGAAGAGGTAAGAAGCCAGTTCAACATACCAACTACCGAACAAGGCGTTGTGATAGTGGCAGTTGTGCAGGGCAGTCTTGCCGATTCGCAGGGCCTTGAGGTTGGCGATGTTATCGAAAGCATCAACCAGGTTCCCACGGCTAACCTGCAGGCTCTTTATAAGGCCCTTCAAGACGATGAGAACGTCCTGATGGATGTTTATTCTCCGGATGATACCAAGAGATTCTTTGTAACACTTCCTGATGAAGGTGATTCACCGCCACAGGTAGTGTTGATGAGCTTTGGCGAGGAGGTTGCAAAAACAAACAGAATAATTATTCCCGCTGATTCGGCCAGTATAGATGGAACAGTTTACTACCGGTTCGCATCCGCTCCATATTTTATTCTGTATGATTTTACCGAAAGCAAAATGACAGCAATCCAGAACCCATACGCCGCCCAGGTTCGCGGTATGGGGATAATCGTAGCACAAATGCTGATAGATCAAAAGATTGATGCCGTAATAGTAGGCGGAATAGGGCCACAGTCCCTTGATACCTTTTATTTAGCGAAGGTTAAAATCTACGGGCCTGTTACAGGCAGCGTGCGAACCGCAATAACGAATTATCAGTTAGGTAGATTACCGGAATTAAAGGAAGCCAACCTGGGTGGATACGGATATTCTTCAGCAGCTACGCTTCCGACGGGAGGTTCACCATGGACAGAGGATTCTGACGATGATAGTGATGGTCTTGCAGGTCAACCATCGACTATTCCTCCTATGGGTAAACCCGATGAGCTGACACTTACGGCCCAGGGCGACGCACGAGCCAGCAGGCCCGAAACCTGCATCTGTCCCAATTGCGGTGCTGAGGTTACTCACCCGGCAAATACCTCGTGTGCGGATATGGTCTGTCCTATATGCGGCTCGCAGCTTATGACCGCAACACCGGGAACTGATTCAATTACCGGCACAGACATGGTGGCACAACTTCCGGCAACACAGATACCGACACAGTTAAGACCTATCGCCTTAACAGCCGGTGGTACTATCTTCCAGACTGCTTCTCCGCCAAATAGAATAGTTGCGATACCTGTAGCGAACAATCTTTGGGCCTTAAGCAACCAGCCTGCAACTACGCCTGTACAACAAACAGCAGCCACTACCACGCAGGTGTCAGTTTGTATATGTCCGCTGGATGGAACGACAGTAACTCATCCGATAGGTATTCCCTGTGCGGCACTGCAATGTCCGGTTTGCGGCGGCAGGATGGTAAGCGGCACCAGTCCGGCTGCCGGTGCGATAACAGCAACAGCCGGGATACAAACCGGCGGTAAACCGGATGATGTGCCACCTATGCAGCAGGCATTTTACTTAGTGCCGGTCACGAGCAAGCCTGATGACATACCACCAACTCCTTTAGGTCAGGCTCAACAAGTAGTGTATATTCCCGTTGCCGGCGGTCCTCCACAGGAAAACGCTGGTGTGGGACCATCCGACGCCGGGCCGGCTGTGGATGGACAGTCACAGGGTGGCGGCCAGGCCGGCGCAGGCGCCGCCCAAAGCGGCCGCTCGACGTTGTGTATCTGTCCTATGTGTAATGTAACGGTAACACATCCGATAGGCGTTCCATGTGTTTCGCTTACGTGTCCTGTGTGTGGGTCTCGACTGGTCAATGCAGAACCCGGAGGCGCAACGGGCGGTGCGATGACCTCGACCGCAGGTATGCCGACCGGTGGGATACAAACGAGCAGTAAACCGGACGACATACCGCCCATTCAGCAGGCGTTTTATATAATGCCTGTTGGCGGCAAACCAGACGACGTGCCACCTATGCAGCAGGTATTCTACTTAGTGCCGATATCGAGTAAGCCCGAGAACATACCACCCTTAGGCCAAACTGTGCAAGGTCCTTTGACGCCTACGGCCGGTGGGCCTCCGCAGGATGGTTCCGGTGTAGGCCCGTCAGATGCAGGGCCGGCGGTGGACGGGCAATCCCAGGGCGGTGGTCAGTCCAGTTCAGGCGCAGCCCAAAGCGGCCGTTCAACATTATGTATATGTCCTATGTGCAGCGTAACGGTAACACATCCAATCGGCGTTCCTTGCGCCTCGCTTACCTGTCCTGTCTGCGGCTCCCGGTTAGTTAACGCCGAACCCGGAGGCACAACCGGCCAAGGTGCAATGACAACAGCAGCGGCAACAACGGTCGCTTCGTCATCAAGCATAGTCTATGTAGCGGGAAGTTCGAGAAAAGCAGTTATTCCGTCGACGGGCAGGAGTTTGAAATCGGATATTGCACAACTCATGGACGATGCCCGTTATTTCTTAATGTTCGGCTTGGGAACGTATGACGTTGTGCCCAATCCATATTACAGGGATAAGAGAGCAACCGGTACCGAAATTGCTCAATTCATAGTGTCTGAAGGTGGCGCTGTTGTCATATGCAATAACGTAAGTGCAACCGCCCTTAAAGCTCTTAAGGATCTTAAGGTCAAGGTATATACCGGCTTTGTTGGTACGGTTCAGCAGGCTATTGATATATACACCGACGGCAGGCTTAAGGATTCCGGAACGATAACAGGGATTGTCGTTGAGGACAGTACCA
>CAZLWL010000130.1:0-5288 GCA_964563335.1 uncultured Pirellulales bacterium
CTGGGTCAAACTATGCTCTAAAGCGTTTGTTATGGTAATCCTAGCCACAATTATGTGAGAGGATTGTTATGAAACGTAGGAAGGGCTTTACACTTATAGAGTTGTTAGTGGTCATCGCCATAATCGCGCTGCTGCTTTCTATCCTGACACCGGCACTCAATCAGGTCAAGGAACGCGCAAGGCGTATATTGTGCGCAAATGCTTTGAAACAATGGGGCATAGCCATCGCTGCGTATAACACCACCAACGACAATCTCATGTTTATTATCAGACGCTGGCCAAACTGGGAGCAGCCTTTGCCACATAATATAGCAGCGTTGCCACCGAGGTTTTACGGTGACCCTCAGAAATCGCAACGTTGGATGAAGCAGGGAGAATTCAGCGCCTATCTAATCAACCCGTATCTTGACCTTATAGCCAAGGACTTCGAAGAAACCGGAGGAGTGTCAAAGATAATTACTTGTCCCAGTGCCAGCGGCGACTTCATAGTAAACTGGAACCAGGTCAATTGGGAAGAGCTGTGTCAGCCAGGCGGAGAGTATTGTCTTGAACCAGGATATTCTTATTGGGGTATACAAAGACCACCAGGACCAAGATCAAAGATTACTGCCGCTCCACTATCAGGAGGTAAGTATTCTACTGATGGCGATGGAAGCGCGAACATTTACAGGGACCTTACTGTCGGTGAATTGTCGCCCAGAAGATTATTGATGAGTGGGGTTATCGCTATGGATGTCGATTACAATAGTTCTGTTGGCTTATATTCTTACCGTTATAACCATGGCAGAAAGGGGTGGTCCTGGGCATCTTTAGATTGGGACCCACGACTTCTTCCACCACCCGGACATATCAGGTATGATGGCGAACAGGATGCAACAGGAAGGAGCCAGCTATTTGGCGATGGCCGTGTGCAATGGAGGTCGATTTCACCCAAGCCTGAAGACAATGTTCCCGGTGAAGTGCATGGTCAAGGTTTCTTTGAGAACGAGTGGAACGGCCCCGGCAGCGGCTGGGTGACTAAGGATGCTATAAAGTGCTACTACTAGGATATAAAGTGCTACTACTAATAGACAATGCTTGTAAAAACTTTTTTCTTGACAGGGACTGAGTAAAAAGTGTATATATATATTGGTATTTGTAGCTCTGTTGCTTGAAAAAATATAGGACATAAACAAGGATGAGATAATTCGGTTTTCGGAGGAGAATATGCAGATTCTCAAAGTTGAGCCGCAGACAGTGCTGACGAGGATATTCGTGCGCCCGCTGCGCGCTATATATATATAGGATACAAAAAATTTCACTCAAACAGTAACTGTTAACTTTTCAAAGAAAGGAGGTTTCCCAAATCAATGGTATAAACGCTAAAAAAGAGTTGGAATTTATTTGCAAGTTAAACAGAGCAAGAAGTAAATCAATCAATGTGGATGCCCAACTGAAATGGGCATGTGCTCTCTAAGCTGTTCGAAGCCTGTAAAGAACGCAAACCGAGAGCCTTAAACTAAATGGAATCGTACAGGCAAATGGAGGATTTAATTATGAAAAAAATAATAATGTTTGTTATGGTATTGGCGATTTCGGCCCCCTCCCTGGCTGATGACCTGAACCCACCTGATTGGGCCGGTGCACCGGGAACTATTTATGGGATTTGGAATTTCGACGTGGAGGCACCTTCCGGTGACACTGGTCCTGCCACTTCTGAAAATCGTGAAGATTACCCGGAAGAAGGCGCGATGGTGTCCCATGCTGCCCACGACGACCCGTGCGAGTTTACGGATACTTCCGATACCGAAGGTGCGCACAAGTACATGAGACAGGATTGGACCGAGGGGGACTGGTCATGGTCAGCAACCTATCAGAGACGCGAGGGTGTTTTGTCTTCTGAAGAGGGGATTGGGTTTACTTTGAATAATTTTGAGGGAAGCGGCACAAAGTTAATACGGCTGCAAATAACATGGTGGCCCTTACCAGAAGCCGGGGTAGACAACTTCTGGCTTGCTCGATCGAACGGCGATGAATTAGGACCGCTCGCGCCAGACAAAAGACTGGTAGCAGAAATTGCTGATGTCGGTGACGGCTGGAGACATTCGACATATGAGTTTGAAATTGCGGGGAATCCATCCTGGGAGGAGCTCTGGATAGGATTTGAAGGTGATGAAACCCCTGTTGATCAGGTAGTCTTCGACACCATCTGCTATCCGGGCGCTGAGCCGCCGGATAACCCGGGACGGGAAGTGGTGGTGAGTCCTATCATCATTGACCCGAACGTGTCGACAGTGTATGAAACGGACGAGACTGAAGGCAACTTCGATGTTTCTTTGAGGAACCAGCCACCGCCGGGAGCCACGATCACAATTAGGGTTGACCCCAATAGTATTGCCCGCGCTGACGGCCCGGAAGGTGGCCCGAGTGAGGATATTATTCTCATCGGCGGCAGCTTAGTCGATGGCAGTATCACTTTCACTCGTACTGAAGCTGACTGGAGCGATGTGACAACAATTATCTTCAAAGCTATCGACGATGACATTGCCGAACCCCCGGACCTGATTGAACGGAGTAAAATACTCGTTTCATCTTCCTGGCCCGCCCATCCCACAGATGCAAACTACGTGGGCGAGAAAACCATAACCGCCAGGATTATGGACAACGACCAGGCCAACATATTGTTCACGTACACCAACGAGGGGACCATTGACCCGAAGTTTCATATACGGCCGGGGCAGTCCGTCAAGTTACGTGAAGAGCCCGGCTATCCTCCCTGGTCGTCGGACATCCGATGGCGGAATATCGGCGTTACGCTGCAGGTTGAACCCTCAGGAGGCCCGGTCAAGCTCCAGGCGGAAGTCGTAGAAGTCGAATTCGAAGCCGGAGGTGTCGAACCCGGAGGTGACAATCTGCCTTGGACGGACCCGAATTTGCTTCCCGGGACGGACAATCCGCATTTTATTTTGCCTTTCGAAGAGAGCGACGACCCGAACGGTATGATATTTACCGCCGGCAACTACAATGTATCGCGGAACATCACGATATGGGGTAATGACGACGATGTGCTCCAGATTGAGGAAGCCTTTGCTGAGGGCGACGAGGACTATCATGCTGTCCTTGTAGTTACCGTTGTAGACGACGGCGGAGATACCCGTTACACCGATTTGGAGCGAACAGTCGAGTTCGACATCGAGGACAATGAATGCGGTGCCTTCGGTTTCCTGCCTCTGGACGTCGGTAATCCTAATGCTTTCACCGATCCAAACTACCGAGACTCAGATGGTAATCCGCTGCCGGATTGCTACGTGGATATCTATGACGTGATTGAGATTGCCACCAAATGGCTTGACTGCTCGGATATACATGATCCATCCTGCGAGTCTTACCTGTAACCAAAGTTTGGAATGGCTAAGGAGTTTATGAATATAATTTAAACTGTAAAGAATGGAGGATTTAATTATGAAAAAAATAATAATGTTTGTTATGGTATTAGTGATTTCGGCTCCGGCTCTGGCTGACGACCTGAACCCGCCTGTTTGGGCCGGCGGACCGGGAACTATTTATGGGATTTGGAATTTCCCTGTTGAATGGCCTGGCGCAGGTTACCCTGAAGCTTTCCCATATGGGGATTACCCGGAAGAAGGCGCGATGGTGTCCCATGATACCAACCCCGACCCGGATGAATATGATTTGACTCTTGATCCCGAAGATGCTGCTCACCAGCACATGGCGGTACCCTATGGCGAAATCGAGCCCACATGGGAAGCAGACTATGAGGGCCGCAAGGGTGTTCTTGTGTCTCCTATGGGATTCAGTCTTCATTCGTATAACTTCGCGGGAAGCGGCACGATGTTAATACAGCTGCAAATGACATGGTTCGGAACAGGCTCAATAACTGAATTCTGGTCGGAAGCCGCATTTGCGGTAGTCTACCCACCTGAAGAACAAATTGATATCGGTGGCGGCTGGAAACATTCGACATGGGAGTTTGAAATTGAGGGGCATCCAGACGAGACGGGTATCTATTTTCAGGCTACTGGTTCTGGTGATTTCGCAGTTGATCAGATTGTCATGGACGTCATCTCCTATCCGGGCGCTGCGCCGCCGGATGGGCCGGGACGTCCAGATGCGCCACAACCTCCGGTTACCGTGGACTTCAATGATGTCCCCGTCTATGAGCCGGTGGATGACGGCGGTCCGCCAAAGTTGGGCCCGACTGAGGGACAGCTTCTTGTCAGCCTCGCCTGGCAGCCGAGTGAAAAAGTAGGTGAAGTGATAACCTACCCCGCCGCCTTCACTGCGATGGTTGTAATTGAGCCCAACGAGGTCGGCCCACATGAAGACTTTAAGTTCATCAAGCCGCCAACCGACCCCAATGGAAACGTCTATTTGACCTTTGACGAGACTAACTGGAACATCCCACAGAATGTGGCTGTCGAAGCCGTACAGGACCTCGATAAAGAAGGTTACATGAGATATCCGATCGAGCTTACGGTCACAATTGACATCGCCGACCCCAACTTCGGAAATCCTACACCAGTGGTAGTGGAGTCCTCTGTCGGTGTGGTTGATAATGACGTACCTTTTGTCGTGGCTTATCCACCCGGGGCGCTCGAGGACGTATTGACCGAGAATGACCCATGCATGCCAAAGTGTGTTAATATCATCCTTTCGCACTTGCCGTGCGATCCATGCGATCCATGTGATTGTTCTGATGTCTATGTCCTCGTTACCCGCTATTCAGACGGGGATGAGTATGATGTTCTCCTGGAGAGTATGTCTGTCATGGATCCGCCTCTGGGTGCAACTGACGACCCGAACAAGCTGAAGTTTACACCCGGCAACTACGATACCCCTCAGACGATTTGCCTCGAGGCCCGTGATGATCCCTGCCTCGCAGAAGCTTTATTAGAGTGGGTTGGAGGCAAGATCGTCCTAACGCCTTACAGCGAAGATGAGCGGTACCGCGTTCCGTGGTTAATGGCAGACGGTACCGATCCTCCTGAAGACCCATGTGATCCTGGAGAACTACTGCCTTCCGGTGGCGAAGCCGAAGAGACGACGGTTGGCTTCAACGTTCAGGACAATGACTGCGGCTCAGTAGGTTATCCACCCTATGACGTGAATGAAGACTGCTACGTTGATCTCTCAGAAGTCGCAGCCCTTTATGGCCAATGGTTGTCCTGCACGGATCCTTATGATCATCCTACTAAGTACGGATTGTGGCTAAACTGCGATGCGGCATGGAACTTTTAGTAGAAACAGAAGAGGAATAACGCTTGATTAGCACCTTAAGTTTGGCATAC
>CAZLWL010000131.1:0-5258 GCA_964563335.1 uncultured Pirellulales bacterium
CAATGTCCTCAGCATTACCGTGGCTATAGAGTATTGTGAATTCTGCATCAGGATTAATAAGGTACAATGCAGAAATCTGCTCGCCATCAGCTACATCAATTTTAATGATATCCGAATCATCTATATAAGAAGAAGCTTGAGGATGAAATATCATCCGATCCGGATAAAGATATGCGAAAAATGCAACACAGCCATATACAAATATACACGATTTGACAAATCTCTTAAGGGTAAACTCACCTATTAGCAGTCTTTTCAGCTTTATCTTACCCATTTGTCGCTCATGTTTATATATGACATAAAGTAATTTTAAACGCTTGCAGACGAAGCCTTCGACCCGCGCCGAAAGATATTCCACGTGATAAACGATACAAGAAACACCAAACTTACAACCATCGGCCAATGGCCTATGATACTGAAAACTGTTCGAGTCGAATAGACAGGAACCTCCGCAATGATAACGCCCGGCCCTTCTGTAAAATGGTCTTGTTGAACAAGAACCTTACCTGTCGGCGAGATTATGGCACTGACTCCGTTTATGGCCGCCCGCACGACTGCATAACGCGATTCAATTGCACGGTGGATGCTGCTTTGCAGGTGCGCAACTTTAACCTGTGCCCAATCGAGCGTCGGCACCACCACTACGCCGGCGCCACCTCGGCCGCACTGTCGGGACAAACTCGTAAAGTTGTCATCCTGACAAACCATACCACCTACCCGAACGCCTTCAATCTCGATTAAGCTGATTTGCCCTGTGCCTCTGCGATAACCTTCAAACGGTATCAAATAGGTCTTCGTGTATTCCGAAAGCACCTCTCCCTCGGGATTAATGAACAAAAGCCGGTCCTCGTTCAGCTCGGCATTTAGATACCCGATTGCCAGAAAAACATCGTGCCTGCATGCGATTTCACCAAACCGCTCAAGCCATTTCTCGCGCTCAAACTTATCGATATAGAATCCCAACTCACCTGATACAATCAACCTTGCTCCGGCTTCGGCCGCCTTTTCGACAGGCCGAGAAAACAGACAATCAAAACCTTCAGCCGTTTGAGGATTAACCTCATCCGCCGAATCCATGTACGTCCAGCCGACAGCAGCGACCTTTAGTTTATTCACCGGCCGCTCAGACCGGACAGCTAAGTTGGCTGCCACGCAGACCGCAACTAATATTGCTGCCGCCGCAAACATCCGAACTCGCAGCTTAGGCCGCATCACAAAATCCACAGCCAGCGCCTGTAACGTACCTAACACAAAGATAATGCCTGTAATTCCGGTCAGCGAGGTGGACTGTATCAGGTATGGATAGCTCGACCAGCAACGTCCTAAAGATTGCGCCTCGCCCCAGATAGGAAGCACCGTAAAGTTGGCCCAATCCAACAAGACCAGCAGAGCACCAACCGCAAAGCTGCTTAAGATGGTTCCCCTGCGTAATAGATATGCCGAGCCCCACGCCAAAGCTATCATCAAAATCGTAAAATGGATTAACAGAACAAGCGTTACCGGTATCGGAAAACGCAGCATAACAAGCTGCGGCAGTATATAGCCAAAACCCATATAAAGACCTGCTGAGAGCACATCACGATGGCGCGCTTTTGGGCTTGCGCCCAAACAGAAGACCGGAATAAGCGCAACTGCCTGCAGCGGCGCCAAGACTCCCTGCAGATTACCGGCTGCCATCAGCAAGCCACTCACCGCCCCGATTATCCTGTAAACTAACGCCTGTCTCGAAAACATTGCCAGGTCCTTTAGCTGGTTAATACATATATTGTTAATATCTTAACTACATTGCCAAAAAATAATCTTTCTTTCACCCTTCAAATTTGATTACACGATTAGCCGGTGATGTTTGCCCGGACCCTTTCAAGCATCCTTATGAGTGTTTTCTGATCCGCCTGCTTCAGACAAGCCATCGTCTTGGTGACTTCCTTTGCGTAAAGCGGATCCACCCTTGCAAAAAGCTTCTTAGCCTTGTCGGTAAGTTTCACGATATTGAACCTTCTGTCATTGGCGGCATCGGTACGCACAACCAGCTTGGCCTTTTCCATCCGGTCTATCAGCGAAGTGATATTTGCCCTGTTCACAAGCATCATGTCGCTTATCTCGGCCTGGCTCAAGCCCCCCTCATCACCGCTTTGGTGGTGAAGCAGCATCATAACATTAAGCTGCACGTCCGTCAGGCCGAACCGCCGCAGAAACTCCGCCACCCGCTTCTTGATACATGTAGCGGTAAAGTAAATGTTCAATAGTGCCTCATGCCCCAACAGACCTATCGGCTTCCTGAAACCCAATTCATGCTCCAAAGACATCTTAAAATCCTTATTCTATTTACATATATACTGCTAACTACTATACTGTTTATATATATATATATTATACGCCAGTTAACCAATTCGTCAACCCTTTTTTTGAAAAATTTTGCAAATTCTCCCAAAAACCCCCTTCACGCCCCCTTGGGGCCGCATTTACGACCTGCGTTTTTTTTCCTGCTGTGCCAACAACCCCTCGATTTCGGCCAAATCCTCGTCCCCAAGTGCACCCTCAGCAGCCGTAATTGTCTCGGCGATCTGCCCCGGCCGACGTGCACCGACGATCGCCGCCGTTACTTCTTCGCGCCTAAGCACCCACGCAATCGCAAGCTGGGCCAACGTTAGCCCGCTTCTTTGGGCTATGGGCTTGAGTTCTTCGACCAACTTGAGATTGGCGCCCAGCTTAGGCTCCAAAAAGTTCCGGTCCCTGCGGCGATGGTCGTCCGGCGCTAAATTAGCCACACGCTCGGCGCTGAACTTACCCGTCAGCAGACCCTTCTGCATCGGACTGTAAGCCACCACCCCAATATCATTGTCCGCACAGTATCCAAGCAGTTCATCTTCAACATCCCGCCGTATCATACTGTAAGGCGGCTGAAGTGATGCGACCGAATGAATTCGACGCACTCGCTCCAACTGGCCCACGCTGAAATTCGACACCCCCACATACCGAACCTTCCCCTGCTTGGCCAAATGCGACATCACCTCCCACGCCTCCTCAATCTGCTCGTCCGGCTCAGGCCAGTGCATCTGATAAAGGTCTATCACCTCAACCCCTAATCGCTCCAGGCTCGCCTCGCATTCGTGCATGATGCTGTCTCTTTCGAGACAATTGGCTTTTCTGCCTTGCCGGTCCCATACTAATCCACACTTGGTCGCGATAATCGGCCTTTCGCCAAGTTCCTTTATCGCTTTGCCGACAACCTCTTCAGAATGTCCAAAACCATAAATTGCCGCCGTATCTATCCAGTTGATACCTCCCTCTATCGCTTCCAGAATCGTTGAAACCGACTCCTTGTCGTCTTGCGGCCCCCATCCAAACTCCCACGGCCCGCCAATCGCCCACGTGCCTAATCCAATCACCGTAAGTTCAAGTTCCGTCTGACCCAATCGCTTCGTTCGCATAACGGCCTCCTTTTGGTCCCTTAATACAAAGGACTTAACTCATCTTCCCCCCGGCAGCAAAGCATCCGAAACTGACTCATTCCACCAGGCAGCGTCTCTGAAATACTGCTTCATCATCACCGCCGCCAAAACACCGTCGCCGACAGCCGTCGCTAATTGCATCGCCGCCCCTATCCGGCAGTCACCCGCCACAAATACACCCGGCACAGCCGTTCGCAGATACGATGTATCGCACTTGATGAAACCTTTATCCGTAAGTTCCACAAATCCCTTCAGAAAATCAGTGTTGGGAACCATCCCGATAAATATAAACACGCCGTCACAGGCAGTATCTTCCTCCACGCCGGTCTTGACGTTTTTTAGCTTAACCGATTCCACTTTGCCGGCGCCCTCAATCGCCGTAACTACCGTGTCCAGCTTCAGCTTCAAATTCGACCCGGGCTCATTGACCTTATCCATCAACTCTTCAACCAGCACTTGCGTCGCCCTGAACTCGTCTCTGCGGTGCACCAACGTTACTTCAGAAGCAAACCTGGTGATGTGCAGCGTGTCCTCGACCGCCACATTCCCACCCCCGACCGCCACAACCTTCTTGTCCTTGAAAAACGGCGCATCACACGTCCCGCAATAGCTCACACCGACGCCGGCACTACGAAACTCTTCCTCACCAGGCACGCCCAATTTACGGTACGAACTGCCGGACGCCAAGATTACCACTCTGGCGACGTAAGAATCTTCATCGCAGTCCACCTGCAAGCGGCCGTCGTCAAGCCTCGCTACCGAAGTAACCTCCGAGCTTGTCTTTATCTCGGCTCCAAACTGTTTCACCTGAGACATCAATTGCTCTACTAAATCCGGCCCGCTAATCTTTTCAAAGCCCGGATAGTTCTCTATCCGGTCCGTAGTCATGATCTGGCCGCCCGGATAGAACTTCTCCAACACCAATGTTTTGAATCTGTCACGCGCACCATAAAGCGCCGCACCCAAACCAGCCGGCCCACACCCGACTATTATGCAATCGTACGTTTCCTTCCCCATGCCAAAACTCCTTGCGCTCAAATCCTGCCTCACTATCCTTCTTACCCGCCCGCACCCTCATCGTCAATATTATTCTCACCAAATAACGCAACTCCAACCCGCCGAAGCCTCGAAGCCATCGGCCTTTGTGACAAATCCGGCTGCACAAACTTCAGGCTCGCCGCCACCGCCCGAAAAACCCGCCCAGCCAATTCTTCGTCGCCCGGCGTCACTACTTCCAGTTCCACAACCCGGCTTCCCCCTATCCGGGCCGTCCCCAAGAAGATATCCTGCAATCGGCCAAGTAGCCGCCCGTGCACCCAGTCCATCTCAACATCAGCCTGAATCCGCCCCGCGTCAACAATTTCCACCTCAACCTCATCCGCCCCCGCACGTTCAAGTAACAAGTCCTCGGGCATTACACTCCCGGATACCACCATAAAACGCCACTGAACGACAGCACCCACCTTGCCGCCGACAAGGAGTCGGCCGGTCAAAGCAAACATGTCCTCTTGCCGGTTGTACGCCCACGTCTGCGAACCTTGCCAGCCGCCCTCTACCGGAAGCGACACGCTCACCCCGCCCAGTTTCAGCTCTATCGGCTCCGAAAGCCTTATCTTGTTGCGATAGCTCACTACAGCCGATGCCCATAGCAGCCCTAATGCAAAGATGCCCAGGAGCACTATCTCCGCTGTCGAATAACTCCGTATATCGAACCTTGCGCCCATATTTGCCTATAATATCAAATTCAGTTAACTAGGAGCCTGTCGGAGAACCTGACGCAAATTTAGCACTTTCAGCACCCCATCT
>CAZLWL010000132.1:0-5217 GCA_964563335.1 uncultured Pirellulales bacterium
GCCTGCCTGATTATCTTTATAGCCTCGAAAACTTCGAGCAACCGCACAACCGCCTTGGCAAATACATCGCCTTCCGGCGCAACACACACCTTCCAGTCGAGCTCATCATAAGCCGCGTATGGGTCGTCACGTCTTACATCGATATCGACGCCGCTCCCTCTGGCGGTTGGGCCCGTAACCGCATATTTTATGGCAGCTTCCCTGGTTAATACCCCTACCCCTTTGAGCCGGGCGTGAAGAATCGGGTCGTCAATTATTGCCTTCGTAAGCATATCCATCTTCTTTTCGATCGGGTCCAGCTCCTTCAGTATTCGCGGCACAAGCTCTTCAGGAATATCTTCCCTGCAGCCGCCGATAACCAGGTTCCCGTAATTATTTCGGTTACCCGTTATTATTTCCAGCAAATCAAGCACCGGCTCGCGGTATTTCCACGCCCACATAAAAACGGTATCGTACCCTATGAAGTGTCCCGCAAGTCCCACCCACAGTATATGACTGTGAATCCGTTCGAACTCGGCTATAATCGTCCGCACATACCGGGCACGGTCCGGCACCGTTACACCGGCTATTTCCTCCACCGCCTGAACATAAGCCAACGGATGGGAGGCCGAGCATATCCCGCATATTCGCGATACCAAAAGCGGCACCTGGTCGAATTGCAGCGACTCACTGATTTTCTCTATGCCCCGGTGGTTATATGATATCCGCATATCGATGTCGGTTACGGTCTCACCATCGACGGTTAGCCGGAAAAACTCCATCTCTTCCTGCAACGGATGAAGCGGGCCAACTGGAATAACCGTCTTCTTTATTGTCTTTTTCATTCCTTAAGAACCTCTAACAAAATCTCGCTTGTCATTTCGAGTCCCGGCGCGCCGGGAAGAAATCTATTAAAAAAAGCCCGCGAAGCGTTCCACTCAATATACAATATCAAATATACAATTTAAAATCCTAACGTCCTCTGTTCTTCAGTATCAAGTATCGAGTATCCAGCATCGAGTATCCAGCATCGAGTATCTGTCATCTCTCAGGACAAGTCTTTCCTCAATGGATAAACACCTTCCGGCCAGTCGTCTGCAAGAATCAAGCGTCTCATATCAGGATGGTTCTTAAACTCGATACCCAACAAATCGTGCATCTCTCGCTCTATCCACTCCGCCGCCGGAAGAAACGGTGCGATAGACTCGATTTCGGGGTTTTCGCGGTCACGGATAAACGCTTTTAGATTAACCACACAGCCGGTCTCGTCGTAAGAATAGTGGTAAATAATCTCAAAGCAATCATCGCTGTCTATTCCGGTGGCAATGACAAATCGCAACGGCACATCTTCAAACAGAAATTTATTGACCGCGTAACTGTTTTCAGACTCGCAATAAAGATAAATCCGGTTGTCAATAGGCTCCTCCGTCTTGGTGAGCTTATCTTTTATCTCAGACAGTTTCTTTCTCAACTCTTCCGAGTTCATATTCTTTCCAGTTATAAAGCTGACAATGCTTTCACAACGCCCGATATCATCGCCTCCGGTTTCGGAGGACAGCCCGGCACATAAACGATAATCGCATCAGGGTCGATTTCCCTGATTATCTTGTCCACGGGACCAACCACGTGATAGCCGTCCGTAAAAATCCCTTTATCACACGCACATGCCCCCATCGCAAACACCACGCAGGGCTTCGGTGTCTGACGATATACCTCCTGCAGACGAGGCGCTGCCTGCCGCGTTACCACACCCGTCACCAACAACGCATCGGCGTGCCTTGGCGAACCCACTAATTTGATCCCGAACCTCTCAATGTCAAACTTCGGTGTCAGGCAATCCACGATTTCTATGTCGCAGTTGTTACACGCCCCCGTGTTAACGTGAAAAACCCACGGCGACTTCTTTAATGACCAGATTCTCCAGTCCATACATTCACCTTACAGCCAACCGATGTTAAAAACACTACCGACTATCGCAAACGTCACCGCAGCTGCCATCGCCGTGCCGCACCAAAACCAGAAAAACTTCATCGCCTGGTCTATCCGCACACGCGGGTTCGTGTTCTTTATCAATATTATCAGGACAAGCACAAGCACATATTTCCCCACACCCGCCAATATCCCTCCCACGCCGGCGCCGAACCCACCCAAAAAAGCAACAACCAGCATAAGCGGCAGCGCAACTAACATCACCGCCTGCATAAGCTTCCAGACCGCAAGCAGCGCACCGGAATATTCGATGAAGATACCGCTCGCTATTTCCGTCTCCGCCTCCGCCATATCAAAAGGAACAAAGCCTAACTTCGCCTGAACGCATAACAGCGCCGATAAAAACGCTAACAACCCTGATATGCTCAAAACCGGTGCATGTTGGGCTATCGCAGCTAAGCTCAATTGCTGGTCCGCCCCAACTAACCCCGCCGTCTTGATTATCACTACCAAAAAAGCCAATACAAGAGGCAGTTCGTATGACATGACCAGCTTCATCTCCCTCGCCGTCCCTACCGAAGCCTGCGGGCTTGCACTGGCCGAGCTGCCTAAAATAAGCGCCAGCGATGGAATCACCATAAGGTATATCGCCACGATAATATCACCCACGAACGGACTGCTCGGCACAAAACTTATCCGCCACAGCATTGTCGCAAGCACCAAAGCCGCCGCAAATCCCACTAACGGTGAAGCCATAAACGTCGCCTTCTGCGCCGCCTCCGGTATCAGCGTTTCCTTGCCCAAAAGTTTTATCACGTCGTACAGAGGCTGAAGCACCGGCGGCCCTATCCGGTGCTGCACCAAAGCGCTCACTTTACGAACAATCCAGCTTGCCAAAAGACCGCAAATCACCGTGAACACAAAGCCTGGAAAAACCAATATCCAAAATAGATTTTGCACTACTTCGCCCATTTTACGTCGTTCCGATTTCCCTCAAAAACGGCTGCCACACTGTCCCTGCTGGAACATTGACAACGATATCCTCGAAGACTTCAACCAAATCACCTTCTACTGCCACCTCTTTATAATCTATACTCCCATCCGACGTCTGCACGCACAAAGGTTTCTCGCCCACAGCCAACCTTCCTCTGCAAACATCGCACACGCTGCTCGGAAAAGGTATCAGGTCCGTATAGATGGTCCCGAACGGGCACGCAATCGCACATGTCCCGCAACCCGTACACAACATATTCGCACGCTTCAAAACGCTCTCCTCGCTGCCTTCAACCTCAACCTTCTCTAAAGCGTCCTGCGGGCACGCTTCAACACACGGAGCCGCCTCGCACTTCCGGCAAATCAGCGCAAAGCTGATCTTTTCCAAAAGCGCATCGAACCCCTTATTCTCCGGATGATGCTTATAAGAGCACCGGATCTTCGAGAGGTCCTGCTCTCTGCACTTATGCAAATCAATTACCAACTTCTCATCCATCTAATTAGCCCCATATATTCGGATACCGGCGTATCTGCTCGTATGTAAAGACCGGCCCGTCCTTACACACATAATACTTCCCCAACATACAGTGCCCGCATTTACCTATGCCGCAACTCATATTCTTTTCCATCGAAAGGTAAATGTCCTCCGGCCGAAATCCAAATCCCAAAACCTGCGTCGTGGCGAATTTCATCATAATCGGAGGACCGCAAATCACCACCACCGCATTTTTCACATCAACATCATCGGCCTTTACTATTGTCGTTACTACTCCCACGTTGCCGCTCCAGCCGTCGCTTGCACTATCGACCGTCAGCTTCATATCGACCCCGTCTATCTTTTGCCACTCACCGAACAGCGACTTTTTGTAGATCAGGTCTTCAGGCGTCCTCGCCCCGAATCGGCATACGACAGATTTGAAGTCTTTGATCCTTTCAACCAGCGTCAGGAACAACGACCTGATGGGTGCCAGACCAACTCCGCCACCTACTATCAGGACTTCTTTGCCCGCGAAGCTGTCGATAGGATAGCCGTTGCCGTACGGGCCGCGGAGGCCGACTTTTTGCCCCTTCTGACATTCGTGCAGCAAACACGTTACACGCCCCGCCTTCATTATGCTGATATCCATCTTGTCCGTTTGCTTCGGTGATGAGGACGGCGTAAACGGTGCTTCTCCTTCTCCGGGCAAAGTCAACTCTACAAATTGGCCCGTCTCGAACTTGAACTCGTTTTCAGGCACAATCACAAATGTCTTAATCGTCGGCGATTCGTCGATAATATCGACAATCTCAGCATCTATTGGTTGGTACGGGTTCTCTTTCATCTTGCCGCTTTGGTTTCTTGCTTGCCTTTCAACTCTTCGTTAAGTTTCTTCAGCACTTCCCGCATCTTCGTCACCCCCCCTGCGCAGCCCTCCACACATCTGCCGCAGCCGACGCACATCTCGATTCCGTATCTCTCTAAGAAATACACAAACTTGTGCATCAGTCGGTGCCGCGACCGGTCGCCAAGTATCTTACGAGGATTCTCTCCCCCTGCAACCGTTGCATAATCAAGACGCATGCAGCTGTCCCACATCTTCATCTTCCCGAAATAGTCTTGCTGCTTCGTATCATAAAGGTAGAAGCAATGACACGTCGGGCAAACCCGCGTACACGCCTGGCACTCCACGCAGTCTTTGGCCTCCTCGTCAAAAACATCCGAATCGTAGCTGCCCTCCACAATCTCATTAATCGGCGTATCCAGCTTGTACTCAGCGTTAATCTCATCGAGCCGTTCCTGCGCCCGTTTTCTGTTCTCATCCCGCTCGCTCGCCGCACCCGACGGCACATCACTGAACACCCGCTCGTTTTCTTTCACGAACTTGTCGCCCCTGTCCGAACCTGACTCTACAAGAAAACCGCCTTTAACCTTGGACAGGTTCAGGTCGAACCCCTCCTCAACAAAGGGCTGCCCCCCAACCATATTACAGAAGCACGTCTGGGCAGGGTCAAAGCAGTCACCCGAAATAACAAACATCTTCTCCCTCCGGGCCACGTATGATGGGTCCAGAAATTCGGCTTCCTGGAAAACACAATCCAATATCTTAATTGACCACAAATCACAGTTCTTCAGCCCGAACACACCAAACGGCCGGATTTCTTCCTCCGATGATGTCCCCCCATAAACCGCCGCAACCTCCCGCATCGGAAACAAAAACTCCTTCACCGGCGATGAAACCCGTATATTGTTAAACTCCGGCTCACTCGCATCTGACGGGTCATACCGGCTGAACGAATAATACTGGCCGCATTTGGTCGGCACATACAGCGTCATCT
>CAZLWL010000133.1:0-5024 GCA_964563335.1 uncultured Pirellulales bacterium
TCGGACAAAAACAAGGTTTTACTTCAATTATCTAAAATTACTGTGAACGGTTACCAATTATTTAACCCCCTCTGGCGGACGCCCCGCCCTTCAATCTCCGATGCTTATACCTGCGCAGGATTGTAGCCCCTGCCTACGCAGGGGCAAATAGAAAATAGAAAATAGAAAATTCTCATGTCCCCCCCCTCCACCAGGTTTCTGGGTTGCTCTCGTCAGTTCTTCGCCCGCAAAATCTGCACCAGCTCCGTCAGTGAGACAAGTCCCTCTGTGGCTAACTTAATCTTACCTTCCTTATCGATAACGAAACCTGCAGGTATCCCCTGCACACCTCCGAATGGTGCCGGAAAGGGCCCCCGAGAGGAAATGACCGTATAATTCAATCCCTTAAACTCCGCAAAACGCTGCAACATCGTCAGGTCTTCGTTCGATATCGCCAACATTGCAAGTTCATCTTTACTTGTCCTGTTTCGCAGCTCAATCAAATGAGGTATCTCCGTTAGGCATGGTGCGCACCACGTCGCCCAGAAGATGACAATAACATTCTTCCCCCGGTAATCGCTCAACTTATGTGTTTTTCCGAAAATGTCTTTTAGTTCAAGGTCCGCCGCCATCTGCCCGTACCAGTCCGTCCACACCGGCTTCCACGTCCTCCGCGCGCTGATAATCTCCGAAATACTCTTAGGTTCGCCTGACCCTTCCACCTCATGCACGCCAATATCCGCAGGGTGGAACACATCACCTTGCCCCCTCGGACCTCCACTCCCTGGCGCCGGTCCGCGCCCGATCTCAAATCCACCTTTGGAAGGCTGATTTTTTAACGCCCAGATTACCGCACCAATCAGGACCAGAAAAACAAGATAAACCGGCCACCCCTTAATCACGCTGTTTTCTTTCGACGCCATCTTTACCATCGCATCATTAAATTAAAGCTCCACCGGCCCCGATTCTTTTGCGTATCGTTCGTTGAACGCAGCGGAATACCGTAATATACACCCGCGTCAAAATTATCGCCTAACCTGATGGCTGTACCAACGCCCACCGAAGCTAATTCCTCAGCCCTCTTCTCACCTGCGGCTGGATGCTTTGTCTTCGCGCGGGCCGCATCGAAGAACACTAACGGTGCAAGTCGTCGCAGGAATGGCTTTTGAACAGGCCCACCTTCCTCGTCCGTTTGAATACCCTCCTGCGACTCGTAATACTTCACTAAATCATACTCATATTGCGCAGATACCAGCGTGCCACCGTCAGCCACAACTTCATTTTCCTCGTAGCCTCTCACCGAATACAACCCTCCATAAACCGTCATCCTCGCCGGAACCAGCCTTTCGTTCGGCTGTACCCACCGCAAAGACCCGCTCACTCGACCTATCTTATCCGTATCAAGGTACCGCTGGTGGGCCGCCGAGATAGTATAGATGTTAAAAGTGGAATCCGCTCCGGTGCGTGCCTGATTGAAGGCCGAATCGCCTGAACCACCCACACTATGTATGCGATTAAATGCAACCGAAGTATTCGACATATCGTCTGACTTGTGAATGTCAACACCAACACCCCACAGGTTCGTCCTGACCTCGGAACCCAATACCGAATTGAATCGCGTCGATGTTATCTTGCTCTTTTCCTGGCTCAGCGAACTGGTAACGTCGAAGAACCACCCGTCCTGCTGGTGCACGTTGTAACGCAAAAGACCGCCGTAGAACCAGCCGTTCCCGAAAAAGTTAAACCCGCTCGCGCCTTCCGGGTCTATGTCAAAATCACTGTAACCGCCGTAAAGCTTAAGACGCAATCGCGGCGTAAACACCGGAAACTCGTAGCTGCCGTACATCGAGTAATTCTGGTCCGGCTCATCTATCGGAAACTGATACACCGTCGTAAGCCTGTCGTCTCTGCCCGTAAGATTAGTATTGATTAGGCCGAATCTCGGGCTCCAGCGACGCTGCTTACTGCCCGCGTTGTCAACCTGCGCGTACCAATGCCACGGATTGGCCTCGTAGATATCGTATCCCACCCGAAGCGACCTCGGCTCCGCACCCTGCGACACCCGGGCAGACACATATCTGTCCGGGTTCAGGTTCAAAAGATTGATAAAATCGTCTAATTCTTTCTGATTGGCAACCTGTCCCACCTTGACTGGCGACCATTCCATAAACACGGACTTGTCAAGATAACCCTCCTCGACCTCTTCCCGGTCAAGATTGTAAGCCGTAACCGTAACTTCAGAAATTGTCGCCTCCAAAACCTCTATCGGCAGCACACCATCTTCCAGTTTCAATTCCTCGCCCACCGCCTCAACCGGCACATACACATATATCCCCGCATAGCCTCGCCTCTGGTACGCCGAAAGAATGTACTGCGTCAGGCCCTGAATGGTCCGCGCCGAAACCAGCCGCGGCTCTTTGGGCTGGGCGATTATCTCATGCACAACTCTAAGGTCGTAAAGCTCACTGCTCCCGGCCTGCTCTAACGGCTTGTCCGAAGCGTTATAAACCAGAGGCATATCTTCAAACAACTCCTCCGTTGATATGAGCGTGTTACCACTCACTGCCACACTCTTCACGCTCAAACGAGCGGTCGTATCTTCGGGCAAATCAAGTTGCTCTATCTCGGACCATCGCTTGCCCTTTTCACTCGCTTTGCGACGCGCTTTGGCCTTCAACGTCTCCTGGCGAGCCGCTTTAGCCTCAGCTTCACGCTTCTGCCGCATCTGCTCCACCTCCCTCGCCTTCTCTTTTAACTTCTCTCCAATGCCCGACGTTTCGTCGGCCCGAACACCAACACCAAAACACGCAAAGAGAAAAACCGTTCCGAAGCACATCATCCTTGTCACGCCATTCATTATCAATCTCCTTAAACCGATAGTTAAAAAACCGGGCTCAATACACCATACCGAAAAAGGGACACGGAAGCAAAGATAAAAATCCCGCCAACTTGGGATTTATCTGCAATCAGATTGTTTGCCGGCAGCACTAACGAAATCCCAAACAACTTTAAACGCCGCACACAAAACATTTACACAACCTGGTGCGACGCAGTACCTCAATTCATATCAATCAAGCGTCAGCAGCACGTACTTCGCAAAGTTCTCAAACTTTATAAGCATCAGAACTTTCCGCGTCTTGGCCGTCTCTTCAAGTGCCTCGTTGAATTCGGCAACCGTATTGACGTTCCTGCGGTTTACATTTACTATCAGCATACCTGAGCGAATACCGGCCCGCGCCGCGATGCCACCGTCTGTCACTTGCGACACTATCACACCCTCGCCCGGCTCATAACCGAATTGCCGTGCCAAATCTTTCGTAAGCTCCTGCACGCCCAGACCCAATTGCCGGCCGATTTCAGATACGTCCGTCGCAAACGCACTATCGCTCAAAGACCCGACCTTGACCTTTTTCTTCAATTCCTTACCATCTCTGAAGATAAGCAACGTTACTTTGGTCCCCGGTTCAATCATTGCTACAGCGTTTTTGAACTGCTGTGAGCCTTCAATCTTCTTTTCATCCATCTCTAATATCATATCCCCCGCCTTCAGACCCGCCTCATCCGCCGGAGAGTCACTGAAAACCTGGAGCACACTTACACCCTGATTCGGCTTCAGTTCGAAATATTCAGCCAACTCCGGCTTAACATCTTCCATGCGGATGCCTAAGTAACCACGAGTTACTTTGCCTGATTCGACCAATTGGTTCTTTATAGCCTTGGCCATATTGATCGGAATAGCGAAGCCTATCCCCATATAACCGCCGCTCTGGCTGAATATCGCCGTGTTGAGCCCGACTGCTTTGCCTTCAAGATTAAGAAGTGGCCCGCCCGAATTACCCGGGTTGATGGCAGCATCCGTCTGGATAAAGTCTTCATAGTCCGCGATTCCTACACCGCCCCGGCCCTTCGCGCTCACCACACCAACCGTCACTGTAGCTTCAAGCCCGAACGGATTACCCACAGCGATTACCCACTCACCTATCTCGAGTTCGTCCGAATCCCCCAATTCAATCACAGGCAGATTCTTAGCGCCAACCTTGATTACCGCCACATCCGATTTAGGGTCCGTCCCCACCACTTCCGCATCCAGTTTGCGACCGTCATGAAGTTTAACCGTTATCTTGTCCGCCTCGCCCACCACATGATTATTTGTCAGGATATATCCGTCTTCGCTGATGATAAATCCGCTTCCCTGACCCCTCTCCTGGTATTTTCGCGGTCCGCGCTGCCTCGGCCGCCTGTAACCGAAGAAACGCTCCAGTAACTCTTCATCAAAATCGAAAAAACCGCGCGAATCATCAAATCCGAACGGAGACCTCTGCCCATACGGCGACCCTATCTCAATCGTTTTCTCCACGTTGACAAACACAACCGCCGGGATCGCCTTATTCGCCGCCGCCGTGAATCCCCTTGACATCTCACGCAGCGCCGCAACCCCGTCATCTATCTCTGCCGAACTCTCGCCAGCCAAACTGACAATCGACAATAACAACACGACAACTAATAAAACCCTCAGCCTTCGCCGTTCCACTCGACTCTCCTTTCAAAAATTATTGTTCTTTACATTACTTACTAAGCTATACAGTGTCATCGTAATTACCTCCTTTCAACTTTAAATTATACTACGCTAAATCTCTTAACTTGTGCATTCTGCTACTTCCTGACTCCTCTGCTTTATTATACACAAAATCCGTGCCGGAAAAGAGGTATTTCCGTAACTCCTTTTATAGCAAGCTCTTAAGCACCCGGAATGTAACACCCCCGTTGGCAACTGCCACTGCAGAACCCCAAAACCACGCCATATCGGCAGACCAAACTTCCCCCACACCCCCTATTACCTTGTGACCTTGATGTCCTTATTGACTGACGGGTCCCTCTGTTAGAAATATTTAGCCCCGGCCGTTGGCCGGGGTTATTAACATCCCCGCGAAGCGATTCCTCAACTCAAAGCTACAATTGCCCTCTGACTTCTGTCCTCTGACTTCTGTCCTCTGACTTCTGTCCTCTGACTTCTGTCATCTGACTTCTGTCATCTGACTTCTGTC
>CAZLWL010000134.1:0-4950 GCA_964563335.1 uncultured Pirellulales bacterium
ACTTATGCGTGAACGTTATTCCGAACAAAGTGCACACAAACGTCATTCTGAGCGATAGTAGCCTTTAGCCCTGCCTGCCCTCCGTAGCTTTAGCGAAGGGGGGAGCGTAGCCGAAGGGGAAGAATCTCGTGCTTACGACGCATTGAGATTCTTTCCCGGCGCGCCGGGACGCCTCAGAATGACAAAGCTATGCTGAAAAATTGAGTTGAAAAACAGTAAAATAAGTAAGCCAGAAAATAATTTCACACCGCCCCTTTTCAGAGCAAAAGAAAAAACTTGACGAGTTGAACGTATTTACCTTAAAGTACCCCTGATATGACAAGGGTAAACGGTAAAAGGATTGTCCGAGGTTACCTTCCCGAGTATATGCGGCTTGGCCCGACTGCGGCTGGTTCGCTGCATCTCGGCATCGATATCGGCTCTGTGAGCTGCAAATTAGCTCTATTGGACGACGGCAAGAAGATACGCTACCTGTGCTATGAGCGGACGCACGGCCGGCCTATGGAGACGGCACGCCGCTTGCTGTCGGAGTTGTTTGGACAGGTGCCGCCCGACCGTATCGCGAGTATGGTCGGCACCGGCAGCGCCGGCAGGGCTTTGTGCGAACTCTTGAATATCGATTTTGTCAACGAACTCATCTGCCAGTCCGCAGCAATTCGGCACCTTCGCCCGCAAGTACTCACGCTGATTGAAATGGGCGGCCAGGACAGCAAAATTATCTTTCTGAGCAATCCGAGTGAACTTCAAGACCGCACCGGCGGCGACGACATGGTTGACTTTGCCATGAACACAAATTGTGCCGCAGGCACAGGCAGCTTCCTCGATCAGCAGGCGACCCGCCTGGGCGTGGATATCGAAGACGAGTTCGGCCGATTGGCTTTGCAAAGCGAGACACCGCCGAGGGTCGCCGGCAGATGCAGCGTCTTCGCCAAGACCGACATGATTCATCTCCAGCAGCAGGCTACGCCGGTGCACGACATAGTGGCCGGGCTTTGCCTTGGCCTTGCGAGGAATCTGAAAAGTAATCTGTGCCGGGGAAAGAAAGTTGCGCCGCCGGTAGCCTTCTGCGGCGGGGTAGCCGCTAACGCCGGCGTGGCGCGGGCGATTGAAGAGGTCTTCGGGCTTGGCCCGGGCGGGCTGATTATTCCCCAAGAGCACGTAGTTACCGGCGCTATAGGAGCAGCTCTGGCACAGATGCGACAAGGGCCCGGCACTGGAAGCCTGCAGGAGCCGCGGGTGGTACTGTCCAAGCTCGACAAATACATCCGCCAGAGTCGCAAAATCGGTCATCGGTTAAAAGCCTTGGCGCAGCCGAGTCATGCCGTCCCAGTCAGCAAGGTGCACACCGAAATACTCGCCAAAGCCTGCGCCGCAGGGACGAAGATACCTGCATATCTTGGCATAGATGTCGGCTCAATCAGCACCAACGTTGTGGTGATGGACGAGCACAAACGCATATTGAGCAAAGCCTACCTTATGACAGCCGGCAGGCCTTTAGAGGCGGTCCGGCAGGGCCTGGAGATCGTGGCCAAAGACGTTAGCGGTCTGGTGGAGATACTCGGCGCGGCCACGACCGGTTCGGGACGGTATTTGACCGGCGACTTTGTCGGAGCGGACCTGGTAATCAATGAGATTACCGCCCAGGCGACGGGAGCGGCGATTGTCGATCCGAGCGTGGATACGATTTTTGAAATCGGCGGCCAGGACAGCAAATACATTTCGCTTGAAGACGGGGTGGTGGTTGATTTCGAGATGAACCACGCCTGTGCGGCGGGGACAGGCAGCTTTCTCGAAGAACAGGCTGAGCGATTAGGCATGAGTATTAAGGATGAATTTGCCGACGAGGCCTTCACTTCGCCCGCCCCCATCCGGTTGGGCGAGCGATGCACTGTGTTTATGGAGTCGGATCTATTAAGCTATCAGCAGCAGGGCGCCGAGAGGCGCGACCTGGTGGCCGGCTTAGCTTATTCGATAGTTACGAATTATTTGAATCGTGTGGTCGGCCACCGCAGAATCGGACAGCGAATTTTCTTCCAGGGAGGAACCGCCTTTAATCAGGCTGTGACGGCGGCATTCGAGGCTGTTATGGGTAAAGATGTCGTGGTGCCGGCCCACCATGAAGTAACGGGGGCATTAGGTGCAGCCGAATTAGCCAGGCGACACATGGATGAGCTTGCACAAGACGACGGCAGCGGCGACAGACCGAGAAGCACCTTTCGGGGATTCGACTTGTCCCGTCTGGAATACAAAATCCGCTCTTTCGAGTGCCAACACTGTCCGAACAACTGCGAGATTAAGGAGGTTATTCTTCCGGACAGCGACCCGTTGTACTACGGCAGCCGCTGCGACCGTTATAATCTCAAAAAGGACGAAGATAAACCTGAGCATTTGCCGGACCTTTTCAGTCAGCGACAGCAGATGCTCGAACGCTTCGCAAAGCTGGATCCGCAGGGCCGAACTCAGAAAACAGGACGCACATATCGCGGCACTATCGGCATCCCGATGTGCCTTAGCAACTATCAGTTTCTGCCGTTGTGGGGCATCTTCTTTGATGAGCTCGGTTTTGAGGTGGCTCTTTCCGGCAGAACGACCAAGGTCCTCATCCAGACAGGTGCCGAAGCCGTATTATCTCAAGCCTGCTTTCCGGTGAAGGTTGCCCACGGTCACGTACTGAAGCTGGTTGAAAAGGGTGTGGATTTCATCTGGCTTCCGAGCATCATCTCGATGCCGGCTGACTACCCCGAAAATCAGTCCAACCAGCTTTGTCCCTACGTGCAGACGATTCCGTATCAAATGAGAGCGGTGCTATTGGCTAAGGGCATTGACTGTGATGGTCCAAAGAATCGCCTTATTGATTTGCACCTTCAGCTTGAAGACCCCAGCCAGTTGCGTCGCACGCTTCGGCCGTTAGCTCGTATGTTGAATGTACGCCCAGCCCGGATTAACCGCGCTTTGGTTGTGGCGATGGAGGCGCAGCGGGCATTTGAACGGGCGTGTCGCCGGACCGGTCGCCGGGTTCTTGATTCTCTGGGCGAGGCTCAGCAGGCGTGCGCGATTGTTTCAAGGCCATATAACGGCTGCGACCCGGGAGTGAGTCTTGACCTGCCGCGGAAACTGAGACAAATGAACATACTTGCCATACCGATGGACTTCCTCGACCTGGCCAAAGCGAACGTGACCGAACCTGAACTGCAGAGACAGATGTACTGGACGTACGGCCAGCACATTTTTCGCGCAGCTCACATAATCCGGCAGGAGCCGCGACTGAATGCGATTTATCTGAGCAACTTCAGTTGCGGGCCGGATAGTTTTATCATCTCGATGTTCAAGGAATTGATGATATGCGTTGACGAAAGCGGCGCAGAATTTCGAAAGCCGACACTCGTTCTTGAGATAGATGAGCACAGTGCGGATGCCGGGGTGATTACCAGATTGGAAGCGTTCCATGAAAGCCTAAAGGCCACTCGCAAGCGGCGGGGCAAGGTGTCAACCCAACAAAGCCGGAAGCACTCACCTGTAAGCCCGTGGCGCAGGCAGTGGGGCGATTGCCTCGGCCGGACTCTTTATATTCCCTGGATGGGCGACAGCGCCTACGCGGTAGCGGCGGCATTTCGTCATTGCGGTCAGGACGCGCAGGTGCTGCCAATCGCTGACGAGGAAACACTTCGCTGGGGACGAAAATACACCTCCGGCAGGGAATGTCTGCCGTGCATAATCACCGTGGGCAATATGCTCAAAAAGATTGCCGAGGACGGTTTCGACCCGGCAAAGGCCGCTTTCTTTATGCCGAGTACCAGCGGCCCGTGTCGGTTTGGGCAGTATAATTGTCTTCAGCAACTGATACTCAAACAGATTGGTATGCCCGATACAGTCCCCATAGTGGCGCCCAATCAGGACACCAATTTCTATGAAGAAATGCGGCGTTTCCGCAAAGACCCTTCTCGGCCGGCCTTTACCGGTGTTGGTGCGATTGACCTGCTTTTCAAGGTGCTGCTGAGGATAAGGCCGTATGAGCAGCAGCCGGGCCAGGCCGATCAAGTTTACCGCGAGTGTCTGGACCGAATAGTTGCATCTGTCGAGACCGGCGTTAGTGAAAAAGGATTGGCTGAGCAAATGGACATCTGCGCCTCGCAGTTAGCCCAGGTGCCGCTGGACGGCAAGCAGAGACGTCCTGTGGTTGCTGTTGTCGGTGAGATTTATATACGCAATCATGTCTTTGCCAACTGCAATATCATACGTCAGCTTGAAGCACTGGGTGCTGAGGTCAGTCTGGCCAGTGTCAGTGAGTGGCTTTACTACACCAATTTGGTAAGGAAGCTGACAGCCTGCAGACGTCTCGTCCCAAAACTGTACCTGGAGAACCTGATCAAGAACTACTTCCAGCGTAAGATAGAGAGGCGGCTGGCCGGGCCACTTCAGAAGCATTTTGGCCCGCTTGCCGAGGGCGATGTCAATGACACAATTAGGGCTGCATCGCCATATCTGCATATATCATTTGAGGGTGAAGCCATTCTCAGCGTCGGCAGGATAGCGGAAATGTATCATCACGGCGCCAGCGGCGCGGTCAGCGTAGGGCCTTTCACGTGCATGCCCTCCAACATAGTGTGTTCCCTTGCCCGCAGCTTGAGCAGCGATTGTGAAGGCATGCCCATCATAAACATCAGTTATGACGGCCAGCAGGACCCGACACTGCAGACACGACTGGAGGCCTTCATGCACCAGGTGCGCAACTTCAGGCCGCAACGAATCGAAGCCATCGCCGGTCTTAGCCCGGCGCATTGAATATGTCAATTGAATCGGCCGTTGCGGTTTTTTTGGTGAATCAGGGTCTGTACTTTTTTCAGCGATTGGTTCCCGGCCCACCTGTTACACCGGTGCAGGCCATAGCACTGCGGGAACCGGGATTCGTTCGCGCACTTCACCAAAAAAGTGCAGATAATTGAGTAATGT
>CAZLWL010000135.1:0-4884 GCA_964563335.1 uncultured Pirellulales bacterium
CGATTCTGTCAGGATCACCGACTCGCCCGGTTGAACTTCGCCGAAAGCGGACAAGGAATAATCGCCCACAATGCGGCGTTCATCCGAGAAGCTCCAGCCGGTCATGTCAACGGGTGAACCGCTGAAGTTTGTAAATTCGACGAACTCACCGTCGATGCCTGTGTACATATACTCGGTAATCCATATCATGGCGGAGGCATGCGGGGCGAAAACGATCGTGAGGGTCAGAAGAAATATGAATCGCTTAAAGAATATAATCATTGATAGAGACCTTGATGTTATTTTATTGTTAACCACAACCAGTTTAGAACCACCCACAAAGTGCAATTGTAAACACTATAACTGACATTTCCCATTTAAACGCTTAAAAAACATAATTCAGCCCTTTCGGTATCAATAATCAATCTTATCAAAATCACCTTGACAGTTCAAGATAAATTTTGTAGAATTATTGATGTCGTACGGAAAAATTTGTGTTTCAGAGCGTTTATAAATGGAAAATGCCAGTTAAAAGAGATTTTATAACTCCTAAAGCACAGGAAGGAACATATTGTTATGCGAACGAAGAAGGCGTTTACACTTATTGAACTGTTGGTTGTAATTGCCATTATCGCCCTGCTGCTGTCCATCCTCACACCGGCGTTAAATGCGGTCAAGGAGCGAGCCACGAGAATCCTGTGCGCCAGCAGACTGAGGCAATGCGGTCTTGGTTTGTTCATGTACGCTACGCAAAACAACAGTAAGCTGCCTATAATATCCGATTGGGGGTGGTTACAGGATTTATCATACGTAACCAGCCATTTTATTATGAATACAGCAAAGACCGGCAACCCCGGCGCAACGGGAGAAATATTCTACTGTCCTGCCAACAAGAAAAGAAAGGCCGCCGACCCCAGGTTCTGGCTCTTTAGCCAACTCTCGGCAAGTTGGCAACCGGGAGATCCCATTCCAGAGGAAGAAGAAGAAGGCTTCAGAGTGACCGGTTACTTCTGGCTGATAGATGCCGCGGAGGAAAGAGACGACCCTCCAATTACTTTGGAAGGAGAGACTCCTGCCAAAAGATGGGTAAAAGATATAACTGAAAAGCGACCGGCGTCCACTGAGCTCGTCGTTGATGTAACGCTAAGCGACGGCCCAGATCGAGATACGGCGAGCTTCACTGAAGTCGGCGGTGGCCTGCTTGCTTGGGATATTTACGACCGAGCCAACCACCTCAAAAAAGGCAGGCCAATCGGAGGTAACATTCTCTTTCTCGACGGTCACGTAACATGGCGAGACTTCGAACAGATGGAGATGCGGTGGCCAGACCCGTGTCACTGGTGGTAAGAATCAATACCGGCTGCAACCCGGTCATTCTCCCACGGTAACCTTTTCAACCTTGAATCGGCAATATATACATTTAGATTTTACTTGGCTGAGGCTTTCAAAAATTTATCGATATCTTCTTTCGTTGGAGCGGAAGGCTGCGCGCCTAATTTGGTTACTGATAGTGCCGCCGCGGCGTTCGCGAAAGAAACAGCTTCCCTGATAGGTTTGTTCTGGGCTATAGCAACTGCCAACGCCCCGTTAAATACATCGCCCGCTGCGGTTGCATCGACAGCTTTTACCTTAAAGCCCGGAATCAATTCTTTAAACTCGGCTGTGGCGATGTATGCCCCCCTCGGCCCCATAGTCAGCAAAACGGTTTCCACTCCTCTACCCATTAAAACGTCCGCGGCTTTGGAGGCATCTTCAGCGCTATCGACTTTTATGCCGGTCAAAAGTTGGGCTTCAGACTCATTCGGTGTTAAAATCGATATCTTCCCTAAAAGATCATCACTTAATTTCTGCGCGGGAGCGGGATTCAAAATCACTTTAACGCCGCCGGCCGAGGCAATCGACACAGCCTGGTGTACGGTCTCCAACGGCGTCTCCAACTGTACCACAAGGATATCCGCTGATGAGATAACATCGCTTTGCTTTTGAATATCCGAAGGCGACAGATTAGTGTTTGCTCCTCCTGCCACCGCGATAATGTTTTCACCATCTTCAGCTACGCATATCAAAGCCACTCCGGAAGGTTCGCTTTCATCGGTCAGCACATACTCCACATTAATTTTGTCTTTAATGAATCCTTCCTTTGCTTTTTGGCCGAACATATCGTCGCCGATACGGGCAAGAAATATAACGTATCCACCCGCTCGTGCTGCCGCTACCGCTTGATTGGCGCCTTTACCCCCCGCTGCGGTAGAAAACTTGCCGCCTAATATAGTCTCTCCCGGCTTGGGAAGCCACGGCACCTTAATAATCATATCCGTATTCGAACTGCCAACCACAACTATTTTCTTACCCATCGTTAATCTTCCCTAAAAACTATAACTCTGTGAACCATATTTCGCCCAACATTCCCGCTGCGACGCGGCGCAGACGCGGCGAGTTACGCCGGGTCTGGACACAAAAAACTAACGCCAACCCTGCATCCGTGCAAACCCATCAGGCCAATTTTGCGATAATAATCAGGGCCAGCCCTATTGCATAAAATACGAACATCAGCCCGAGTAATTTATTCGTACCTTTAGGAGCCGCCTTGAACTCCTTCCAAATGAATACGCCCCACAAGGCCGCCACCATCGTGGCTCCTTGACCGAGGCCGTAAGAAATTGCATATCCCGCCGAATCGCCGGCGAGAATGCTAAACGACATACCCACGCCCCAGATTGCTCCGCCAAGGATACCAACAAGATGCAGCCGAGGATTACCTTTCTTAAAGTAGTCGCCAAACGGCACAGGCTCGCCGACAAACGGCTTGGCCATTACAATCGTGTTAAACACGAAGTTGGAAACGAACAGCCCCAGAGCAAACAATACCAACGCGGTGTAAGGCGTCAATTTGCCCGCCTCACTTGGCAGGGCAAGGTCGGCCAGGTTAGCCGGCATCGACCTTGCAACCCACCGGTAGAAAAAGCCCATTAGTACACCGCACACAACGGAAAGCACTATCCCTTTCATCGTCGTCTTTTGACCCTCCGAGGGCAGCCTTTTGTACGCAAGGGCATCAAGAATAATGGCAATCGCCACGCTGGCAACACCTAAGAACAAAACTGCCGCGTTACCTGATGGGTCAACGCGATAGGTGGTGATGACCCCGATGGCCAATGCCAAGCCAATGCCCACAGGGAACGCAACGGCAAGTCCGGCAATATCAATCGCTGCTACGAGAAATATGTTCGCTATATTGAATATCACTCCCCCTAAGAACGCGTAGCCTAAGTACTTGCCGGAAGCCTGGCCAAGGTCGGCAAAAAAGTTCCGTCCCCCCGCCCCCATACTGCCCATTGTCAGCGCCAACAGCAGCGTCAGTAAAAGAACGCCGATGCTATAATCCCAGTAGAAAAGCTGAAAACGCCATTCCTTCGTCGCCAGTTTCTGTGTGTTCGCCCACGACCCCCAGCACAGCATCGTGATGAAACACATAACCACCGCCACCACGTACGATTCAATAGTAACCATTTTAATCTCCTGTTACATCAAAATAATAGTTCTTCATTTGTAACGAACGGTTTTTGATCCTATCGGCATTATGCTGTCTATAGAATTACTGTAGCACAAAAGAACAGACTTTTCAACTTTGGTCAATTAAAGTCTTTGGTCAATTAAAGTCAATTTGTTTTTTGGGAAAATCTAAGAAATTTTTATCGCTTCCTTACTACTACAGCGCAACTTAGCTCTGTAAAACCTTATTTTCTGTTAAAATCCGAAGCACGAAATAAGAAATACGAAACAATATCGAATTTCAAAAATCCGAATCCCGCGTGTCCCGATATCTCGGGGATGTATCGGGACAAAAACGCCGATTTCCGCCCAAAGCGATGTTTAGAATTTTGGTAATTCGTATTTCGACATTCGAATTTAGCTCACTTGGTATAACTGCTTGCACGACAAGAAGTTATCAGGCTTATTCTTGGTCATGTTGCGCTGTAGTACTAAAAACATTGACTATTGGCCGCAGAATTGGTATAATGATATAATAAAACTAAGGGTTATTATGTTTTTCTGATCTGGAGGATCATGAGGTTGCCCAATTTCATACGATTGTCATTGGCTGCACTGGTGCTGTGCGCGCTTTTGGCCGGTTCCATCCGGGCAGCGGACTATCCGCTTGGTGATTTTGATAAAGACGGGAGGGTCTATGTACAGGACCTGTTTGTTTTAGCCCAGTACTGGCTGGACGCCGCCTGCAGCAGCCCTGAGTGTGAAGCTGATTTGGATGGTTTGCCCGGCGTCGATGGGGCCGATTTTGCGCTGTTTGCCCAAAATTGGCTTGTCGGGCCTTTGGTGATAAACGAGTTTATGGCGTCCAACAGCTCTACTTTGGAGGACACGGACGAAGCGGGCGAATCTGCCGACTGGATTGAACTGTATAACGCCGGCAACGCAGTTGTTGACCTCGGTGGGATGTACCTGACCGACGACCTGGCTGAGCCGACAAAGTGGCAGATACCGGAAGGTGTCAGCATCGAGGCGGGTGGATACCTGCTGTTCTGGGCGGACGAGGAGGAGGAGCAGGGCGATACCCACACCAACTTCCAGTTGGATAAGGCCGGCGAGGAGATTGGGTTGTTTGACCCTAACGGTGTTACTCTGATTGACAGTATCACTTTTGACAGGCAGGCCGTAGATGTCTCCCACGGGCGCTATCCCAACGGCAGTGACATTTGGCGCTTCAGCGCCACCCCTACTCCGGGAGCATCAAACAATGGTGAATACATAGGTCTCGTTGACGACACGAGATTCAACCCGGATCGCGGCCTTTACGACCCCAACGATACAGTTCAGGTGACGTTGTCCACCGAGACCGAAGGGGCCGAAATTTATTATACGACCAACGGCAGTGAGCCGGACCCG
>CAZLWL010000136.1:0-4854 GCA_964563335.1 uncultured Pirellulales bacterium
ACACCCTCGAAACTATCATCCAGGCCGGCCACATGAATATGCGAATCGGACACGTACCAATAAAGGTCAATCCCAAAACAAGAGAGTCCCGCCTCATCTCCTCGATACCGCGATATGTCTGGCGGTCGGTTTCTATTATTCTGCGATCATACGTGATGTACAAACCGCTGCGCACCTTTTTCTACTTTTCCCTGGCGCCGGGTTTTGCAGGACTCGCATTGTGTTTGCGGTTCCTGTATTTTTTCGCCATACTGGGTTCTGGCGGCAAAGTTCAGTCTCTTATATTGGCGGCGATACTGCTGATTGCTTCATTTCTGCTACTGTCCCTGGGGATTCTTGGTGACCTTATAAGTGCCAACCGCAAACTTATTCAGGATTCACTTTTTGCGACACGGTGGGAGTCTTACAAGAAAAGGATGGCCCGGCCCGACCGGGGAGAGCACGAAGAATGAAATATCCACCGGTACCCGGTTCGACAATTGCCCACCTTATTAATTCGGGCGCCGACCCTGTCAAATGGAAATTAAACTGTGGCTCGATCAAGAAATAGAAAAGCCGCTTTTTCAAAGGACGCAGGTCGAAGACATGCGGGCAAACCGACCTCGCAAGAGCCGTTGGCGGCGCCGGCTTTGGAAATCGACAGCAAAAGAGAGAGATACTTTGCAATCTCTGTTATAGCTATTCTTCTTGCCTTTGGCGCTTATAAATCCATAGCTCTTTACGGCGCGTATCCCGTGCCTAATCCGGATTTTCCCGCTTTTGTGCAGGTCGGCAAACAACTGCTCAAGTTCAAGGTGCCCACCGATTTCAAGCGGTTGCCGATGGTGGGTATCCTGCAGGTTTTGTTAAGTCATCTGATGCTGGGCGACCAGCCCGTATTAACAGCCGGCTGGGTGCTCAACGGCATATTCAGTGCATTAAGTGTTGTGCTGCTTTGGAGGGTGGGCAAAAGGATAATTGGTGATTCTGCAATATGGCTGGCGGTCCTGGCGATGCTCAATCCGTGGGTATTGCGCTCGCAGGTCAATCCTATAGCTGAAACCAGCATGATATTCTTCACCCTGGCAACTTTCTTCTTCATGTTCAAAGATTCAAGCCTGGCGTACCTGTTTGCGTGTTGTGCTTCGATGGTGCGATACGAGTGTGCGGTGCTTATCCCTATCGCGTTTATTATGGACATGATAAAGCGAAAGGGCCTCAGGCAGCGACTCTGGGCCGTGTTGTGGGCCGTCCTGGCTTCTGTGCCGATGGGACTTTGGATGCTCGGAACAAAAATGGCCTGGAAGCAGCCCGGGGCCAGACGGGCGTACATCGGGGATTTCACGAGCAGTTCACACCTGGGGATGGAGTATGTCGAGACACTGTGGAATGCGACTTTCAGGGCCACGCTGCAGTTACCGGCCGCTGCAAAGGCGATGTTCATCAGGGCATCTTCGGCCGAGGCCGCTTCGATAGCGGATTCTATGAATACGCT
Organism: uncultured Pirellulales bacterium; assembly: GCA_964563335.1. Classification (GTDB taxonomy): domain Bacteria; phylum Planctomycetota; class Phycisphaerae; order Sedimentisphaerales; family Anaerohalosphaeraceae; genus QNBT01. Next base: position 1,475 of record CAZLWL010000136.1, read on the forward strand.
CTTTACAGTTGTCAAAGTTATCACAGCTATCGCGATAATTATCGCTGTGGTGTGGAGCCTGTATCGCAGGCAATGGAATTTCGTGGCACTGCTTTTATTCTTTGGGATATATGTTGGTATTCACGCCGCCAGAAAAGCAACGCACCAGCGATACTGTGTTCCCGTTATCTGGCTGGCATTCCTGCTGTGCACTTACGGCCTGCAGATGGCTTGGCGCTCAATCAATATTAAAAACTGGATACCAAAACTCGTGGTCATTTTCCTTCAGGTTGCGCTCTTTGTGGGCGCAACCGTGTGGTTGATAATGCTGGTTCCGTATATGCAGAGGCTTGCCCCTGTTTGTGTGAAGGGTGCTTACCTGCCATACGTCGCTGCAGGGGCGCTGATATTGACCGTGATTGTTCGACTTTGCCTTTTCAAGCTGAAATTTCTTGGCCGAGACCTTGCCCTTACGGCCGTTGTGTGTCTGATGGTAGTCTCCAGCCACTTCACGACGGCCCGGGTGATAGATAACGGCTCGTACTACATAGAATTCAAGCACATGTTAGACTGGTACAAGGCCACAGCGAAGCCCGGCGAGAGATTGGCTACCAGATGGACACACGTTTTGAAGCTGATGACGAAGAAGGATGCCAGAAATATTGTGCCGCTGACCAGGCTCAAAAGTGATACCTTTGCCGGTTTCATTCAGAATTGCTATGAGAAGAATATTTCGTATGTGGCATGTAATTCACGTGGCAGCCCCAAAACCAAAGTAGGCCTGGCAGCGGTCAGGGCAAAGCTTGTCAACCCCCGGAGCGTCGGCCCATTCGAGTTTATTAAACGAATACAAATGAGCAGGGATATTTGGATAAATATATTTCGTCTGCACCAGCCCCCCGAATCAAAAAAGAACAGAAGCGCGGAAATTGAAGGAACAGGGGCGCGGCGGCACAAGCTGGCCGATTTAATCCCGCGTGTCCCGACATCTCGGTGGCGCGCCGGGATATCGTTTAATTACTTGTAATATAAGAACTTAAAACAGTCTCCCCGATATATCGGGGCTTCAACCAACTAAGAACTAAAAACTAAAAACTCGAAAACTGAACGTCCCGATGCATCGGGACGGTCAGTTTGAGTAAGGAGGAAGCAAGACATAAAAAAAACGATTCTGACTATTGTTTTGGCGGTCCTCGCATTCGGTTCTCTGTCGGCACAAGCCGGTCAAACAGGTTCGATTCTCGGCGCTGGGGCAACTAGGTTGTTGGTGTTGACACCAGCGCCAGCTTTACCGCCATCGCGGCTGGTGGTTGGAATAGCCTCGGCCTGAAAGAAGATGGCTCTGTCGCGGCCTGGGGAGACAATGGCTGGGGCCAGTGCAATGTGCCCGCGCCCAATAGCGGTTTTATCGCTATCGCGGCAGGCGGTGACTACGGCGATGGCCACGGTGGCCACAGCCTGGGCCTGAAGGGCTGTCTATACGAACCCATCGGTGACATTAACGATGATTGCAGGGTAGACTTAGCAGACCCTGGCCTTAATCTATGAGCAGTGGCTTATGACTTATTTCTTTAGTAACGTTGTCGATATGGCCGCAAACTGGCTCATCGATTGCGATGCGGAACCATCCAACCCGGCCTGTGTACCCGTTCAATAACCGATGATGCGCACTCGCCGCGTCTGCCCGCCGTGCTTCAGCCGCGGCCTGCCGCGACGGCACGGCGGGCGAGACCGCGTCTCGACGGGCGCGCACTGTCGCGCCACGTCGCAGCGGGACGGCAAAGTATAACCTCGAAATTGGAAATTCGTGAATTAATCGGCTATATTTTGCGGGATAGCTTTGTCATTCTGAGCCGCAGATAGCCTGTCCTGAGCCTGTCGAAGGAAAGAATCTCAATCGGTCGACTTTTGTCACCTATAAAGAGCAAGGAGTCACGTAACATCATTCCGAAGGGCATAAGAGCATATGGAGCATGGGTGCCACGGCCAAACGAGTTTGGCCGTGCGCAGTCCACACACTGCCAAGCTGGCGCTTGGCAGTGGCACCCAAATATATATGGTCTTTCATGTAGAATGACAAAATTATGCTGAAAAACAGGAAAATAAGTCAGCCGGAAAATAATTTCACACCCTGAGAAATCTCACAGCCCTTTTTTATCTACTCAAAGTAAGCAGATTTTTCTGTCATCCTTGCTCCCCTATGGGACAGGACATACCAATTGATTATTTTCTATTGATAATTGATTATTGTTTCCAAATCCGTGTTTATCAGTGAAATCTGTGGCTAAGCAAAGCTTTCTATCTTCTCCTTACAAATCTTCTCTGTTACTTCGTGCAGTTTTTGAACGCAGGCGGCTAATTGTTCCAATTGTTCTTTCGTTATCTTATACTCCATATCATATCTTGCACCGATATAGGCATAGTCCAACAGTTCAAAGAGTTCCTTTTGTTCGTCGCTTTGGCGTGGCAGTATCCCAGCCAACTCCGGGAAGTAATCATCAGCCAGGTCGCCTAATATATCCAGATGATGCTCCTGCGGACACTCGCCACCGAAGACCAATAAAACAGTCTTATATGAAAATTCCGTAGCTTGATGAAGACTAAAGGCGGCCTCCTTATAGTGATGCTTACTAAGGTGGAACTCATAACCCTCATAAAAGTGCTTCGCACTTGTGAATGCTTCATCGAAGCTGGCTTGAGCGTTTTGTTTTGCTTCGGCCGGTTTTAATTTCCTTCTTCGGGCAAGTTTAAACATGCCGCTGTCATATACGATGACGCCGTCTTTGCAGATTTCCGTAAAGAAGTACTGGCCCAGTTCCAGTTTGAAATTGACGAAATCGATATCGCGGGCGATTATCCGAACGTGCGTACTCAAATCACTTTCAGCTAATTTTTCTTTGACCTTGTCCCAAAGGCTGATATCGCGAGCGGTATATTCATGTTCGACAATAACTAAGATGTCGTAATCGCTTCTTTTATGGATAATCAGCCGGCCCCTGCCCTGCTCATGCGGGCCGTCTTTCCAGTCGCCTCTCGCATAGCTGCCGAACAGAATCACCATTTGTACGTCTTCGCAAAGTGCGCGGATTTTCATTACGATCCCTTCCACCTCACTCTGCTTATCTTGCGGCAAATGTGCTAAAGTTTTCTTCATGCCGCCCATTATGCCTTGCGCCGATAGAGTAAAGGAAAAAGGTACTCATAATCGCACCATTAGGGCCGATGACCGGCAGAGGTTCTCGTATCGAAATCCCTGTTCCATGAGATCCTTGATAGTTCAAGGTGCTTTTCGTAAAATGATTAACATCGAAAGAGATTAAAGGGGGTCAGGGACCTTTTTTAGATCCTTCGAAGCGCAGTTTTTAGGTATGACCGGTATTAATTGAGAGCCAGGTTTATAA
>CAZLWL010000137.1:0-4835 GCA_964563335.1 uncultured Pirellulales bacterium
GTTACGGGAATTCCGTGGGAAATGATCCCCAAAGGGTTCCCCTCGTACAAGACATGCTTGAACCGTTTCAAAAAGTGGCTCGGCCTCGGCGTTTTCCAAGAGGCTTGGCGCATACTGGCAGAACGATACGAATTTCTCCGAGGAATCAATTGGGACCAGATATGCCTCGACGGGTCAAAATACCCATCAAAAAAAAGGGGGAAGAGACCGGCCCCAGCCCTGTAGATCGCGGTAAGTCCGTCACCAATCCCGATACAATCGGGACTTGGCGACGGATGGCCGCGGCATGCCCTTGGGGACGGTAATCACCGGCGCCAACGTCAACGATGGCAAGCAGGCGGTGGACGTGCTTGACTCGCTTGTTATCAAACCGCCGACTCCCGAGCACAGACCGGAATCGCCGGATGCGCGGGGTTTGCCCTCGGCGCGTGGTGACGGGGCGTATGGCAATCCCGATACAATCGGGACTCGCCAACGGACGGCGTGTAGCGGATTTCGCATGCGTGCGCCTCGCCGAGGACAGACAAAACTTCCTGGCATCGGTCGAATTCGCAGTGCCGTGGAGCGGGGTCATGCTTTCCTTTCACAGTTTGGACGTATCGCGCGTCGCCTGGACCGTATCGCCTTGCGTTACCTTGGATGGGTTCAGTTGGCCGCGTGTGTGATTTTCATTCGTGCGGGTTTTTTCCGGTAGCCCTAAGCGACGTCGACCAGGCCGAGCTTGTCGCCGAATTTTTCTATCAATGCATGGCGGATGTTGTGGTGCTCGGGCTGGGTGAGCATCGGGTCCGAGCTTGCAAGCTCGAAGGCGTTCTTTCTGGCGAGTGTGAGCAGGTCGAAGTCGGCTACGATGTTTGCTATTTTGAGGTCGGGCAGGCCGTGTTGGCGGGCGCTGAACAACTCCCCCGGACCGCGAATTTTCAGGTCGTGTTCGGCAATAGCAAATCCATCGTTGGTTCTGGTCATAATGTCGAGTCTGCTTTTTGTGGTTTCGTTTTCAGTCTCCGCGAATAGCATACAGAAGGAGTTACTCTGGCCACGTCCGATGCGTCCCCTTAACTGATGGAGTTGTGCAAGGCCGAATCTGTCGGCACCTTCGATAACCATTATCGTGGCATTCGGCACGTCCAGACCGACCTCTATAACAATGGTCGAGACCAGCACATCAATTTTGCCTCTGCGAAAACGGTCCATAGTATCCTGCTTTTGGTCGGACCTCATCTGGCCGTGGAGCAACTCCACCGTGAAATCGTTGAATTCGCCGCTCAGGAGTTTGTATTCTTCTGTGGCGGCTTTTAATGGATTCGGGCTTTCGCAGGAATGACAGGGGTCAGGGTCAATCCGCGGACAGACAAAGTAGGCTTGTTTCTTTGCCTTCAGGCGCAGGCGGATGAAATCGTAGGATTTTGCTCTGTTGCCGGGTGCGACCCATCGTGTAACAACCTTTCCCCGGCCGGGCGGACAGTGTTTGATGACGGAAACGTCAAGGTCGCCGAAGGCCGTCATTGCAAGGGTCCTTGGAATGGGTGTGGCGGTCATTACGAGGCGGTGAGGGGTCTTGTCTTTGATGAGCTTGGCTCGCTGGTGGACACCGAACTTGTGCTGTTCATCAATTATGACTATTCCAGGGTTGGCGAAGTCGATGTCCTCTTGAATCAGCGCCACGGTGCCGACTACTATATCAATTCGGCCGCTGGTTATTTGCGCGAGTGTGTTCTTTCGCTTCTTTCCTGTCAGGCCGCCCGTTATAACAAGCCTCTTGACGTTGCTGTCCTTGAGGTATCTTTCCATGCTCAGAAAATGCTGGTCGGCTAAGATTTCCGTCGGTGCCATGATGACCGCCTGCGTTTTGTTGGCGACCGCCACCAGGGCGGCGTATAAAGCGACCACCGTTTTCCCCGAGCCGACGTCTCCCTGCAGCAGGCGGTTCATCGGTGTTGATTTTGACATGTCAGCCACTATTTCCTCGATAACATTGTTTTGGTCTTCGGTGAGGAGGAAGGGGAAGCGTTTTCTGATTCGGCTGTCGATTTTGTCGGTGCGTTTCATCGCCGGTGCCGGCGAGAAATGTTGAATCTTGTAACGTTTCAGGGCCAAACCCAATTGCATCAAAAACAGTTCATCATATTTGAGCCTGCGTTTAGCCTGCGTTAGTTTGTCGGGACCAGGTGGTGAGTGTATCCACTTGAAGGCCTCGGTGCGTGTGATTAACTTCGTCTTGGCGCGGAATTTATCATCGTAGAACTCGCCCGCGGTGGCGGCAAGATCATCGAGTATTGGGCTAATGATTCTTTTGATCTGTCTGTTAGCTAATTTTGCCGAGGCAGGGTAAACGGGTCCTGCAAGGGACTGCGAGTCGGCTGCGGTAACGCTATCAAGGACGACAAATTTCGGATTAGTGAACTGCAACTGGTGCTTGTAAAGTGTGGGCTTGCCCGAAACTACTATGACTTTGCCCGGAGCCAGCTTGTTTTTAAGATACGCGCCGTGAAACCATATAATTTGACATACGCCTGTGTCATCGGCCAGTACCGCCTTGAACATTGGTTGCCGGCCGAATGGTCGAAAATCCGTCTGCTCTATCACCGCGGCCACGGTTGCATCCTCATTTGGCCGAAGGTCGTGAATCTTGACCGGCTCAGGGATAAAGACCCAGTCGCGCGGGAAGTATTCGAGCAGGTCTGCTAAGGTTTCTACACCGAGAGCCTCAAAGGCCTTGGCCCTTGCAGGCCCAACGCCTTTGACATACTGCACAGGCATTGTCAAATCAAGTTTGTTACTTTTCGCCGAATGCATGTTTGCCTATTAGTTTTACGAATCGGCAGCCGCAAACAAAATTAGATTGCAACCGGCCTTTCGTTTTCTTACACACTACCAAATCCTGAGTGAATTCGCCACCGACCGGGGCGACAATGAGCCCGTCTTCACGAAGCTGCTCTATGAGTGGTTCGGGGACATGAGGCACGGCAGCGGTGATGATGATTCTATCGAACTCTTTAGGCTCGCACCAGCCGCAGCTACCGTCACCGACGTAGTATTGGACGTTATCGATGCCGAGCCTTCCCAAAACCGCCTGGGCGGATTCGGAAAGCTGGTTGTACCTTTCGATGGTATAGACTTGATTTGCGAGTTTAGCTAAGATGGCCGCCTGGTATCCGCTGCCGGTGCCTAATTCAAGCACTTCGCACCGGCGATTAAGGCTGAGGTGCTGGGTCATAAGGGCCACGATATAAGGCTGGCTGATTGTCTGTCCGAGGCCGACGGGTAAGGGCCGGTCCGCATAAGCCTCTGATTCGTACTTCTGCGGTAAGAAGTACTCCCTTGGCAGTTCGCTCATTACTTCCAGCACGGCCCGGTCGGTGATGTCTCTGCCAGCCAGGTGAATGCGAACCATGGTGTCTCTGTCAATCGCAAATCTGTCTTTTTCGTCAAAATTTACCATTTTGAGGATTTTTCGCTTGACTTTATTTGTTGTTCAGGCGGTAATACAATAAGTGACTGCATGTGGCCGTCTCCGGACGACCCACCCTTTATGGGGCAGCCGCTTTTTTATTTAACAAAATTGACTATTTTCGCTACGCAAATCTTCTCTGTTACTTCGTGGAGTTTTTGGACGCAGGGGGCTAATTGTTCTAATTGTTCTTTTGTTATTTTGTAACTGTGGTCATATCGGGCGCCAATATACGCGTAGTCCAGCAGTTCAAACAACTCCTTTTGTTCGTCGGTTTCTCTTGGGAGTATGCCTTTTAATTCCGGGCAGTAATCGGCAGCCAAATCGCCTAATATGTCGAGATGATGCTCCTGGGGATACTCGCCGCCAAAAACCAAAAGGACTGTCTTGTATGAATGTTCGGTGGCCTGGTGGAGTTCAAAGGCAGCATTCTTGTATTTGGTGATTGAGATGCCCTGTTCATACATCTGATAGAAGTCTTTTGCTCTATGGAACGTTTCGTCGAATCGTACCTGAGCGATGTCTTTTTGTTCGGCTGGGTCGAGTTCTTTCTTTTCGTCAAGTTCGAACCTGCCGCTGTCATATATTAGGATGCCATCATTTACAATCTCGGTGAAGAAGTACTGGCCTTGTTGCAGTTTGAAGTTGACGAAATCGATATCGCGGGCGATTATCCGAACGTGCGTACTCAAATCACTTTCAGCTAATTTTTCTTTGACCTTGTCCCAAAGGCTGATATCGCGAGCGGTATATTCATGTTCGACAATAACTAAGATGTCGTAATCGCTTCTTTTATGGATAATCAGCCGGCCCCTGCCCTGCTCATGCGGGCCGTCTTTCCAGTCGCCTCTCGCATAGCTGCCGAACAGAATCACCATTTGTACGTCTTCGCAAAGTGAGCGGATTTTCATAGCCATCCGTTCCACCTCATCCTGCTTTAGTTGCGGCAAATGTGCCAACGACTTTTTCATACCGCCCCATTATACCCATTACCAACAACCCCACAACACTTTTTGCTTAGCGGTCTATTCTCCCAGAATTGGTGCGATTCATCGCACCCTACCTGGGAAATCCGGGGTAGGGATTTTGTGTCGCCCTTTCAGGGCTTTTGTTTTGGGGGATGACCCGGTCCCAGGGCTCGTGCTTCGCTTACCTTAGGCTGTATTATTTCGCCCTTTGGGGGCTAAGGGAAAACCGCGGGTAAAACCCGCGGCTAAATATTTTTTTTGTGGTATGCACATCCAAACGAGTTGGTGAAGGAAACCCCGGCCGGCGGCCCCCGAGGTGTCCCCGATGTATCCCCGATAGATCGGGACATGCGGGACACGCGGGGCTAAATCCTATGAACCGGAGCCTGTCAACGATATTTTTTAGTTTATAACAT
>CAZLWL010000138.1:0-4763 GCA_964563335.1 uncultured Pirellulales bacterium
GTGAAAGTCAACAACCAGGCCGCTTTCGTCGAGCTTTTCGGCTGCTACCGCCGAGCATACAACCCAGTTGTGGTCGTGCAGCGACTCCTTTTCGCCTGTCGGCAGGGTCAGTTGGTGCTGTGCCGTGAAACTCGTCTGAACCGTAACGGTAAACAAATTGTCGCTCCGAAAACGAACCTAAAGGACGCGGCTACTTATTCCCACCCATTTCTTTGAGCCGTTCTCTGAGGAGCTTGTAAACAGGAACGGGTATTAGTTTGGAGACGTCCCCACCCAATAGAGCAACCTGCCGTACCATTGTGGAGCTTACAAATCCGAACTCCTCACTGGTCATCACAAAAACCGTCTCTATACCCGCCACCGAGCGGTTGGTCATGGCAAGCTGGAACTCATACTGGACGTCGGTAAGGTTTCTAAGACCCCGCAGCATGACATCGGCTTTTTTCTGCGAGGCAAACTCCACCGTCAGGCAAGTATAGCTTTCGACCGAAACGCTCGGCATATCGGCAACGAGCTGTTTTATCATCTCGACGCGTTCTGCGAGCGTGAAGAACTCCTCTTTGACGGGACTTTGACCCACGGCGACAATCAGCTCATCAAAGAGCTTATTGCCCCTGCCGATAACATCCAGGTGCCCGTTTGTAATCGGGTCGAACGAGCCGGGGAAGATTGCCCTTATGGATTTGTGCTCCATCAGCCCACCTTACCTTAAGAATCCGGTTTACTGTCTAATGATTCCAATATCATTTTTTCGAGGTCGCTGGCGGAATTTTCCGCGCCAAGCTGGTCCATAAAATACTTGGCGGCAGAAAAACGCTTGGCGGCGAGCTTGCGGACCGATTCGAAGCGAAAACCTTCCTTGAGCCGCGCCTGCCAGTAGCGATAATCGACTTTCCTTTGCCAACTGTCAAGCACGTCGGACGCGCCCTTGCCGTGGACCACATACCTGCGGAATTCATTGAACAGCCCCACAGCGCCCATATCGTCGAGATTGCGTGCGTCCGAGAGAATCTTCGCCTCGGTCATGTCGGTGAATCGGTTGCCCGATTCGATGATAATTCTGCTTATCTTGTCGATTTTCGGCCCGGCAAGAGAACCGCTGAGTTTGTCGGAGACGATTTGAGTGGAAAAATCCAGTAAATCGCCAAGAGTCACGTCAGCTAAGACCAGTCTCGCTGCCGTATCTTCAGGGTCGGCATAACGGGCAAAACCGGCGTCGGAAAAACATGTGGCTGCGGTCAGGCAAAAACGGTCAACCGCCAAATCGGCCTCTGTCAATTCCGGCAGTCTGCAGATGTGCTCGACGTTGCGAACCAGTCTTTGCGCACGGTCCCACAGCCAGTTGTCCGCAGTGCCGGCAAGGGTGGGCACCGTCAGTACCTGCTGGGCCATTTCTCTGATAATATCCATTTCTGACATAACAACTCCTTTTCTTGCAACCGTATCTCTTTATCGCAGAGCCGAAGCGTTTAGTCAAGCCTTTTTGTCAAAACGACCTGCGCGGGGGTGAAATCATTTTCTGGCTGACTGACTTTCTTGTTTTTCGACACAATTTTTCGGCATTAAAACGTGTCATTCCGGGCTTGACATCGTCATTCTGAGGCGCAGCTCTTCGTCATTCTGAGGCGCCCCGGCGCGCCGGGAAAGAATCTCAATCCATCGACTACTGTCATTCCAAACTCGATTTCCCGATTTATCGGGATTCCCTCGATGAAAGTCGTTGATTCCAGCTTTCGCTGGAATGACAATTGTACGCACGAGATTCTTCGTCCCGATATATCGGGGCTCAGAATGACGGTTGTGTGCACTTTGCTCACAATGACGCTCACATATAAATCCATGCAGGAGAAAACCTTAGAGACCGCCAAAAAAAACTCACCCACCTGCGCCTGCAAATCTACCGGGGCACGGGTGCTCCGGGGCTTTCGGCCCGATATTATTTGGGATTAGGACAGGAAAACCTGCTTTTGCGCCCTCAGAACAAATGTTTTGTATACTTTAATCGGAAGATTGTGGAAATTCGACCAAACTTTTCAATTATTGCTATGCGGATGACCGATAGTTGTTGTATAGTGGAGCCGTAGCAAGCGTGCTTTATCGTTGCACTTTCCTGGAAATCGGCAAATGACGAATCAGTCAAGAGTTTCAAAAGTCATAATATGTCTCGTAGCAGCTATGACCATTGGAGCCGTGGTCCTGATGGCTTTGGATAATCAGTCCCTTTCCGGAGGTTCGTTCAGCCTTGCAAGTTACACCAACTTAAATCCAATTGATCAGGTCTCTTTGCCTTTACCACCTTCCGCCACCGCCTTCTGGAACCGCATTGAGATATGCTACAGTGGGACGCAGGCGGGCAATATTGAGCAACTGGCCGGGTTGGCCGGCCTTACCAGCGGCAGCGAGCTTAATTTCCACTTCGTCATCTGCAACGGCCGGGGGGCAAGCGACGGACACATCCAGGCAAGCCAAAGATGGCGCAGGCAAAGGCCCTGCCTGCCAGGCGGGAACTGGTACGGCTCAGGACAGACAATTCGAATCTGCACGATAGGCGATGGCTTTAAGACTGCCCCCACCGACTGCCAGGTAAAGCGCACCGCGGCGCTGGCCGAAGCCCTGGCGAGAAAATTCAACATCACCAGCCGGCAGATCCTCTACCCCGCCAACTGGCAGCTATAAACACCCCAAAATATTCACAAACCACGAGTCACGAAAACACCCCGTGAAGCGGTTCCTTATTGGTTAGCCCCCACAATTTATTGCGGGGGTACTGTTAAATCAACTCCGCGAAGCGCCTCCTTATTGGTTAGCCACGTCCTTTGGGCGGGGTTCTGTTTTTCTTCCGTCAATTTAGCCCTGCCTGCCCTGCCTGCCGTGAGCACGGTTGAACGGAGCCTGTCGAAGGAAGCAACGCCCTGGGTTCCTGAAAGGGCGACTATCTACGAACCACGAGCCACGAACTACGAACTACGAACTACTTTCCCGCATTTCGCAATAAAACAGTGTTAATATTGTCATCCACGCGGAAGCGGGGACCCAAATCCGTGTCTAAAAACAAAAACAGTCAGTTTGGCAAAATTAAAGGATTTTCCCCTTGCGTTATCGGATGTTTGTGGTAATATAGAAAGCTCAAAGAGTTTCTGAGTTCGTAGTTCTGAGTTCGTAGTAGTGGGCGTTGCTACTGTGCGAACCCTGCGTCGCCTTGGCTGAGCAGGGGTAGCACGAGGTGGCCCACGCGGGTTCTTTGTTTTTGACAAGTTTACCCCGTTAGAAAGCTCGGATGTGGCTTTCTTTCTAACGGGGTAAATACGGAACTGCACTGAATTTTTGACGTTCCTGACTTGAGTGAGAACGATTTAGCGGTGCCCTTTTTGGTGCGACAGGAAAACACAACTTTTTTGAGGAAAGAATAATGAAAAACAAACTTCTCCAATCTTTTACTACAATTGTCTTAACCAGTCTAATTGCTGTGTTGCTTTCCTTGCCGGACTCTGCCCGGGCCGGGTCTATCGTATCTTGGGGTGCGGACGATCCGGAATATCCGGACTGGTGTGGAGTGGTCAGTGATACGCCGGCAGACTGCAATACACCGGCAGACTGCGGCTTTACTGCCGTAGCCGCTGGAGAGTCCTACAGCCTTGCCCTGAGAGCCGATGGCTCTGTTGTGGCCTGGGGATGTAATAACTTTGGCCAGTGCAATGTCCCTGAGCCCAATAGCGGCTTTATCGCCATCGCTGGTGGATGGGGCCACGGACTCGCCCTGAGGGGTGACGGCTCTATCGTATCGTGGGGTCGTGATGACTACGGACAGGTCAGCAATACACCGGATATACTGACAGACTGCAATACGTCGACAGGCTGCGCCGATATCGCCATCGCCGCCGGAATTAACCACAGCCTTGCCCTGGGGGGTGATGGCTCTATCATATCGTGGGGTCGTGACGACTACGGACAGGTCAGCGATACACCGGCAGAGACCGGGTTTATTGCTATCGCAAGCGGAGGCTGGAACAACTTTGCATTAAGGGGCAACGGAACTATCGTATCTTGGGGTCCGGACTACTACGGAGTGGTCAGTGATACGCCGACAGAGACTGGGTTTACTGCCATCGCTGGCGGATGCGGCCACGGGCTCGCCCTGAGAGCTGACGGCTCTATCGTATCGTGGGGTTGTGATGGCTACGGCTTTGACTACGGACAGGTTAGCGATACGCCGACAGGCAGCGGCTTTAACGCCATCGCCGGCGGATGTAACTACAGCCTCGCCATTAGTTCTGATGGTTCATTGATAGCCTGGGGGGGTAACTTCAATGGCCAGTGCAATGTGCCCGAGGGCAATGACTTTGTTGATATTGGAGCTGGCGAGTACCACAGTTTAGCCCTAACATCAGGCGTTACCGTAACACTGATGGTGCAGACCGACCCAAATGATATGGATACTGTTATCCCTGGCATTGGAGAGCATATTTATCGTTTCGGAAAACCAGTTTACATCAGCGCGCCTCCTTGTCCTAAGTGCCCTGATGTTTATGAGTTTGACCATTGGACAGGCGATATAGACGAGCCAAATTCGCCTTCGGCCTACTTAATTATGAATACGGATAAAACAATTACAGCAGCATATAAAATGGTTATTGAGCGCAGGTGCGGAGACTTATGCCACCCGATTCAAAAGGGCGACATGAACGAAGATTGTTACATCAATTTTGACGACTTTGTTCTGTGGTCTCAAAACTGGCTAAGTTGTACTCATCCAGACTGCGATT
>CAZLWL010000139.1:0-4698 GCA_964563335.1 uncultured Pirellulales bacterium
GAAACACGTTTCTTTTGCATGCCTCCTGAGAATCCGGTGAGGTGCTCGCAATGACATAGTGCTCGGGGGCCGGGATGACAAAAACAATAATTGCTTGCAGTGGTGGTACTATAGTGTTAGAATTGGGGGGTGGGTCTCAATGAATTGTGGTCCTTCGACTACGCTCAGGACATGGTTTTTAGTTTTTAGTTGTGGAATCCCGGCAAGCCGGGATGCTGTTTAGAACAGAATCCTGCGATGGCAGGGTAAAACAAATTTTTGGTGGGGTTTGATATGAATGTGCTGAAGCTATTGTATGATTATTTTCCCACGGCGGTGTATACGGGCAAGTGTCTGGTCTTCGTGAGTGAAGAGTGGCGGGTTGAGCTGACGGAGCACAAGAACGCCGACTTCAGCCAATTAGGGCACCAGATGCCTCTGATACGGGTCAGGATATTCAAGAAGGCGATGAACGGTGAATTTGTGCCGGGTCATTACGAGGACTTTCAACTTGACTCGCTCAGTGAATTAGGTGAGCAGATTGAACGGTACGTGCAGTTCGCCGTCGGCTGTAACATTCGGGAAAACGTATAGGACATGGCAGGCGTGGACATCACGGAGTCGGAAGACGGTGTGGTTTTGGCGGTTAAGGTGGTACCGGGCGCCAGCAAAACCGCAATCGCGGGCGAATACAACGGGATGCTGAAGATAAAGCTGTCGGCGGCGCCCCAGAAGGGAAAGGCCAATCAATGTCTTATTGAATTTGTCGCGAGGAGGCTGGGAGTGAAGAAAAAAGCTGTCAGCATCGTATCCGGTCACACCAGTGCGTTAAAAAAAGTCCAGATTTGCGGGCTTACGGCCGAAGAAGTTGTGAGTGGGCTTATCCGGTTGCCGGGCGGGCAAAGTTACTAAAGGCCGGGTGTTATGATAAACAGATTCGTCATATTAGTGTTAGTGGTTTCAGTGTTGTTTCCTCTTGCCTGTCCAGTACAGGCATACTACAGGTTGGCCAATCAAGGCAAACTTGGGCTCAACATGTACTCTGTCGAAAGGATTTTGACGCTTGATGAAGAGGAGATGGATCTGGGGACGGCGGCGCTGATACTTTCGCGCCAATGGGGCACGAAAAGGACCCTTCATGCATATCGCAACAAGATAAACGACATGGCGGAGGAGATTCTTAGCCGGCTGGAAAAGAAGCGTATCAGCAAGGACTACCGCGCGATACAGGTAATAAACGAATATCTTTTTGAGGAGTTAGGCTTTGAGTCGGTCGAAACCGCTGACGACCCGGAAGACCTCTTCCTGCACATCGTTATAGACGAGAGAAGAGGTTACTGTCTGAGTCTTTCGGTGCTGTACCTTGCCTTAGCCGAGAGAATCGGACTGCCGATGTACGGCGTGGTGGTGCCGGGGCATTTCTTTGTGAGATACGACGATGGGCACAGGCGATTCAATATAGAAACAACCAGCAAAGGAGGCAATGCGCCGGACAAACATTATCTGGACAAATTCAAGCCTCCAAAGATTAGCGACAGTGTGTATATGAAGAATCTGACCAAGCGCGAGACTTTAGGCTGCTTTTTCAATAATCTTGGCAACAGTTACAGCTCGGTCGGCATGATCGACACAGCCATTGTCGAGTTGGAAAGGGCCGTGAGAATAAATCCATCATTGACCGAGGCGCACACAAACCTCGGCAACATGTACCTTAAGAAAGGCTGGGCCCAAGACGCGATAGACCAGTATATGTTGGGCCTGAATGTCGTCAGCGACGATGCAAAGGCACACTACAACCTTGCCAATGCCTACAGCCAGACGGGTCAATTCGTCAAGGCGATATTCCAATACAAAAAAGCGATAGAGCTTCAGGCCGACTTTGTGGATGCTTACAGAAACATGGCCAATATCTATCGAAAGCAAAAGGTTTTTGGCAAAGCTATATTGGAACTGAAAATGGCTATCAACATCAAGCCGGACGACAGTGAGACCTACAGGCAGTTGGGTGATGTTTACAGAGAGAAGGGAGATTACGCTTCAGCCGTTGCTCAATACAAAAAAGCACTGAGGATTGAGCCCGACTCTTTCGGCGCCAACATCAGCCTGGGGTACGGCTACCTGGACAGCGGCAAGCTCGAAGAAGCAGTGGCACAATTCATAATCTCAATCAGGCTTAATCCATCTGAAGCGGGCGCCTATTTCGGTCTTGCAAATGCGTACAATAAATTGGGCTGGACGGACGACGAAATCGATACGTATCTGGAGCTACTGTCAATTGAGCCTGACATGGTAGCAGCATTGCAGAATCTCGGCAATGCTTATGTCTCCAAAGAGATGTACCGCGAGGCGGTCGGCGTATACCTGCGGGCTATCGAGGTCGAACCGGCCAATTCGCAGTTGTACTATAACCTCGGGGTGGTCTATGCAAACATGGAACTCTATGAGCAGGCGACGGAGCAATACTTAAATGCCATTGAGTTTGATGCAAAAAACGCGGCTGCCCACCACGGTCTTGCGATAAGCTACTACATGTTGAAGCAATCTGACCAGGCCCGCCATCACATTCGTGTCGCGCAGCAACTTGGCTTTAAAGTAAATGCCGAGTTGCTCAAAGCCCTTGAAAAGTAACGGTTAAACGAAAGGAGTAAAGATGTCCAACGCCAAGAAGATGATGGTGTTGGTATTATTGGTGGCGGTGGTTTTTTGTGTGATGGGTTGCTCAAAGAAGAAGGTCGAGCCTGTCGGAGAGAAGAAGGTCAAGGTTGTCGGCATGGTTGTCGGCATCAAGCCGGAGGTGATACCGGCATACAAGCGTCTGCACGCCGATGACAACGCCGGCGTCCGCGCCCTCCTGACTAAATATAACATGCACAACTTCTCCATCTTTCTGCACGAAATCCGCGGCAGTTGGTATGAGTTCGGCTACTACGAATACACCGGCGACGACTTCGAAGTCGACATGGCCAAATTGGACGCCGAGCCGCGCAACAAAGAGTGGCTGAAGGTCTGCGACCCGATGCAGGTCCCGCTGCCCGGTGAAAAGGGCTGGGCCGAGATGGAACGGGTTTACTCTAACCCATAGCGTGTCATAACAAGCGCACTGGGTGCACATAATTTGAGATTGTTGACGACGTGGGCTTTAGTCTAAAGGCCTTTGGCGTTGCAGGTTCGTATTAAAATCACTTTTAACGTGGGTACTGAGATGGAAAGATGGTTGAATAACGTATGCGCCCGTTTTGTGCTTTGTGCATTTGTCCTTATTTTCAGCCTGCACACTGTTGGTGCGCCGGCAAAAGCCGACAGTGCAACGTTCTACGTTGCGACAGACGGCGATGATTCCAATCCCGGTGCGAAAGCCAAACCTTTTGCAACAATTGCTCGAGCACGCGACGCCGTCAGGCAAATCAAGGTCGGCGCAGCCGGGCCCATCAAGGTCCTTATCCGACGCGGAACTTATTACCAAAGTGAGCCGCTTGTGTTTGGCCCGCAAGAAAGCGGCACCGACGCTCCCAGCATCTCGGCCGACCCTTTGTTTGTGGATCTGGAAAACGGCGACTTTCGGCTCAAGCCGAATTCACCCATGTTCAAACTCGGCTTCAAACCCATTGATACTACTAAGATAGGCCTCCGAGACGATTTTCCCCGGCGGTACAGATAGCAGGAATGATGAGAAAACCCCGGCCGGCGGCCCCCGAGATGTCCCCGATGTATCCCCGATATATCTGGACATGCGGGACACGCGGTGCTAAATATAAATGTGGTATGCATGGCATACCCTACGTATTCGAAGACTCACTTAGACAAGCTCAGGATAAACGGTACATGCAAGGGGGGATTGCAGGCAAAATTCGACTACAGTGAGCATAACAGCCGATACCAATAACAGGGAGTCGGCAAAGGTAGCAAAATGAAGAAGGTGATTATTGGAATAATAGTTGCTCTGGTGCTTCTGTTTTTTGCGCTTCGGTCGGAAAAGGTACAAGACTTTTTCAACAGGCTCAGTGAGACGCACAAGGTTGATCTGATTCAATGAGTTGACAAGCATCGCGTTACTGAAACGGCAGTGAAATTGTGGGGTCGGATTGGGTCGCGTGGGCAAGGTCAGGAGATGCGTCTCAGGACGGGCTTGGCGGCGGGCTTATAGTCTTTTAAGAATTTGAGCCAGTTTGACCATGCATTTCTGTAAATTTCGCCGGAGAAGAGAAATCCGTCATTGTGTGAGCCGGATATTTCGATAAATTCTTTCGGCTCATTAGCGGCGTCATACAGCCTCAGGCCGAACTCGAATGGAATAATCTCGTCGTTGCGGCTGTGTATAATCATGACGGGGCAGCGGACTCGTCTGATGTAATCGATAGTTGAGTAGCTGAAACGGGCTGCTAAGCGCACGGGCATATAAGGGTAGAATTTTTTACCGATGTCGACGTAGGCGGTGAAGCTGCTTTCGATGATGAGGGCTTTGGCCTCGATCTTTGTGGCCAGGTACGCAGCGATGCTTCCGCCGAGTGACCTGCCGAAAAGAATGATGTTTTCGGGAGGGATGTTTTTGTTTTTGGTGAGCCATTTGTATGCGGCTTCGGCATCGCGGTATGTACCGGCCTCGGAGGGCTTACCCTCGCTGGCGCCGTAGCCGCGGTAATCAAAGATGAAGCAGTTGAGGCCGAGTTCGTTCAGTATGTTTATGGTGTCGA
Organism: uncultured Pirellulales bacterium; assembly: GCA_964563335.1. Classification (GTDB taxonomy): domain Bacteria; phylum Planctomycetota; class Phycisphaerae; order Sedimentisphaerales; family Anaerohalosphaeraceae; genus QNBT01. Next base: position 4,671 of record CAZLWL010000139.1, read on the forward strand.
GGCGATGGGTCATATTGCCGCCGTTGCC
>CAZLWL010000140.1:0-4678 GCA_964563335.1 uncultured Pirellulales bacterium
GTTTGACTGTTCTTGATAATGAAGGCCCTGTGGATTACTCCGCAGGGTCTTTTTTCTTTACCTTCCCTGCTCAATTCGGTATAATCAATGGTATGATTCGACGAACGGTACATAAGCATCGCCTGGACGCCGATTACGAAATAAAGCAGAACCTTCGGTACTGGTTGGGAAGGACGCCCCAAGAGCGGCTGGCTGCTGTGGATTTGTTGAGACGGCGGATTTATGGAGATACCCAAAGACTTCAAAGAACTGCTCGAGTTGTTCAACGCTCACAAAGTTGAATACTTAATCGTGGGCGGTTACGCACTGGCGTTCCACGGTGCGCCGCGTTTCACCGGTGATATCGACTTACTGGTCAAAGCTGATTCTGAAAACGCAAGACGTATTCTGGGCGCATTAGACGAATTTGGCTTCGGCTCGCTTCAGTTGTCTGAAGTTGATTTCACATCGCCGAATAATGTAATCCAGCTTGGGGTACCGCCGGTGCGTGTGGATATAATGACTTCGATTACTGCCGTCGGCTGGGAAAAGGCCGAAGCAGACAAGGTGCAGGCCAATTATGGCGATACGCCGACTTACTTCATAAGCAAGGCCGACTTCATCGACAACAAAAGAGCGCTCGGAAGAAAAAAGGATTTGGCGGACCTTGAGGCCCTTGGCCGGTGATTGTCATGCCGGGGTCGTTATCTACGAACTTCCGCGGCCTCTCAAAGGCCCCACACAAAAAAAATTGCCCGCCCCTTATAGCAGGGGCGGGCTTTTGCAAGTACTAACAATTCTAAGGAAAGGAAAAAAAATGTGTAAGAAACTTACTCCCTTTAGCCTATCATAAAAGTCCCCTTTTTGCAAGAAAAATCTCAAAATTGAGCACAGCGAAATCCCGCTTCTGACACGAACCAACGGTAATCCCAACTGAAGCCCTGCAAAGCGAATTCATGTACTAATTACAAATCGAAAAGGTATTTTAATTTTTGCGAGGCATGATCTTTTGGCCCTAAAGGGCCTTTGTTGAGTACAAGGCGTTTGCCTGCTGCCGACCGGAGGCGTACCGAGGTACATCGAGGACGTGCAGTCAGGCAAGAACAACACAGTAATCGGCAAAAAGAACCGCAAAAAACACCGCGGCCAGGGCCTGCCCTCCTTGTCATCCCCGCGAAGGCGGGGATCCAGGCCACTATTCACTGACGACTAACAACTTCCGCCGTCGTGATGGCGGTGGAAAAATAGCTACTTATAGTCTCGTTTACACGCCCCACCCATCCGATCAATAATTGAATATATGAAAAATCTCAGAATGCTACCCATAGGTAGCCAACATTCCATTACCATACCCCTCATTGTTCACAGGAGAAAAACCATGAGCGACATTAACAAGGAAGTTGGATTCAACATCAGGAAAATCAGAGAGGAAAAAGGCCTAACCCAGGTACAGCTTTCCACCCTTGCTGGTCTGCATCGTGCATACATAGGCCACATTGAACGAGGCGAAAAGAACATCGGCCTCAAAAACCTCGAAAAAGTCGCAAAGGCGCTCCGCGTCCATCCAAGAGATCTGCTATGACACTTACAATCGCAAACGCAACTCGTAATGTAAAGCCCTTTCTCAAGTGGGCGGGGGGTAAAGGACAGCTTATCAGCGAGATTGATAAGCGCTTACCCGAAGGCCTGAGGAACGGCGAAATTGATACATACGTTGAGCCACTTGTAGGCGGCGGCGCTGTATTCTTCTATATCGCCCAAAATTATCCTATAAAGCACCTTTATCTTTTTGATATAAATCAAGACCTTGTTAAGTGCTACCTTGACGTTCAGCAAAACGTCAAATCCCTTATCGCAGAGTTGAGACGGCTTGAAAACAGCTTTCTGGCTAAAAGCCCAACCGAACGGAAAGAGTTCTATTATCGCACCCGTGACAAATTCAATGAAGATAGATCCTCTGCAAAGCTCATATTTCTCAATAAGACCTGCTACAACGGACTTTATCGCGTAAACCGTAATGATGGGTTTAACGTCCCCTTTGGTGGATACAAAAAACCAAAGATATGTGATGCCGAGAACCTAAGAAACGTTTCAGAGGTTTTACAGAATGCTGAAGTAATCTTTGGTGACTTTGAGGAGTGCAACAAATACATCAATAAAAATACATTCGTATACTTTGACCCACCGTATCGACCCATAAGTGCCACCGCAAGCTTCACCTCCTACTCCAAGGACAGCTTCTCCGAAGCCGAGCAAGTACGGCTTGCAAGGTTTTGTAGGCGAGTGAATACAAAAGGCGCAAAGTTTCTATTGAGCAACTCTGATCGAAAAGACGGCTTTTTTGAGGAACATTACCACCTCTTCACTATCGAGAGAGTAAAGGCCTCTCGTGCTATAAATTGTAAGGCTGCTGGCAGAGGTGCTGTTAGTGAACTAATTATCGTGAACTACTAAATTTGGATCGTCGTCTGAGTTAGTGTGACGTCTCTGAAAAGAGGCAACTCCCCCTAACTGGCAAATAAGGCTGTCAAAAAAGCAAAGGGGATAGCTATGGAGATGTCACTATTGTCAAAAGAACTTCGAGCTCTTAATAAAGGGGAGCATAAGTCTATCTATGAAAGCACGAAGAATGTAAAGGTTACAGTAACACAAACGGGAAAGTTCTCAGAACATGATTACGCTGTCGGGTTAATTATTCCTGAACAGCCTGAGTTTTATCCTACCCATATACGTTTAATGATTGACTTGTATATAAAGCGTGAAAGCAATCCTAAAGGTGCTAAGAAGCTATTCAACGCCTTAGAGGAAGTTTGCAATGGCAAAGACCCAAAAATTTACACGGAACAGTTGGCAGAGATAAATTTTCCCATGAACTTGGATGAAGCAGAAGTCAATCTCTATATCGCACAACTCTTAATGATAGAGCAGGACTTCAACTTTGGGCCGGATGCGACTAGGCAGAGCAAGCTTGACCCACCCAGAGAATATCTAATGCGGTTTATTAGATGGGTGGCTGCAGCAGATACCCAGATCGATAGAATTATTTTTGCGGCTGCCGGAAGAAAATATCCTGCACCCAAAAAGTACAGCTCCCCCATCGCTGATGAATAGTTCTAGTTTTTGTCAAATGGAATATACCCCGCAATATACGACTGTTTGGTCATTCCCGGAGCGTGGTAACTGGGCTACGCACACATCTGATTTTCGGGGCAATTTTGCACCGCAGGTTGTGCGCAATATTATCGAGATGTATTCTGAAAAGGGCGATTCTATCCTCGACCCGATGGTCGGCGGTGGCACAACACTAATTGAAGCGAAACTGTTGGCTCGTAACGCCTTAGGCCTCGATATCAACCCGGAATTTGTAAAGCTTTCCGAAAAGGCCCTGAATTTCACCCATCACCCGGCCAGTAAGCAGAAAATCTAGGTCGCCGATGCGAGAGACTTATCCTTCTTAAAAGACAACTCTTTCGACCTTGTCCTTACCCATCCGCCTTATATGAATATCATCAAATATTCCGAAGGCAAAATACCCGCCGACCTATCGAATATCGGCAGCCTCCCAAAGTTCTGCGATGAGATTGAAAAGATAGCAGCCGAACTATTCCGCGTCCTAAAGCCCGACAGATACTGCGCTATTCTCATGGGCGATACCCGCAGGGGCAAACACTTCGTACCCCTTGCCTTTAACGTCATGCAGAGATTTCTGAAGGTCGGCTTTGTCCTTAAGGAGGACATCGTCAAGGTCCAGCACAACTGCGCCTATACGAGACGCTGGGAATGGAAGGCCAAGCGCGACAAGTTCTATCTAATCATGCACGAGCATTTATTCGTCTTTCGCAAGCCAAGGCCAAAAGAAGATCTGGCCCGGCTCAAATATAGTACTGCCCTTTAATCACAACTTAAAAACCACTAAATCCTCGCTAAACTCTGTGGCTAATCAAATCAGCGTTAATCTGCGAAATCAGTGGCTAAAAAAATCTCTGTGTTCTCTTCTGTCTCTGTGGCAAAGAATAAAATCAGCGTTAATCAGCGTTAATCTGTGGCTGAGAAATTAATCATGCACGAGCATTTATTTGTTTTTCGCAATCAACTACAGGTTTACCTGCCGGCTCATCGGCGCTGACAGCAATTAGAGTAACTTTTCCCGGTGGTGCTTTGACGGATTGTTCATCGAGAAAAGGGAAGTATACTTCTTTGACTACCTCCAGAACCGCCTCTGCTTCGAACGGTGAACAGTTTAGCCCATTCCGAATCTCATTGAGAAACCTGGCGTCAAGAGTCTTAGAATCCAGGCGACGAAGTATTTCTCGCTTCTTGTTTCGAACTCCCATAGAAAACTCCTTCCTGATAACATCTTTTTCATCTTTTTTGCTCATTGTAACCGGTAGGACATATGTCAGGAAGGTACATATGTTTCCCACTGTCGAATTCACCAATAATTTATCTCTCGATCATTTCTATCAATGTTCTAAATATGTGTTTGAATTGGGGTAGTTTTATGTGGAGGCAAGAGTGCGAGCACTGTAAGAGGCTGGGGGGAGATGATGGAGATTGAAGGGAGGCAGACTTCTACTATCCAGCGATAAACAATACAAGCGGCTCCTTCAAATTAAAAAAAATCTCTAATATTTTCCCATATCTTAATACTACAGCGCAACATAGTCATATCTCACGCGTTACACAAGATTTCAATTGA
>CAZLWL010000141.1:0-4612 GCA_964563335.1 uncultured Pirellulales bacterium
ATATCCTGAGTCTTTGGCAGTTTTTGAAGGCATGGCCCACACCAAACGCCCCAGAAATCCAGGAGAACGACTTTGCCTTTTAGTGCTGATAACGAAATCTTTTCGCCGGATTGGTCATTCAAGGCCAAATCCGGCGCCATTTGTCTTGTCTGTGGTGCTATGAGTTTAGCTGCGGAAGACCGGCCGCCTGCACAATCCGTTTGAAAAACGAGCAGGAATACGAAAAGGCAGGTCCACAAAATAGTAAAAACTATACTAATCGATCCAAGACTTTTCCAGATTTCAAAGAGACTCCATTTTGGAAGTGATAATCTCAGCACGTTGCACAGACAAAAAACAAATGAAGGTACAACAATAAGACTTATCTTTATAATATAATCCCAATGGTAAACAGTGCATGGTGACGTATCAAACAGCGCACGAAAGACCTGTAAGATAAATAATGCAGATATAATAACGATAGCGGCTTGATAAGCTACAAGAAAAAGTTTTAATACTTTCACGGCCCAGTAATCCCCAAATCATCTTTTGTGAGGATGCTTTCGAAGTTGTAGCCGGCCGCGGTGATATTTTCCCCTGCTCCCTGTTTGCGGTCGATTACGCAGACGATTTTCTTGAGCTTTGCGCCGGCTTCTGTGATAATTTTAGCCGCTTCAAGTACTTGTCCGCCGGTGGTGGCGATGTCTTCAACGAGCAGGACAACATCATCGGTTTTTAAGACGCCCTCGACCATTTTTCCTGTGCCGTAGCCTTTTTTGCTGTTGCGAACAATGATCCAGTTCTTTCCCGTAGCCATCGCGGTCGCCGCGGCTAAGGCGACGCCTCCCAATTCCGCTCCCGCTATCAACGTAACATCATCGGTAACATAATTGGCGAATTCATCGCCAAGCGCTTTCAATATATCCGGACAGGTCTCAAACAGGTACTTGTCGAGGTAATACTTGCTGCGTTTGCCGCTGCGTAGGACAAAATCACCTTCCAGATATGCCGTTTTTTTAATACGCTTTATTAATTCTTCTCTTGTCACGATCTAATCCCTTCACACCTTGAGCTCTATTTTCTTGTTAAGCTCTCTGCGGTACTTTCTACGAATCGGTGATACGACTTCTTTGAGGAATTCGTTGACTTGCTGTGGCGCCCTGCCGATATAGCTTTTCGGATTGAGCACCTTAGCGAAATTCAGCTTAGTGAAAGCTGAGTCTGCCTTTAAGCGTTCAATTAAATCGTTGGATTTTCCTAATTGCTTAACCTGAGCGGCGGCGGCGTGTGAATGCTGCCGTATCTTTTCGTGCAGGTCTTGTCTGTTGCCACCCGCCTTTACTGCCGCCATCAGGATATTTTCGGTGGCCATAAAAGGCAGTTCCGCCTTAACCCTGGCGGCAATGACCTTCGGATATACGACTAATCCACCTGCGACGTTAATCAAAATTTCCAAAATACCATCGACTGCGAGGAAGGTTTCTGCGATAACAACACGCCTGTTAGCCGAGTCGTCCAGGGTCCTCTCCAGCCATTGCTCCGAGGCGGTCATTGGGCCGCTGGTAGCAAGGCTCAGGACCAATCGGCTCAGAGCAGTTGTCCTTTCGCATCGCATCGGGTTTCTCTTGTAAGCCATCGCCGAGGAGCCAACCTGCGTCTTTTCAAACGGCTCCTCAATTTCCTTTAAGTTGGCAAGCAGGCGAATATCGTTGCACATCTTATGGGCCGACTGGGCTGCGCCGGCTAAGGCATTCAATATCTGAGTATCAATCTTACGCTGGTAGGTCTGGCCGGTAACCGCACATGTTTGGCTGAATCCGAACGCCTTGGCGACCATTTTGTCCAATTGCCTGACCTTATTGCCGTTGCCGCCGAACAGCGCAAGGAAAGATGCCTGCGTACCGGTTGTACCTTTCACGCCTCTGAAAGGCATATTCACGATACGATGCTCAATCTCTTGTAGGTCCATCGCAAATTCATAGGCCCAAAGCGTCGCCCGCTTGCCCACCGTTGTCAGTTGGGCCGGCTGATAATGGGTAAAGCCCAACGCCGGCATCGAGCGGTATTTCCTGGCAAATTTGCCCAACGAATCGATCAGGCAGGCCGATTTGCCTGCGAGAATCTCCAGTCCCTCGCGCATGATAATCAAATCGGCGTTGTCCCCCACGAAGCAGCTGGTCGCCCCGAGGTGAATAATACCCGCTGCCTTTGGGGCGGCCTCACCGAACGTGTGAATATGTGCCATTACATCATGGCGAAATTTCTTCTCATATTTTGCGGCTTTTTTGAAATCGATATCGTCTAAGTGCCGCCCCATCTGGTCGATTTGCGTTTGCTTGATGTCGAGACCCAATTTCTTCTGGGCCTTTGCAAGCTGGAGCCAGAGCCTGCGCCAGGTGCCGAACTTCTTGGCCGGGCCGAAAAGTTCTGCCATCTGGCCCGATGCATTCCTCTCGACCAGAGGACTTGTATAAACGCTGCTTTTTGCCATCCTGACTCTCTTCAATTTAACGACTCGTCTTCCAACGTATCAAGGCCCATAATGACATCGTGCATAAACACCCGTCTTCCGCTTGGTGTGTCGTGGGCTGCATACGTTCTTCCTCGTTCGGGGTCGTGGTAGGCATACCAGCTGTAGCGGGACAACCATTCGTAATCCTCGTCATCGACCTTTGCGTTCAGGCCGTTCCCTAATGGTATCTCTTTCATGACTTATTCCGGTTTCTAAGATTTCTGCAATCCAGACTCTTATACCTAAATCCCCTCGAATTGTCAAGTCACGTAGGGTGCGATGCCGTCCAGTCCGTTCCGGCATACTGACGGACCGGACGGCCCTGACGGATTTCGCACCACTTTAATTATATCGATTCATTCTCCTACAGTTGTATGCCACGACTAAGCTAACAGGCGTCCTTTGAGGCCGTCCGAGTTGAACCGGTTGTTCGCAACTCATTGTTTCGGAAGCTCAATCACTCCGGAAATCAGTTTCCAGCATACCGGCTCATCATCCTCATCCCAGTCAGGCGGTTTGTATGGCATACTAAGGCTCATGGTCAGAAAGCAAGATGGCGAAAGCTTATGTCCCCTGTTCAGCCTTTCGAAGCAAACTGGATCTGTAATTCCAACCTCGATTTCTCGGCCACCTGACATGATTGCTCCTTTCCAACTATGCTTAACAGTGGATTTCCTCTGAGCGTCGCGCACCTTGAAGCTGTCAACGCTGATCAATTGCAACGTCCCACGCTTCTCAAATGGTTTTTGCTGAAGCTCTTTGGGAGTCACGTACTTCCTGTGGTTGTGGAGAACGTAGTACGGTCGTTTGGCATACTTACGGATATCCTTCGGCGTCAGCCTGCCACGGTGATACCACCGCCCCGGCAAGATCGTCCTGTTCTCACTCTCGAAACCGAAATCGGGTCCGCTTGAGTCAAGTGGGATTTCCAGTACATCGAGTAGAACAGGGAAGTATCCGCCAAGCTTCATGGCAGTCTGCGGAACCCGGCCATCATCGAGGCCGGTCACAGGGCGGACCCACTTTCCTGTGACGGGATCAATCCCTGCGAGGCACCAATCGTTGTGCTTCCATGAATTGGCCAGAACAACTATGCGCGTCATGCTCATAGATGCACCACCTCAACATTGGGTAAATGCTCCTGTATGTGCTCAGCTACTAACCTGCGATGACAATGTTCTGGAGTATGTTCGCTGCAAAGTAGACAGTCTCCATCGCGAAGTACTTCAGACGCTGTGTCGACAATGCGGCGCTTTACCATCAAGTTGTCGAACCTGCGTTCGTATTTGGTCCACGAGCCTTTTCTTTTCTTGAAGTCATCAAGGATGTCCTGTGTGGGTGCGAAATCCGGGATGTGCACATAGTCAATCCCCGCTATAGTGTGGAGGAAGTATTTTAGGTCTCGCGCTTTTGCAAACCCAGCAATTTGGGATGTGTTATTGAGCCTTACGTCAACAACACGCTGTACACCAGCTTTCTGTAAGCGCGTAAAGAATTCTTCGGCAGACTTCTTGGTAAAGCCAATAGTGAACAGTTTCATGCTTCTGCTGGCACCTTCTTGTATGCGATTTTTTCAGCTTGTAAATCGTACGCCTTCTCAATCAGGCCAGACGTTGAGGTCAGGTCTCCAAATAGCTCTGGTTGAAGTTTGTGAAGGTTCACGAGCCTTTCCTCTGACATCTCCTGTCGTTCTCCTGTGCCGTCCCCTAAGATGTGAGTCATCTCCAGGTCTGGACATGTCCTTTTCAATTCGCGACACACCAGTATTGTTCTGTGGCATGTAATGGGGTCGGATTCCGAGCACATGAGGGCGACTCTGTAATGTTCGACTCCCTGAAGGACTCTTTCCAGTCCGCGACGGAAGGTTGGCAACTGGGCGATTCGGTCATACTTTGCCTGACCGTCAATGTAGCAACTATCTTCAGATCGGCTTGCGCCTAATTCCCTGCCCAGGAACATGTAGTTAATGTTAGCGTCTCTCAGAGCACTCTCTAATACGTCCTTATTGAACTGGGTCGAGTATTTGCTGTAGGGAATAGATCGGACGTCGGCTACCGAAGAAACCTGATGTGCCAAAAGTAACTCGAGGAAATGGTCGAGTGAGTGATTTGAGTGTCCTAT
>CAZLWL010000142.1:0-4554 GCA_964563335.1 uncultured Pirellulales bacterium
GACCTCGACATCGCAAAAGTAACTTCCGCCAAGCCCATACTGGCCGTCGTTGATAAAACCGGCACAGTAAGATATGCCGGACCTGCTGAAGGCTTCCTTGCGCCTATGGTAGTCGATGACCTCCTTGGCAGTAAAACCGACTCTGCAGCCGTGGACGGCTCCACGCAGACCGACGAGCAAATCCCTGAACTGGTAGCCGCCGTCCCAGCCGAGCCCTTGCAGGAAACGCCGGATACAGCACCACCAGCCGTCGAATATATCCCCGTACAGAACCAGCCCACTCAGGATACTGAGATTACCGCCGAGGATTTCCAGGCCCAAAAGCTTCTGGCCTATGCAAAGGGCCTCTTCATCCCCGCCGGCCGCAAAAAGTTTCTGACCTCCAAAATGGGCGTGGACCTCTGTCGCCAGATAATTCGCGACTACCCCAATACGACATACGCCGACGAGGCGAGGAAACTGCTGCGGACCGTACCGCCGAACGAGCAGAAAAGATACAACATTACGCCCGAGGAAATGGGTTTATAATCTTTCACGGACCAGGAGCAATGACAGCCGCCAATACCATCGGCAGCATCCCGACAATCGCAATCACCGCGGCCTGCCTGCCCGAGGCCTGGGAAAAGGCCGTCATCGCCGTCTGGGACAATGGCGTCGATGTCAAGACCCAGTACGATAAACCCGGCGACCCACCAAGCAAGGACGCCACCTGCATGATTATAATTGCCGACCCCTTTGCCGAGCCAAGAATCCACAAGAACTTCCCCGGCGGACCCGAAGAGCTTGAGGTCTATCGCCAGGAGGTCGTCGCCGGCATACACGACCACTGGATAGACCCCGCCGCTGGAAAGTGGACATACACATATCACGAGCGTCTATTTGCCTACAGCCCCGTCGGAGACCTCCGCACGAAGGATTCGACCCGCCCGTTCGAGGCCTTCAATCAGATTCAATACATCATCGATTCACTCGCCGCCGCCGCACACACCCGCCGAGCACAGGCAACCACCTGGATGCCCACAGCCGACCCGAAAACCGATGACCCTCCGTGCCTGCAGAGAATCTGGTGCCGCCTCATCGCCGACGAGGGCGGCACGGCCATATTAAACATGAACTCGCACTGGCGCAGCAGGGACCTTTACAAGGCCTGGTACATGAACGTTTACGCACTGACCGACCTGCAAAGAATCATCGCCGACCAAATAGCCCAGAAGATTGACCGGCCCGTAAAGGTCGGCCGATACGTTGACATCACCGATTCACTCCACATCTACGGCTCATACTTCGCCAATGCCGAAAAAGAAGTCGAAAAAATGCGAAACACCCCCTTCACTGACCGCGCCTGGGAAACTTCCCACCCCGCCTTCCAGAGGATGACCGCTGAGGCAAAGGAAAAACTCGCCCGAGACCCCGACTGCTACGCAAAACCAAAAGGATAAAAACCATCCCGCCTGACACCCTTTTCTCTGAAAAGGGTGGTCATATCAAATACAGTTAATACAAGCCGGTTGACCATTAGTGTCATTCCCGCGAAAGCGGGAATCCAGAAGATTCATTGTTTAGCCTGATGACCGGGGTATCGGCTTTTTCTTACTGAAATTATTATTAGAACTATTTTTGCGTTCTCCGGCAAAAATTTCTACTCGACAATCCCGACTGCCTTTGCTATAATTGGCGTATGGTGCCAGAATTGCTCGGCCACAACTACGTCAGAATCTCCATGATCTGCTCCTAATGTCCCCAACCGAGCCGGCAAAGGGCGAAAAAGCGTCGGCGTGTGATGCAGAAACAAGAACCGAAAGCGGGTATATCTCGAAACCAGATAAACAGAAGTTATGCCAGGTACATACTGTAAATTAAGATCAAGGAGGCCATGAAATGGCTGATATTACCAAAGCACAGGCGGTGAGAGAATATCTCAGCAAGCATCGTAAAGCAAAACCACGGGAGGTCGCTTCCGCACTCACGTCTGATGGGGTCGAGGTGAACGCACAGTACGTCTCCTCTATCAAATCCAAAACCACGTCGAAGAAGACAAAGGTAAAACCAAGGAAGTCAAAGACCAAAAAGACAAAAGCCACTGTTCGGCAGGCGAAATACCCTAGGCACAATATAGAACGAGCATTGCGCATTCCCCGGGCGATTCTAGAACAGAATGCCGGACATGAGTGCTCCGAAAGGGAATCTGCCGCATTCGTTGGCGTCCAATACAATCGCGGTCCTTACGCTTCGGAAATCAGTTCGGCGATCAAGTTTGGATTGCTTGAACGCCCCACACCGGGGCGCGTCAAGCTTACCGAGCTTGCAAAAGTGATTCTCCGTCCCCAAGAAAAGGACGCTGATCAAAAAGGCTTACGGGAAGCCGTTCTGAAGGCCCCTGACATTTCGGATGTGTATGAACATTATCGAGGTGAAAATCTACCCGACGAGGAGTTTTTCAAGAATGCGCTTGTCGACAAATTTCGAATCCCTCAAGAGAAACTTGATGAATTCAAGGCGATATTGATGGACTCACTTCGCTACGCCCGGCTCGTCGAGGAGGCTGACGACAAATGTCGTGTTATGGACGTATCTGGAGCAGGAGAACTTCCTGTTGACACAGATGCCCGAATCAAGAAGCTGGGCAAAGGCGTGATCGTAAGTGCTGAAGATAGCTGTTTTGTTATGATGCCTTATGCGCAGCCTCACGGCTCCTATTATTCCAAAGTATATGAACCAGCCATTCGCAAGGCTGGCTTGCGGCCGATCAGAGCAGATAACGAAATCTTTGGCACAGGCAAAATCATCAACCAAATTTGGTCAGGCATCAACAACGCGAAAGTCTTGGTCGCAGAGTTGACGACCAGAAATCCAAACGTGTTCTACGAGCTCGGTCTAGCTCATGCTCTCAAGAAACCCGTTGTGTTGGTCTCCGCGAACGAATCTGATGTTCCGTTTGATCTCAAACACATCCGCGTTATCTACTACGACGTAGCAGATCCATTTTGGGGGAACAAGTTGATTGACAAGGTGGCAGAGAACGTTCTTTCTGCTCTCAAGAATCCGGAAGAAGCACAGTTCCCTGGGGTAACGGTGACGCAGTCATGAAGAAGGCCCAACAACAAACGGCTGGATCGGACGTAGCCGTTCAGCCTTGGCGTTGAATAGCGAATTGAGAAAGCACCAGTTGAGTTTTTTTCATAGCACTTGGCCTGAGCGCAGCGGCGGCGTGTTATCTGGAAGCTAGACCCGAAAGCGGGTATATCTGGAAACCATATAAACAGAAGTTCGACCAAGGAGAAGAAATGGCACAGAGTAGAAAAACGAATATAACACATAAGAATAATTTAAGCGGTTATATAGGAAATTGGCTTACTGTGATGAACCACATTAAGAAAACCCAACCTCCTATAAGAATACCCCGAGCGGTTGTTTCATATAACGACAATATGTATGACTTATCATTAATGCTTTCATATTTGCATAATAATTTGACGGTACTTGAGGAAACACCGCCTACACCTGACAAATTCGATTATCTCGCTTATGCACAGGCCAGAGCTTTCCTGAAGGTGTGTTACTTATTGCTTCGGATATTATTAGATGATGTATCAGGTGTAATTAAATATTTCTACGATTACAACGAACGCAAGGTTGGAGTGCCGGAAAGCTTCAACAAACTTCTTAAAAAAGTCGATAATCGCAAATTACCTGAAGATCTTATTGCACTACTACAGTCGTCAAAGGAATGGTTCCGTCAGATGAGGAAAAGAAGAGGTGATTTAGAGCATAACTATGAATCACTATTAATTTCTTTTCGACAAGGCAAAGACGGGGAGACTATTCTTGGCCATTTCAGTACTATGGGACATACTACCAGAGAATACGAAGATATTAGGAAATGTTTTGGTTTTGTTCTTTGCGAGTATCAAAAACTGATTGATAATCTGCTCGACCATTTTGATTCCAAATTTAGAAACTGGTACGGTATTACGCCACATCGAAATATAACAATATTTGATCGTATTGTAGATATGCCATTATGGTGGGCATATAAGTATGGAAATTACAGACACAAAGATTTACACCTAATCGAGAACAATGACGGTGAGGCAGTCAATTGAGAATAGTAGAGATAGCGAAAAAACTGTAGACCGCCATTTCTTAATGGCTGAGGACAATAGACACAAAGCGGTAACTGTCCCGGGAAACTGGGACAGTTACCTATTTATCCTCATTTTAGCCCCATCATAACCACCTGTCTTGTTCACTCCCCAACCATTTTCTTTTCTATAAACTGAGCGAAGCGCAATCTTGAGCGCAGCGAAATCCCGGCGCGCCGGGACCACGCCAAAAAAACAAAAAAAGTGCTTGTATTTTGAAAAAAATCGGGTATAATACGCGACCAGAGAGCGCGGAGTACCGCGCGTCCATAGTATCAGCAGATACAGTCAAATGAATCCATTAAACCTCGTTTGGAGCATTTGAAAAATGAATATTATCTTATTTTTAGCGCGGTTTTTCAGCTCACTCTGTCATTCCGGGCTTGCTTGTCCTGAGCGTAGCCGAAGGGAC
>CAZLWL010000143.1:0-4537 GCA_964563335.1 uncultured Pirellulales bacterium
ACAAAAACAAGGTTTTACTTCAATTATCTAAAATTACTGTGAACGGTTACCTTTTTTCTAAATTCCTCAACATCTTTCCTTGTTCGTGAATCTTCACAAATCTTGTTGTAGGATGGCAACTGCTTGACAGCCTCACTCGCCAAGTTCTTGATCTCTTCAACAAACGTCGCTATTCTTACCTCCTCCGGTCGTAACTCATTGTTTCCAATATCAGTCGCAATCCTGCGAGAATTTCTCCCAAGGTTTTCCGCCACCTCTGCTATTGTCTCAAGGTTACCGTATCCAACAATCTCAGCCAAAAGGTGTACAAGGTCAGGATTCTTGCCGAACTTCAAATAGGAAACCTTAGCTGGCATTAACAAGTGCAATTCTGCATCAACCTCGTCTATCCCTATCTCCTGGACACTGGAAATTTCTGACCATTCGTTGCCATCATTACTCCGTGACAAACCTTCGCCACTATGTCGCCTTAACCAGACCTCAGTGGCATTGCCGTTGGCATTCTCACCCAAAAACTGTACTTCCACCCAGTAAGGCTCTACGGCCCTTGAACTATTACCCTCTGCATCTATCAGGGCTTGCGCATCATCTCGATCAACTCGTCCAGCGCCTGTATCCTCCGCAGGATAGCCCCTTATCTTCTCTGGTTCACATGGATCACAATCGTCACGAAAAACTCTCTCAGTCAAACACCAACAGATTGCCCCAAGTAATGAAGATTTCCCGCACCCATTCGGCCCGTATAACAAATGTGACTCCCCTCCGAAATCGTATTTCCAAACCCTTCCAGCCGGTGCCAAACCACGAAATGAACAAGCTCTTAGTTGCCCAATTCTGAACCGTGTTCTTTCTCTGTCTGCTCCTTCATCGCCATTACCTTCGCCTCCTTCGTCGCCTGCTTCAATCTTAAAGTCTTTCTGTAGCTTCAAAACTCCTTCGACTAAGTCGGCGCCCCTTAGCTTTTGGAAGGCTGTAAAGTGCCCCGCCAACAGTGCCATTAGTCTGCGCGACTCTTCTGATAATGGCCCAACTGTCTGACCACCCAGCGTGATAGTTTCACCCCCGCAAAGTCTGCTAACTGCCCGACGCGTCTTAACGTTCAAATTCCCGAACATGTTTCTACACCTGTTATCATTTACCGCTTACCATTTACCATTCTCCAGCGATCCATCCAATTCTGAGCGAAGCTAAATCTTGAGCAACGCGAAATCTTGAGCTTTGCGAAATCCCGATACCTCGGGGCCGTCTGTCCTTCAGTATCAAGTATCTGGCATCGAGTAGCTGTCCTCTGTACTCCGTCATCTGCGCGGCCTAACATAAGGCCGTGCTCTTGTCAAGCCAAATCTGACGGCTATTGACTATCGACTAACGAATAAAGGGTTGACGACATTGTAGATATACAAATAGGGTACGAAAAAATGCAAAAACCGGCCAAAAAACGCCTGCTTTTTTCAAAAAAGTGCTAAAAAATCCACCAAAAGTGCAAAAAAACGGGATTTTGACAATTTTTCGATTTTCGTCCTAAACCCAGCGGCAGCAAGGCGTTAAAGAAAATTTCACCCCGATTCCCGCGTTACCAAGTGTCCACTGATTTCCCAATTTGCCAAATTTTGAACCCAAAAACCAGAACTTTTACCCCCCAATTTGCGGCCTATCTAAACGCATTATATATCAAGTAGCTGAAGCTATACACTTCTATTTTACTAAAATTAACCGACCAAAACCATCCAAACATGTTAATCTGGGAAAGCTGCTTCACGGCCGCTTCAATTTCTCTTAAACAAATTCCCCGGAAGTTGTTTTATCAGCCCCTTCAATCGCAGTGAAATCACCGCTGCGTTGACCTTACCCGCGCCGAGACCTGTGCCGACGATTATTTCGTCAACGTGCATCGGCTCAGCTCCGAGGCAGTCGTAAATCGCCTTCTCCGCTGCACTTAGATTAAGTCGGCCCACGTCAAAAAGTGGGGTCTCAACGTCCTGCTGCGCCTTTTCGGCGGCCAAAGTGGCGTGGCCCTTCAAATCCTGGCCGATATAGCCCAATGCCTCCATCACGTCCTCAACACAGTCAACCAGCTTTGCACCCTCCTTAACAAGCCTGTGCGAGCCGACATTGAGTGGCGAATCAATCTTGCCCGGCACCACCATAACCTCTCTGTTCTGCCCCAAAGCCGCTTTTGCCGTGAGAATTGCCCCGCTTCTGGCTGGGGCCTCTATCAATATCACCCCCATCGCCAGTCCTGAAATAATCCTGTTTCGCGGAGGAAAGTTCTCCGCCAAGGCTTCATACTCAACGGGCAACTCACTCAGGCATGCACCTGACTCGGCTATAAGTCCAAGCAGCTTCTTATTTTCCGGCGGAAACACATTTCCCAAGCCGCACCCATGCACGGCGATTGTTCGCCCGCCTGCGGCCAGTGCGCCGCGGTGGGCGGCGGTATCTATGCCGCGGGCCATGCCGCTAACTATGGTAAAACCGGCAGAGGCCAACACGTGGCCGAATCGGGAAGCCTGCTCGGCACCGTAAGTGCTGCACCTGCGGGTACCCACAATTGCAATAGCGAGGCTGTCGGCACGGGTCAATGTGCCCTTGACATACAGCACCGGCGGCGGGTCGTAAATCTGCCTCAGGGGCGGAGGATAACGCTTATCGGCTGCGTTGATTATCCAGACGCCTAACTTAGCAGCCGAGGCCAACTCCTTTTGGGCGTCGAACTTATCTCTGTTGCGGGCGATGCGCTCGGCCGTCTTGAATCCGATTCCGTTCACCTTTACAAGCTCACTCACCGATGCACCCAGCGCGCGGTCAACGGACCTGAATCGCTTCAATAATTTGGCAAACGTGGTAGGCCCTATGCCATCGGCCCTTATGAGTCTGAGCCAGCTTTCAATATCAAGTGAATTTGGCTGATTACTACTGATTCTGCGGCCCTCGTAAAACAGTATCCGGCAAGAGTGTATTCAATCTCGGCCCACAGTCAAGAAATCAATTTCATTTTTCCCCGTGTCGGCGATGGCGTTGAGACTTGTGATTTTGGGGAATTGGGCGACGGAAAACTTTCCCGGATTCACATGTCTGGATGATTCTGGTCGGTTAATTTTTGTCAAATCCGGTATATTTTCTTGCGTTCAAGACGGAATCGCTTCGCGGACTGTTTTTAACGGATTTCTCGGCTTCGGTGGGGAATGACCTTTTGGGAGGTTTCTTAGTGGCGGGTCCTTCGGCGTGGCTTAGTTCGAGTTCGGTCAAGCAAGGTGGGACAATCTTTTTGGCCAGCAACCGCTTGGCGCTGCAATCTAAATGGGCCGGCCTGGCCAAAGGCCCAGTGTAACTGGCTGATTAGAATCGCGAGTATTGAGACATGTCCGAAGATGTGTGTGATTAAGCCATAGGTCCAGGCTCTTGGTTCAACCTGTATGATAAGAAAACCGACCCAACACCAGATGGTTACAACAGGTTTAAGACGTCTGGATCCCATCCATACAAACAGGCCAAGCAGGAGAAAGACATAGTGATGATACCACATAATATTGGGCGCAAGAGTAGTGGCGAAACTGACAATAATCAACAAGGATTCCCGCTCTTTCGAAAAGAAAGTAAGGATGGCGCTGACTACCAGGACAAGTAATATATATCCAGTGAGTATTTTTTGTGCCATGCGTATATCGCTTATCCAGTGGTAAGAGATGAGCCTGGCGACGAACGACTGCGAATTGGTGCCGCGTGGAAATTTGTTCATTAGCCCGCCAAAGACATCAATATATGTAACAAACAAGGTATGATCATATCTCATGGCGGTGATACCGCAAAGAATCAGAACTCCGACGATGGTACCAAGGATGGCTCTGGGGTTTCTGGTGGCAAGTAAATATCCTACGAAGGCTATAGGCGTTACTTTAGTAACAATGCCAAGACTCAGCCCCAGGCCGCTACACGCAGGTGAAGAATTTTGCAGGAAGAACATCAGGAATATTGCAAACAGGCAGATCATGTTAATCTGGCCTATATGAAGCAGTTCGAGAAAGGGCGCAAATCCAACGCCAAGCGGGAACCACCACCAGACATCGGATATAGAGTAACCGTAACGATAAGCCACGCCATAAATCATAAGTAGCATAAAGACAATATTAACAACCGTATAAATTGAAATTCTTGTCAATAACGACGGGATTCGCGCGAAAGGTTCGATGATGAGCAAGGCAGGTGGTGGATAAAGAAAAGCTTTCCCGATTTTACGATATGCATAGGGGTCTTTGCCTTCTAATGTATTTGTTAGAGCACGTGAGAAGTAGCGAAAATCCTGAAGGAAGTATTGTGGCAATGGCTTTATCGCGATAAGCTTTAGCTGGGTATGCAGGCCGAGAATGAGATAGAAGGACAGAGCCAGCCAGATAATCACATTCACAATATGCTTTTTTGTATGTTCTGCCGGATGCGGCATATCAGTTACTTTCCAACTTGTTGGTACTACCATGTATTATCTGAGATTTCCCATTTACCCCGTTAGAGCCTTTTCCTTCGGGTCTCTAACGGGGTA
>CAZLWL010000144.1:0-4527 GCA_964563335.1 uncultured Pirellulales bacterium
TTATTCTCTCCGGTTGGTTACTTTTCTCAATTGGACATTGTGAGGAGCAAATCGTTCCGCTTGCAGAAAAATGTCCCGAATTTTCTGGATTTGCGTATTCATGCGATACATTCTTTCCTATAGTGAACTTATATCAAGCCAGATACTACACACCAAGCCCCAATTGTGGACCTGAAATAATGCCCGGAACAGTGATTGAATGGCGTACGGGGAACGTCTTACGATTCTACCTGTGGCTGCACATTGCTATGGGCTGGATACTTACGACATTGCTTGTTGTCGGCCTGACCGGCCTCGTCCGAACGTAAAAAAACCAACAAAAGAAAAACCGAGGCCGAAGCTGAGAAAATGAAGGGAGGCTTTGCTATGGAAACAGCAGAAGCGTTGAGAATTATCGAGGCCTTGGCCGACGGGGTTAATCCAGATACGGGAGAGGTCTTTCCACCTGACAATACGTATCAAAATCCGCAAACTGTTAAAGCATTGTTGGCGGCGAAATCTGCCTTAGAACGTGCCCAAAGAAGCGAAGAGAGAAGACAAGCCTTACCCGAACGGGCCGGACAGCGATGGGATGAAGAAGAAGGCGCACTTTTAGTTCAAGAATTTGAACAAGGCATCTCAGTAAAAGAATTGGCAAGTAGGCACCAACGCACCGTTGGAGCAATAAAATCTCAGCTTCTTAAGATGGGAAGGAACCCATCGTCGGCCTGACCGGCCTCGTCCGAACATAACAAAAACCGCCTGGCCTCTGCGCTCTCCGCGACCTCCGCGGTGTCTTTAGCATCGAGCATCCGGCATCCAGAATCGAGTACCTCTTATGCTACGGTTTTAATCATTGTGGCAAAATCACCGACTTTCAAACTCGCCCCCCCTACCAGCAAACCGTCCACATCGGCGCCTGCCATAAGCTCGGCTGTGTTTGCCGGCTTGGCGGAACCTCCGTACTGGATACGAATCTCGCCGGCCACGGATTCATCATACATATCAGCCAAAAGCTGCCTTATCATCGCGTGAACTTCCTGGGCCTGCTCGGCCGTCGCAGTAACGCCCGTCCCTATCGCCCACACCGGCTCGTATGCAACCGTCACAGCCAACACCTTGTCGGTATTCAACCCGGCCAGTCCTTCTTTAACCTGCCTGGTCACCACCGCTTCAGTTTTACCTGCTTCTCTTTCCTCTAACAGTTCACCAACGCAGAATATCGGCAAAAGTCCGCTGCTGATAGCTGCCCTGATCTTCTTGTTTATAAGTTCATCCGTTTCGCCGATTTTGTGCCGGCGCTCCGAATGGCCGATGATTGCGTATGTGCAACACACATCCTTGAGCATCTCACAGCTTATCTCGCCGGTGTACGCACCATTCGGCTCAAAGTAAACGTCCTGTGCCCCAAGAGCGATATTCGAAGAACTCAAAGCCTTGGCCACCGCCTGCAGATATACGAACGGCGGGCAGACCGCAATATCGACATTTTCGACGTCCCTGAGCTGCTCAGCCAGTCCGCTCGCCAAATCCACCGCACTATGCCGGTCGGTATTCATCTTCCAGTTGCCGGCGATAAACGGTTTTCTCATACTAATTCTCCTGATTTTCTAACGCGTCTGGCCATCACACTGTCCAGCCGTTTACAGCATACTCGTACATTTCGGAAAGCTGCCCAAGACCGAAAGCTGCAGACAGTGCCGTCGAGCAGCATCGAGAACTTTTTTGACGTTTTCGTCGTCCTTGTGTCCAACAAAATCAACAAAGAAATAATACTCCCATTCTCTTTTCCTGCCTGGCCTGGACTCAATATTAGTCAGATTAAGCCCGTAATTTCTGAACGCATCAAGAACATCGACCAGAGCACCCGCCTTGTGTGCGGTGCTGAACAGCAATGCGGTCTTGTCATCACCGGTTGGCTTCGCATCGACTTTGCTGATCACCAGAAATCGCGTAACATTGTTTGCAATATCTTCAATATTCTCACATATTACCTTCAAGCCGTACAACTCCGCGGCCACCTTTGAGCCGATGGCCGCCGCCACCGTCTCCTCGGCCGCCATCTGGGCGGCCCGGGCGGACGATGCCACGGATACCGTCCTGTCTTCTTTGAAAGTCGAGCTTAGCCAGCCATGGCACTGGGCGAATACTTCCGGCTTGGAATAGACCTTTTCTATTTCTTCCAGCGGACAGTTAGCTAACAAATTATGATGAATCGCCATGTAAACCTCCGCACAGATGAGCACATCAGAGTCTATAAAGGCATCGAGCGTTTCACCGACGCCACCGCCGGCGGAATTTTCAATCGGGACAACACCAAGGTCGCTGTGAGCTTTGCTGACCTCATCGAAGATACTCCTGATATCCGTTACAGCCTCGTACTCTATGCTTTGGCCGAACTTCAGCATCGCAGCGGTGTGACTGAAGCTGCCCTGTGGACCCAGGTAGGCAATACGTAAAGGTCGTTCCAGAAAAAACGACCCGCTCATCAACTCACGCCAGATAGCTGCCAGCGTCTTGTCCGGCAGAGGACCCTTGTTGGCTTTGGCAATCTTGTCAAGCACCTCCTTCTCGCGGTCCGGCGCGTAAACGGGCCCGTCCATTTGGCTCTTGAGTTTGCCGACCTCTACGACGATTCGCGCACGCTCATTGAGCAGCTCGATGAGCTTCGAGTCTATTTTGTCGATTTGTTTCCTTAATTCTTCAATGGACATGGTTGCACCTCGCACAGCCGCCCTGAAGCCAGATTCTGTGCCATGGAAAGCCTATTTTATCAATACCACTCCATTTAACCTGAATCAGCCTTGGAGTCAACGAAAATGCTATATATTTCCAATTGCCTGCGTAGAGTGAATTGACGTGGCTGGGGATAGAGCTAAGATGTGGACGGTCAGACGGTTAGACGGTTGGACGGTCAGATGAGCCAGAGCTTAAAATATGTTATTTTCCGAACCCGGTGGGGGTATTTCGGCCTTTTGGGCGGCAAAAATGGGCTTGTGCGGAGCTGCTTGCCGGTTGCCAACGGCCGGGAGGCGAAGAAGCGGTTGTTGGCTGATTTGGGGATGGGCAAGTCGGATGCTACGCTTTTTGCCGGCTTGCAGGGGAAAATAATCGCTTATTTTGAAGGTGGTTACGTTGATTTTGTGGATACTCGTGTTCTATTGGAAGGTTTCAGCGGGTTCTCTGCGCAAGTGCTGATTGCCTGCCGGGGAGTTAAATATGGTCAGACGACAAGCTATGGCCAGTTGGCAAGGTTGGCGGGCAGGCCAACGGCTGGGCGGGCGGTAGGTAATATTTTGGCGAAGAATCCTGTGCCTCTTATTATTCCATGCCACAGGGTCATCCGCAGTGATGGCCAAATCGGCGGTTTCAGTGCCCCAGGAGGGCTTAGGCTGAAAGAAAGGATGCTCCAGTTAGAAGGTTTTTAGCGGTTCTTTTGGGTGGTTACTGCGTTATCTACGCGCCGGCCAATCCTACACGCCATTCACCATTCACGAACGATTATATACCAACGACTAAACGAATCCGCACAGGTGAAGCCAAAACTGTGTAAATCTTGAGCAACGCGAAATCTTGAGCGAAGCGAAATCCCGGCGCGCCGGGACCGTGTCTAAAAATCTTTCCGCCCTCCCCGGTAAAAATAATATCAGCGTTAATCAGCGTCTAAAAAATCTCTGTGTCCTCGGTGGCAGGTTGTTATCAGTGTTAATCCGTGTCCAAGAAAAGGTTAAATTCTTCCAACTCAAAACTACAATGCCCAGGACTGGAGTCGAACCAGCACGGGGTATTAACCCCACCAGGCCCTCAACCTGGCGCGTCTGCCTATTCCGCCACCTGGGCATCAAGCAGACGCTAATTGTACAGCCATTCTGCCCTCCTGCAACCGATTTTTATGTCGGGGCCACCCACTGTTGAGCGCAGCGAAATCCCGCGTGTCCCGATACCTCGGGGGCGCGCCTGGGTCATTGCGCTTGTACTTCGTATCGAGTACCAAGCATCTGGCATCGAGCATCCAGCATCCAGTTCATTTAGCCGCGGGTTTCACCCGCGGTTTTTTTCGTTTAGCCCCCAAGCCACGACTTGGGGGTTTTATACAAGCCACGTCTTGGGGGTCCCCACATTTCGAATTTACATTCACGTAGGGTGCGATGTTTCGCACCACCACCCTAAAACATCTCCGCAGCTATTTCCCTGCTCAGCAGCGGCCTCGCCACGCCTTCTCCTCCACAAAATGCCTATTGCAAGCGCTGATACATTTGTTATAATCTCAACTCAGAAGGAAACCTGTACATGATGGATTCGCGAACAATCACAATAACTCGTGCTGCACAGAAGCACGGCAATTTGAACATCAGTTCATGCGGCCGTGAATTCTTCCCGGAAGATGTATTTGGAAAATCGTCTCGACAGACTGGCACGGGTGTCCCCATCATTCTCAGAGTGGAGGGACTCAATGAACCTATCAAAACCGACATTCCCACAGACGCCAAATCTGGCCGCCCACGTGGAATCTTCCGGGAACGCGCATGGGTTAAACGTTTTGTCCAG
>CAZLWL010000145.1:0-4518 GCA_964563335.1 uncultured Pirellulales bacterium
TGGATGACTGTATTCTTCCGGAATCTCCAGGCTGACGGACAAGTCGTGCGGCCCTATGAGGACAGCATCAATGCCGGGCACTTCCAAAAGATTCCCCATGTTCTCAACCGCGGGCACACTCTCAATGTTGATAACAAGCAGCCGATCTTCATTCCTTTCGCGAAGATAGGCCGCCAAACGGGGGCCCAGATTGCTGGATCCGTCCAATACGGAAGCTAGTTTCTTGCCCTTGAGCGGTCGAAACTTTACCGCGCCTACTAATGCTTTAACCTCTTCGACTGTTTCGACATACGGGGCGATAATACCGCTGGCGCCACCATCCAGAACCTTACAGGCTTCGTAGGGATCCGGCCTGGGAATTCGTACTATCGGTGCAAGGTTTATTGCCCGGTAGGTCTGACACATCCAGGACAGTATGTTCCGATCGATCGGTATATGCTCTGTATCGATAAAAACATAATCGAGACCGACGCCCTTCAACCATTGCGGCAGAATTGGGGAAGGATATGTTACCAAAGTCCCGTAGACCCGGCTTCCATCTTTCAAGGCATTGGATAAATCAAGGCCATTCATCTAATTGTCACTCCTTTCAAAGCTGAAAGAATATAGCTTTGCGTTGTTGATTGTGAATTTGAGTCGGATCTTATCCGTGTTAAGGTTTTGATAATCCCAACCTCTATTCCAGATAACTCTTTGGTCTGTTACAGTCTCAGTAATTGGTTCGCTAAGCGCAAGCTCTTTGCCGTCCCCGTTTACAACTGCGATAGTAACAGAGCCACCCTCTTGAACATCCGCGGTCATATGCAGTGCCGCAAATCGCCCGATAACGGGTTTAGTGGTGATAGTCGCCATTGCGCCGCGTGATTTAGGTTCATAGCCGGCGAAACCGTCCGGGCGGAGTGTTGCTAAACAGAAGAATCCATCGCGCCAGCCAAAGTGCGGGCCATTGCTTGCACCATAGTACAGACGGATTTCCTCTTCCAGGAAGACTGGATAGGCGGCAGTATACACACAGCCCCAGTCGTAGTCGCTCCTGTTACTGCCGACGTCTATGAGTGGACTTCCAGGGTTCACTCGATGCCACGTAATAGTATCAGGACTCCAGGCCAGTTCGGTATGCGCGCGATCGGTTTCCGTGTTATATATTACCGGCAACCCGAGATACACGCCGCCATGCCTGAAGACAGGCATGGAATAGATCTGCAAATGATTTGTGAGCCCCTGAAACATTAGTTCTGCTTGTTTCCAGTTTAGGAAATCGCTGCTCCTTGTTCTACCCACTTGCCGGATACGCCTTGCAGCCCCATCGGACTCAGATAATTCCGCATCTATGCACACACCGCGCAGACGGGTGAAACCAACATACTCGCCAAGCTCGGGAACCCACAGCACGTTGTAGTGAGTACCGTCAACCGGGCTGGGGTTTATCTCGGGACACAGAACCAGACGGCTCCAGTGAACGCCATCCGGTGAGAAGGCTACAGCCAGATGCTCGACGATATCTGTATCATTCGCTGCGGTGAACATCTTGAAACGTTTCGCCGGATCAGTTTCGCGAGAATCTATGAATATACCTGCGCCATGCGGCCCGCGGTATAAAATGTTGTTGTTCTTGTTGCCGTTGAACTCAACGATGCCAAGTTCCGGCTTTTCCCAGTGTATGCCGTCTTTGGAAAAGGCATAGCAGATGCCCATTTCCCGCTTCTCAGGCGACTCGTAAGGTCTACTATTGCGTTCCTCAAGCGTCATGCCTTTTGCTGAGTTGTCGATAATGAACGGGCTGTACCAGCACTTGTAGATTCCTTCCTCCTCATCAAAGCTCACGTTGGCATAGAGATTGTCGAATCGCTTCTCCCACGGCTTGTCCTCTTCGAAAAGCGGATTACCTTTGTACTTTTGTGCTTTGCCGAGCGTAAGCTTCGCGTTTTCGGTACTCGCGATGATGCGGGAGTCAAGTACAAGGTATCTGTCACCTCCGGATGCGCCAGGGATCACCAATGCCAGAATAGCCGTGAAACACAAAACATAACGCATTCGTCTCATCTCCTTATAGAGTAAACAGTCCAATATACACAATCCGCTTGTTTGTCTTCATATTGGGTATCACTCCATTCCAGACAGGTCTACAACACATCGAAACCCGATCGTTGAGCAACGATCCAGTCCCGGCCACACGAGCAAGAATTTCGCTGCGCTATTGCACGGTTGGGGACCGTCAATGGTGTACCAGTCAGAACCCTTGGCCTTATAGAATGACCCGCCACGTATATAACAAAAACGTGTTCTTCCTTCGTTACTACGCTCGCTTTCCGTCCACTCCCAGGTGTTGCCACACATGTCGTAGCATCCAAAGGGCGAACGTCCCTCAGGAAAAGCATAAACACTCGTCGTGCCCTTGCTTCTTTGCCCATCATTGCAGACGTTCGACTTCATCTTACGGCCCCACGGATACTTCAGGTGCTTCGGCCCCTGGGCAGCATACTGCCATTCCTCGTCCGTGGGCAGTCTTTTGCCCGCCCACTTGGCATACGCTCGAGCGTCGTTCAAATCGACGTACACAACGGGATGGTCTTCTTTACCTGCCGGCACCTTTCCATCCGTCCAGTGCTTCAAAAAGTTCTCATCGTGACGAGGCTTATAGCCCGAATCTTTGAGGAACTGGGCGTACTGCTTGTTCGTTACCGGAGTCAGATCGATAGCGTATGCCGATAGTTCCACCTCCCTCTCCGTTGGTGTTTTCCAGTGAAATCCAGCTGGGCGGCCATCATCGGATAAGGCGACTTCGATTTTCACCCTGGCCGCATCAATGGCAGCCATGGCTTGGGGCATACTGTCCTTATCGTACTTCGATGTTCTGGTAATGGGCGTGGCAAATCCCTTTCCCTGAGGGTAGCTCGTATTATGGCTTCTGCGGCTGAAAACCTCGGCTTGCTTTTGTAGGAATCGCTCAAAATCCTTGGTTACTGCCTTTTCAGAGACCGCGATGAGACCTCCAATCCACTTGGCGTCGATACTTCCATTAAAGCGTGCGAAGCCGCCTTTGATTTCTGCCTGAGCTTCTGTCCCCTTTATTAGATCGAAGTAGCGCGTTCCCTGCGTATGAGATACAGTAAGCAGTTCCCCTCTATAGGGTTTGTCGGCCCGGTTGACAAGCGTCCATAGCTTCAAATCACTGCCTTCCCACAGACTGGCAAACACGTCATCGCCTTGTTTTTCAACCAGTGGAGTCCACTCCTCTCCAGCAAATAAGGCAATATAGCGGCGCTGAATCGGGATCATTGAGCGAAGAATGGAACGATCGCGCGGGCTCCATCCGTTCCAGCACCCGAACCTATTCTCCCATACCAGCGTACCAGTACCATTCATCCATGAAGTCTGGAGATTGCCTGTGCGATCGTCTTTCCAACGATTCGTCGGATAGACCACGTGTCTCCGCTCAAACCATTTGTTTCTCACAACGCCCGGCGCGTGACTATCTTTGAAGAGCCATGTCTTCCACGGCTTACTCTGGCCCCACGACATGTGGTGGGTGGCAACGTCCTTCATGGCCACGGCCAATTCGGTTTGCAGGGCCAGACCCGGCCTCAGGTCGTCCATGGCATTCCGCAGTTCCGGCGGCCCCCCAAACCATGTGTCAAGATAAATGCCGTCGGCGTCAATGGACTTCACCGTCTCAATCAACAGTTTCTTGTCCATCTCCAACAACTCATACTCATCCGCGTTCTTGTCCATATCCTCATCGAACTCGCTTTCGCGCCGTGTTCCTCGGTCCCACGGATTGTAGTTAATGAAGACCTTCACCCCCTTTTCGTGGCAGACCTTGACCACTTCACGCAATCCTTCAAAACCACCTGGCAAGTCACGGTAAAAGTCGAACTGGTTTCTTTCATCGAACCCAATACGCGGGTAGGCTTGCCATAGCAGAACCTGGTCGAATCCGCCGTATTCCTTCTCCCCATAGTCAAGGAACTTCTCGACCGTGTATTCACCTGTCTCAGGGTCAAGGAAGAACATCTCCCACGACATGATTTTAGTGCTCACCAGGTTCGAAGGGATCCAGGCAAACTCCTTTGCCCGGTAATACTTGTCATCATAATTCAAGGCTTTGCGCTGATCCTCGCGCCACTGAGCCAACCAATCACGCCATAGCGGCCATAGTGCTGGATCATCAGGAGCGGGCATAATGTCATCGAAGGTCATTTCATTCGGCAGATCCGGCTCTGCGAGTTTGTCCTCTCGCCACTGAGTCACCTGATCGCACCACGCAGAGAACTCTTTCTGTAAGGTGGCCTTTTCGTCTGCCTCCACATTTGCGGCAGGGACTATCAACGCCAGAATCGCTGTGCAACAAAAAAAATAAAGCAGTCGTCTCATCTTTTTATTTCCTCTCAAATTACAAACAGTCCAACTGACTTTTCACATATAACATTGTATATTTTTGCTCAGCTACGCCGCTGGGTCAATCTACATCAACCATATACGATCCCGCTAATCAGTAACAACCTCGATTTTCGCCCA
>CAZLWL010000146.1:0-4445 GCA_964563335.1 uncultured Pirellulales bacterium
GGATGGCGCCTATGCAGGACAAAATCTTCAAGTACGTCCAGCGCGAATTAGACGATATCGACGAGACCGAACGCTGGAAAGTTCCCG
The DNA here is from genome assembly GCA_964563335.1 of uncultured Pirellulales bacterium. GTDB lineage: Bacteria > Planctomycetota > Phycisphaerae > Sedimentisphaerales > Anaerohalosphaeraceae > QNBT01. The sequence continues at coordinate 88 of CAZLWL010000146.1, forward strand.
ATGAAGACGATGACGACGATCAGGGCCAGGACGACTACTTGTAAGTAATCTGCAATTTGCCGCGGATAGCCAATCTCGCAATACGCCATGGTTTCTTATAGGAATAAACTCTTTTTGAAAGGGATCGGAAAATGGGTGGTAGAGGCCTCACTAACCAGGATTTTTCGCGATACCTCTTGATCGCGGTGATAAGTTCCCCACTGGCTACGATAATCTCTACAAGGAGGACCGCTGGAACGGGCCCGGCAGCGGATGGGTAAATCCATGGGACGTATGCTGGTACTGAGAGTGCCGGCCGAAACGAATAAGATATTTTACAAAAATATCGGAATTTTTTAGTTGCAAATTGTGCCTGACCTGTATAAAATACAATAGGTAATTGATAAGGGGATCGGGGCGAGAGCAACGGGAGTGGGTAAAATCCCCCTAAATCAGTGGAATATTGCGCTGATGGGCCGGTAATACCAAACATTTCCGGCTCAGAGGGCGTAAAATATATATCAATGCATTTTTCTCCCCTCCGGAAAGGTGGACGCCGAAAGGTGTCCCCTTTCTTTTTTTACAAAATGGGCCTTCAGAAGCTGATTCTTTGCCTGTTTCAACCGTGGTCCTTGCCAACGGCCTATTTTAAGTCTAAAATGGTCGTTTTCTGAAATCTAACTATTATTTAGGTTGAGTATCTGGATGGAAATTATTGAATCGATAGCGTCCGCAGACCGCGTGGGTGCAGGTTGTGCTCTTACCATAGGCAACTTCGATGGCGTCCATCTCGGCCATCAAAGAATTATCAAAGAGGCGCGGAACGCAGCCAGGCGCGCCGGTGCCAATGTCCTTGCCGTGATGACATTTGAGCCGCACCCCGCTGCAATACTGCACCCTGAAAGAGCGCCACAGGTCCTGACTCCCCTACCGTTGAAAAAGCACATCCTGCAAAAGCTCGGCGTTGACCGTTTGATTGTCCTCAAAGACAGCTTCGAGTTGCTGAATCTTTCGCCAGCCGATTTTGTGGACGAGTTTCTCATGAAGCGTGTTGGGCCGAAAGTCATCGTCGAAGGGCCGAACTTCAATTTCGGCTACGGCAGAAGCGGCGATGCCCAAACACTGAAGGACTTGAGCGCCACCCGCGGCTTTGATGTCGTCATCGTACCCGCCAAAGAAATAAAAACAGGGGACGGTTACCAATTTACTTGCTCAAGTTCTATCGTGCGTACCTTTCTTGAAGAAGGCGCCGTCGCAAACGCCAAAGCCGCATTGGGCCGACCCTACAGGCTGGTGGGCCCAACTGTCGCCGGCCGTGGCGTGGGCAAGCAACTCGGTTTTCCAACGGTCAACATTCAGCCGGCTGAACAAATCATACCTGCCGAGGGCGTTTATGCAGGGCATGTAGAGACAGGCGACAGCCTGGCCGATGTAAGTGCTCCCGGCTGGGTGAGACCTGCCGCAATTAGCATCGGAAGGGCAAAGACGTTTGTCAGCAGCCATCCACTGATGGTCGAGGCCCACATTCTTGAAGACAACGTCGAAGACCTGAGCGGCAAATGGTTAGCCATGGACTTCGTAGAGCGCATCCGCACACAGGAGCGTTTTGAAACCAAAGAACAGCTCGCCGCACAAATCGCAAAAGACTGCGAGACGGCCAAACAGATTTTGGCCGCATCCTGATAAGAATGTGTATCGTAGATGGGCGATTCTTGAAAAGGCGCTCAAAGAGATTAAAATGCTTTATATGGACAACAGCGACACAACTGCACAAAGCCGACGAGTCATAGCCGACATCTATCGGCAGATGCCTCTGGATGCAAAGGTAAGGCGCATATTCGATGCTTATGAAATGGGCAGACAACTGACCCTTGCAGGCCTAAGACTTGCGCACCCCCAACTTGGCCGGCATGAGCTTTGGCGCCTCTGGGCAAAGCGCCACCTCGGCCCAAAGCTTTTTGAAAAGGTTTACGGGGCAAGCGACGATGAATGAGCCGCAGGAGCTTTTGGTATTGGCCGCCGCGTAATCGAGTGGCTCAAAAATAATCCATGGAAGGGCTGCAAAAGAATCAGAACCGATGTCTTGGTCGGTAATCCGTCCGCCATCGATTTTTGGAAGGCTGTCGGATTTGCCGACTATTGTATCACGATGGAAATGGAAAACGAACAATCCGTAGAATCGGTAAATTGCTTTTCTGCCTTAAGGATCTGTTGCCCGGCGGGGAAATTGACATAGTGCTATCAGAAGATTTTTCCGTTATAATGACCGGGCCGGTCACAAAGATAACCGACGGTGTGATCTCTGGCGATATGTTTGATTAGCCTTGAAAGACCTCTGTGGTCTCTGAGGCCCAGAAGAAGGAAGTAGAATGGTTGATGAAAACGGTTTTCGAAAAGCAGTAGAGCTGATAAATAGCTCTGCGAATATACTGCTGACCTCGCACACCCGCCCCGATGGCGATGCGTGCGGCTCGGTCCGGGCCATGCGAGATTTATTGACCCACCTCGCAAAAAAGGCCCACGTCATGTTCTTGTCACCGTTAGCTTCGTGGTATGAGTTCTTATTCGACCCAAAGGTACCCATCCTTGGCAACGATATTACCAAAGACCAGCTCCACGCCGGCTACTTCAACGACTGCGACCTCGTAATCATCATCGACACTAACAGCTACGTCCAACTCCCCGATTTCGACCAGTGGCTGAAAGATGCCGGAAAAAAGGTCCTCGTCATCGACCATCATATAACCGGCGACGCCCTCGGCGATGTCGAGCTTATTGATACGACCGCCGCTGCCACCGGCGAGATTGTCCTTGACCTGATTAAGTACGCCGGTTGGCCGCTCACCGCACCCGTCGCCGAAGCCCTCTTCGTCGCCCTGTCCACCGACACCGGCTGGTTCAGGTTCGGCAACGCCGACAGCAGAATCTTCCGCTGCGCAGCAGAACTCATCGACGCCGGCGCCCGCCCGAATCTCCTCTACGGCAAAATGTACCAGAACTTCTCACCACAGCGAATGAGACTGATGATCCGAATGCTCGAGCGCCTCGAGCTCCACTTCGACGGCCGCGTCGCCACCCAGTGCATTATGCGCTCCGACTTCGACGAAACCGGCGCCACCGGCCCCGACACAGAAAATCTCATCGACGAATGTCAGCGCCTGACCTCCGTCGAGGTCGCCGCCTTGTTTATTGAGCTTGCCGACGGCCAATTTCGCTGCTCCCTTCGCAGCAAGACCGACGTCGATGTCCGCAAAATCGCACAAACCTACGGCGGCGGAGGCCACAAAGTCGCCGCAGGCCTCACACTGCCCGGCCCATTCGAAAATGCAAAACAAACCATCCTAAACGCCGTCGCCAAACAACTCTAAAGCCTCCTTTAATGTTACTTTCAGGCTTTCTAATAATTCCTCATGCGTACGTTCCTGGCAATTAACACCAGGTATTTCTTCGATCCACCCGACCCACCAATCACCATCTTTTTTAGTCACTGCGGTATATACACTGTTCATACTTTTACTTCCTGATTTTCCTTCAGATTCTTTCAACATCTTGCTATAAGCTGATATTTATCCGGTTGTTCGATAATATTCGATGAAAGGTCAACATCCAGACTTGTCCAGTAAAGATGTGTCCCGCGCAGAACCTGCAAATCGGTTATCTGACTTATACTGCCATCAATATTCGATCCATAATCGGTCAGTTTGAGTTATTTATAAAAAAGGAAAGGCCGGCTGACTCTCATCAGCCGGCCTTATAAATCCTGGCGATAACCTACTCTCGCCCCAAGGGACTACCATCGGCCTGACGGGCTTAGCTTCTGAGTTCGGAATGGGATCAGGCGTTTCCCCGACAGTATTGTCACCAGGAAACTCGTAGGATTGACTATTTTCTATTGACTATTTTCTATTGATTCCGAAATGCGAACCCTTTTTCAATAGTCAAATCTGCAATAGTCAATCATCAATTCTACAATTCTGCTTTCTGTCTTCTGTCTTCTGTCCTCTGACTTCTGACTTCTGTCTTCTGACTTCTGCTGAGCGAAGTCCCGATTCATCGGGAGCGCGCCGGGGTCTTCTACAAGTTAATAGCGGACCCTCTTGGTCAAGCGTTACTTCCACGCAACCAATGATTGATATGGTCAAGTCTTCGAGCGTTAGTACCGGTTAGCTGAACACATTTCTGTGCTTACACACCCGGCCTATCAACCTGGTAATCTTCCAGGGCTCTTCATCCCGATTGCTCGGGAATGGAATCCTAATCTTGGAGTGGGCTTCCCGCTTAGATGCTTTCAGCGGTTATCCTTTCCCGACTTAGCTACCCGGCCGTGCCCCTAGCGGGACAACCGGTACACCATCGGTCAGTGCTTCCCAATCCTCTCG
>CAZLWL010000147.1:0-4421 GCA_964563335.1 uncultured Pirellulales bacterium
CAGGAGGCGCTGGCGACGGCGCAGCAGATTGCGATGGCTAAATCGCATACGGTCCTTTCGCCACTGCATTTGTTGAGCGCTATCTGCAGCGATGGCGATGGCGTAGTAGTTATGATTTTGAAGAAGATTGGGGCAGATGTTTCGCAGGTTAGGGGTATGGTTGAGAGTGAACTCGGCCGGCTGCCGCAGGGCGAAGGTGGGACCGTTCAGATTTTGCCTGAGCCGGCCCTTAACAATATTGTGCTTGACGCTCAGAACCGTGCCGATGCGATGGGGGACGAATATCTCAGTGTGGAACATTTGTTTATCTCTCTGGCTTCGGTAGAGAGTGACGCAGGAGAGATACTGCGGCTTAACTCGGTTGGGCCGGAACAGATTGAGAGTGCATTGAAGGATGTTCGCGGCGGCGAGAAAATCACCGATGCGAATCCGGAAGACAAATACAGGGCCCTGGAGCGTTACGGTATTGACCTTCTGGAGATGGCGAGGCGGGGCAAGCTCGACCCTGTGATTGGCAGGGACGAGGAAATCCGGCGTTGTATGCAGGTGCTCAATCGTCGGACGAAAAATAATCCCGTGTTAATAGGTGAGCCGGGCGTCGGCAAGACAGCAATAGCCGAAGGGCTTGCGCAGCGGATAGTGGCAGGTGATGTGCCGGCAGGGTTGAAGAACAGAAGAATCATCGCTCTTGATATGGGTGCGCTGATAGCGGGAACCAAGTTCAGGGGGGAATTTGAGGACAGGATAAAGGCGGTGCTCAAAGAAGTTATAGCCGCAGAGGGTGAAATAATACTTTTCATTGATGAGCTGCATACGGTTGTTGGTGCGGGCAGAGCAGAGGGGTCTGTCGATGCGGGCAATTTGCTCAAGCCGTCACTGGCGCGTGGTGAGCTGCGATGTATCGGTGCAACGACGATAGATGATTATCGCAAGTATGTTGAAAAAGATGCTGCTCTGGAACGTCGTTTTCAGCCGATATTGGTTGACCCGCCGAGCGTTGAAGAAACGATAGCGATACTTCGCGGGCTGAAGAACCGCTACGATACGCATCACGGTGTCCGTATTACGGATTCGGCACTTGTGGCGGCGGCGACTTTGTCCAACCGGTATATTTCGGACAGATGGCTGCCTGACAAGGCGATAGATTTGATGGACGAGGCGGCCTCTAAATTAAGGATTGAGAACGATTCGCTGCCTGCGGAGCTGGATTCGATTCGGAGAAAAATTGTGCAGCTTCAGATTGAACGCGAGGCGCTGAAAAAGGAAAGCGACGAGGCAAGTAAAGAGCGATTAAAACATACCGAGAAGCAATTGGCTGAACTGCAAAAAGACGATGAGAAGCTGACCGCACAGTGGGAGAGTGACAAGGGTGACATTGATAAGATAAAGGAGCTGAAGGAAAAAATCGAGGATGCGCAGAATCAGTTTGAGAATGCACAGCGCAAAGGTGAACTGGAGACGGCGGCGCGGTTGAAATACGGGGTGATAGCGGAGTTGAGAAAAGAGCTTGAAGAGAAAGAGTCGCAGCTTGCCCAATCGGACAAAGCAAAAATAATCCATAATGAAGTGACCGAAGAGCACATCGGGCAGGTTGTTTCGAAATGGACGGGGATACCAGTTGCGAGATTGCTGAGCGGCGAACGTGAACGGCTGATGAAGATGGAGGATGCGATAGCGGAGAGGGTGGTCGGGCAGGACGAGGCGGCAGCGGCACTATGTAATGCGGTCCGCAGGAGCAGGGCGGGATTGGGTGAGGCGAACCGGCCGATAGGAACGTTTCTTTTCTTAGGGCCGACTGGTGTGGGCAAAACTGAGCTTACCAAGGCGCTTGCAGATTTTCTTTTCAACGACGAGGGCGCTATGGTTCGTGTTGATATGAGTGAGTTTATGGAGCGGCATTCGGTTGCGCGGCTGATTGGCTCGCCGCCGGGATATGTCGGTTATGAAGAGGGGGGCAGACTGACCGAGGCGGTTCGGCGCAAGCCATATTCGGTGGTTTTGCTCGATGAGATTGAAAAGGCACATCCTGATGTGTTCAATATTCTGCTGCAGATATTCGATGACGGTCGGCTGACAGATGGTCACGGCCGGACGGTGGATTTTAAGAATACGGTAGTTATTATGACGAGTAATATTGCCAGCCAGCAGATACAGGAGCTGACGGAGGAATCCGGCGCCGACTGGGAGATTGAGGCGCACGTGAAAGAGGCGCTGAAGCAGCATTTTAAGCCGGAATTTTTGAACCGGGTTGATGAGATAATCGTTTTCCATATGCTTACAAAGGATGATTTGCGAAAGATTGTCGATATTCAGCTTGATTACCTAAGCGAGCGTCTCAGGCAGCGCGGCATAAACGTTGAATATACCGACGGGGCGAGGCGGCAGATTATGGATGAGGGTTATGACCCTGTATTCGGTGCGCGGCCTTTGAAGCGGACGATTCAGCAGCGATTAGAGAACCAGCTTGCTGCGGAGCTTTTGGCAGGGAAATTTACCGAGGGTGACACTGTAAAGATTGACGCCGACCTGCACAGGTTTAGCTTCGAAAAAGTGTAGATGGGCAAAGAAGAATTCAGGGCTGATATGCTTTACGGATTTATCTGGGCAAGCACTTGCCCTTTGGTAATCTTGTCGCCGATGGAGACGGGGATTTGGGCGATGGTTCCGGGGTAGTCGGTTTTTATTTCACTTTCCATTTTCATTGCCTCGATGACCATAAGGGTGTCGCCGGCGTTGACTTTGTCGCCGAGGTTTACGAGAATTTTCAGGATTGCTCCGGGCATCTGTGCTTTGACTGAGACGGCACCTGGAGCCGATTCTGTTTCCTCTGAAGACGGGGGGCTTTCCTCGGCCGGTGTCTGCTGCTGCGATGGCTGGGCTGTTACTTCGGTCAGGTCGTCGATGTTATATGGTTTTCCGTTTATGATGACCTGCGGGCCGTCGATGGTGACTTTGTATTCGGTAGTGTTCAATGAGACGGAGTAGGTTTGTGTTTCGGGCTGGGCTTGTTGTCCGAAGTTTTTTCTAACAGCGGTTGCGGCCTCTCCTTTTAAGAAGGCGATACCTTTATCTTTGCAGGTGGCGGTGATGAAGATATTTTCGTCGGTCAGTTCGAGGTCGGCGTGCAAGAGCTGTTTTTTTGCGGCCTGGATGCCTTTGTCAGGGTCTTCATCGTTGATTTCCATCGGGCTGCGTGTCGTCGGCTCGATGTTTAATTGTTTTGAGGCGAGTTTTACAATTTCCTCATCGGGCGGGAAAGGGGTTTTTCCGAAATAGCCGAGCACCATTTTTCCGTATCCCTCGGCGATTTTTTCCCAGGGTCCGAACATAACATTGTTGAATGCCTGCTGGAAATAGAACTGCGAGACGGGAGTGACACTGGTTCCGAATCCTCCTCGTCGGACGGTTTCGCCCATGGCCTGGATGACCTCGGGATATTTTTCCATAATGTCGTTGTCGCGCATCATTTGAGTGTTGGCGGTGAGCGCTCCGCCGGGCATAGGCGACCAGGGGATAATGGGTTCGACCCTGCTTGCTTCGGGGGGTATGAAGTAGTCCTTCATACAGTTTTTGAAGACCTCTTCTGCCTGGACGACTTTGTCGATGTCAAGGCCGAGGTCGTAGTCGGTGCCTCTAAGAGAGTGCCACATTGTGATGATGTCCGGCTGGGCTGTTCCGCCGGAACAGGGTGCCATAGACAGGTCGATACCGTCGGCGCCTGCATCGAGAGCGGCCCTGTATGCGGTGACACCGGTGCCGGCGGTTTCGTGGGTGTGGACGCGGATGAAGGTTCGCGGCGGCAGGAGCTTTCTGGCCAGTTTGATGGTCTCGTAGATTTTGGACGGCACCGAGGTGCCGGAGGCGTCCTTGAAGCAAATCGAATCGAAGGGAATCTCGGCGTCGAGAATTTGCTTTAGGATTTTCATATAAAATTCCGGCGTGTGTGCACCTTCACAGCCGGGCGGCAGTTCCATCATCGTGATGGTAATTTCGTGCTTTAGTCCGGCTTCTTTGATGCAGCGTCCGCTGTAGTCGAGGTTGTTGACGTCGTTTAAGGCGTCGAAGTTTCGAATAGTCGTTACACCGTGCTTTTTGAACAGCTGGGCGTGCAGGTTGATAATATCGCGTGACTGGGAATCGAGGCCGACGACGTTTATGCCGCGGGCGAGAGTCTGGAGGTTGACGTCCGGGCCGACGGTTTCCCTGAAGGCGTCCATCATATCGAAGGCGTCTTCATTGCAGTAGAAATAGAGGGATTGGAATCGTGCTCCGCCGCCGGATTCGAAATGGCTGATACCGGCGTCTTTGGCCGCTTCGACGGCGGGTAGAAAGTCCTTTGTATATACCCTGGCGCCGAAGACGGACTGAAAGCCGTCTCTAAAGGCCGTGTTCATTACTTTGATAAGCTTTTTCGCCACGTT
>CAZLWL010000148.1:0-4360 GCA_964563335.1 uncultured Pirellulales bacterium
ATGGGCCATGCCCGTGCAATTTTGGCGCTGCCGACGGATGAGTTGCGTAATAAATTGGCCAACCGGGCACTTGCAGGTCGTCTTAATGTTCGTGAGGTGGAGCGATTAGTCCGCAGGGCCCTTATTGGTTCCTCTGAGGCCAAAACAAAGGTTATTGAGACACCGCCCCATATACTCGACCTTGAAAGGAGGTTGCAGGAAATACTTGGCACGAAGGTTACCATTAGTACAAGAAAACGCGGTCACCGCGGCAGGATTATCATAGATTTCTACTCTCTTGACGAATTCGACAGATTGACGGAGAAAATGGGCTTAAATACGGTAGAGAATGTCTGAATAATTTTTTGCGGTGAGGGAGGGAGAGACCAACTATTCTAAGTAGGTGATATAAACACTGCGCAAAGGCAAACTGGCGGCTTGGAGTATCTATACTCACTGCCATCCAGCAGATACACCCCCAGAAGAAGAAAGTATTTCGTATTCTATCCAAATATTAGGCATAATGGAAAATCATTTGACTTATATGGGGTATGCAAATAAAATCGGCCGGATTTTGAGAGACGATAATTTTAGGTAGAAGGGAAGTAAGATGGCAGATAGTGTCAAAGAGTTGTTGGAAGATAGGTTGGACGCAGATAATCTCAAGAATCTGACGGCCCTTAATAATCCCAAGATGCACGCTTTTGTCGCTGAGGCGATTGAGCTTACACAGCCGAAGTCGGTATTCGTATGCGATGACTCAGATACCGATTTAGCATACATACGCAACCGCGCAATAGAAAGTGGAGAGGAAAGGGCCCTTGCGATTGATGGACACACCTGTCATTTCGATGGGTTTTATGACCAGGCTCGGGACAAGGCCAATACAAAATACCTCCTCGCACCAGGTACGGACCTTGGAGCAAGCCTCAATTCGACAGATAAAGAGGCCGGCACCACGGAGGTGCTCTCGTTTCTGAAGGGTTCGATGGTCGGCAGACAGATGCTCGTTTGCTTTTTCTGTCTGGGGCCTACCAATTCCGAGTTTTCGATACCATGCGTTCAGATAACCGATTCGCCTTATGTTGCCCACAGTGAGTGCCTGCTGTATCGGCCCGGCTACGAGCAGTTTAAGAGCATAGGCGATTCGGAGGATTTTTTCAGATTTCTGCACTCGGAAGGCGAGCTGGAAAACTATGTCAGCAAAAACATAGATAAGCGTCGCGTGTACATAGAGCTCGATGAAAATATCGTTTATTCGGTCAACACGCAGTACGGCGGCAACACCATCGGGCTCAAAAAACTGGCCCTGCGCTTAGCTATCAACGAGGCCTCCCGAAAAGGCTGGTTAGCTGAGCACATGTTCGTTATGGGCGCCCATGGTCCCGGCGGCAGGGTAACATATTTTACGGGTGCGTTTCCATCAGCCTGTGGCAAGACCTCGACATCGATGCTGCCCGGGGAAACCATAATCGGCGATGACATCGCCTACCTGCGAAAAAAGGTTGGCGAAATCCGCTGTGTCAACGTTGAAAGCGGGATATTCGGAATCATCCGCGACGTGAACGCGACCGATGACCCGGTTATCTACGAAGCCCTCACTCGGCCTGGTGAGGCGATTTTCGGAAATGTCTTAGTTACCGATGACTTAAGGCCTCACTGGCTGGGAATGGGTACGGAGTTGCCTACTGATGGGACGAACTATTCAGGCAAATGGCACAAGGGTAAAACCGATGACAAGGGCACTGAGATAACGGCCTCGCACAAAAATGCCCGCTACACCATCCGCATCTCTGACCTTTCCAACCGGGACCCGCGTTTGGACGACCCGGAGGGCGTGCCTGTTGGCGCCATAATTTACGGTGGTCGCGACAGCGACACGCTTGTTCCCGTTGAGCAGGCCTTCGACTGGACCGAGGGTATCATCACAAAGGGCGCAATGCTCGAATCCGAAACGACCGCTGCTACGTTAGGCAAAGAGGGGGTGCGAACGTTCAATATCATGAGCAATATGGATTTTGTGTCGCTTCCCTTAGGCAAATATATTCAGAACAATCTTGATTTCGCAAAAGGTATTGACAAGCCGCCGCTAATTTTCTCTGTGAACTACTTCCTCAGGGGCAAAGACGGCGGATACCTAAACGGCATGATGGACAAAAAGGTCTGGATCCTGTGGGCAGAACTCTGCGTCCACGGCGATGTCGATACAATAGAAACGCCGACCGGCCTGATTCCAAAATATGAGGAACTGGCCGAACTGTTCAAACGCGAGTTGAACACCGACTACACCAGGGAAAGCTACGTCGAGCAGTTCACCATTCGTGTGCCTAATCTCTTAGCCAAACTCGACCGAATCGAGCAAATCTACAAGACCAGGGTGCCCGATACGCCGCAGATTGTCTTTGACGTGTTTAATATACAGCGCCGGCGCCTCAACGCCGCAAAACAAAAGCTCGGCGACTATATTTCTCCCTTCGACCTGTAAACAAACAGGTAAGATGGCGGATGAAGAATGCCAACTCAATATACAATATAAAATCTACAATCTAAAATCGAAAAAGGGCCGCAGGAACAACGTTGAGCAAAGAGGAATCCACCTTCGACGGATATACAGCTATTCACTTATTCCATTTTCCTGAATAAATTGCTCTATCCTTTGAACGAACCGCTCTGCATCATTAACCCTGGTTGCTGCCCTGTCTTTTTCGATTTCTATCCCAATCTCGTAGTCGCCAATTTCCCTATCTTCCTGCTGGGCGGTGAGAATTTCGGCCCATACTCTTTCCAGTTTGCCGGTCTTGACAATATGGAGTCCAAACATACTTCGCACCCCATGGTGTGACCGGTCTGTAACACCTGCGACTGTCAAAGCCGCTTTGGCGGCATGAAGCACCGCATAATAGGACCGTGAGATGCAATCCTCGAATAGTTCATGTTCCAATAGAGTCCTTGCTGCCAGAAGGGCCTTCCTGGCCCGTTTTAATTCTTTCGCAGCTTGTCTTCTTGCTGCTGCTTTGTTCATACCGTAACTCCATCGCGAATAATGCTACGGATAAAAGAAGAACCTTCTTCGCGGAGATAATCGTACTGTTTGGCACTGACCACCTTGGGCGATATGCAAACTTGCGTGTCTAATAGCACTTCAGTGGCAATCTTATAAATCACTTCGCTTATACGCCAATCGTCGGTCGATACCACAATCAGTACATCCACATCGGAATCGTCGCGGTCATCACCCCGGGCCTTGGAGCCGAACAATTTTAACTCGACTAATTTGCCCTCTAAAGCCTGCTCCAGGTCCTTCCTGAACTGCTTGAGCACAGTATTTTCTAACCGGCTTAATCCCATTTCAAAAACCTCTTATCATATTAGGTCCGATATATTTTCATCATCCTGCCAGTATTCGAGGGTAAAAAACTTTTTCAATTTTATTCCTTTCGCTTTTTGTACATCTGATTGTCTATGCGCCAGGCCTTGTAAAAAACATCGGCTGCTGATCTGATAAACAGTGATTTACTCGGTTGCATCCTGAATCAACGATTTTGTGGCGCTCAGAAAATTCGCTGCTGCTTTAATGGCCTTAGCTGCATCCTGCTGCGATACGTGGGTTGTGGCTCCGTAGTCACCAACGCCACGCAATTCAAAAAGCCAGTTCAAATCCTTACCATATTTTTCATCCAGTTTGCCTGTTTTGACGAACCTCTGATGTATGGAGGCTATCACGCCGCCGTGCTTGCTAAACTCTAACTCTTCACCAAGCAACAGGGCTGTGGCGGCATAGAAAGCTGCATAATACGCTCTTGAAGCAACAAAATCGTAATAGCCCCCCAAAATCAATTCCTCGGCAGCTCGAATAGACGCCTCAGCACGTTCCAGGTTTGCTGCCATTTCTTGAGCGAATTTGTGCGTCATAGAGACAGCCCTTCCCTTTTCACATTTCGGTAAAGCTGGGAGGCCTTCTGCTCAAACTCATCCAAAGCTGCCGGCTTGGCGGAAATGAGTTGTTCTGACTCAAGCTGTATCGGATAGAGTAAGTCAATAATTTGACGCAGTTCGTAAAAATAGTCAAACGGCTTACTCAACAGAACAAGCAAATCGATATCACTGCCTGCGTTTGCTTGCTCACGAGCTATAGACCCATAGAGAATCAGACCTTTAAGCCGGGAGCCATAGTGACTGGCAAGAATCTTCTTACATCTTTGCGTTATGTCGGTTACTGTCTTCATTTGACACGTATGCCTCAATTATATCTTCCTTCACTATGTCTACAAAACGCATTCTAACAGATTTGCCTTAAAATTGCCAACAAAAAAGGGCCGCAGGCAAAACCGCCCACAGCCCTTTGGTTTTACAAATTCATCCCGAAAAATATACTTACTAA
>CAZLWL010000149.1:0-4315 GCA_964563335.1 uncultured Pirellulales bacterium
TCGAACCCACGACATTCACGTTGGCAACGTGACGCTCTACCACTGAGCTACGCCCGCAACAACCAGCAACTAATATACAACAAAACTCAATCCTTGCAAGGGCTTTTTTGGAGAAATCGCGGTTTTTGGAAAACCGAAAATTCCATTGAATCCTGCCGGCAGACAGTATAAATTGCAAGCTCTAAATTATAAGCTCATGGTTCGGCACCGTCGGATTGAAACTGACAGACTTGATTTTCAGAAAGGAAATGCCATGCTGGGCGGATATTTTCAGCTTGCGGAAAAACATACTTCCGTCAAGACGGAGATTGTGGCCGGGCTGACGACGTTTCTGACGATGGCCTACATCATCTTCGTCAATCCCAACATACTGAGCGAGACCGGCATGGACAAAAACGCCCTTATCGCGGTTACCTGTATCGTAAGCGCATTAGCCACAATCGCCGTTGGCATATTTGCCAATGCGCCGATTGCAATGGCGCCGGGGATGGGGCTAAACGCCTTTTTCGCGTACACGCTCGTAATTGGCAGCAATGGCAAAGTTACCTGGGAAACGGCGCTGGGGGTGGTGTTCTTAGCGGGTCTGTTCTTCCTCGTTTTAACGCTCGTGGGGCTGCGAAGGAAACTCGTCGAGGCCATCCCCCAGTCGCTCATCGCGTCCATCTCGGTGGGGATAGGTCTGTTTATAACCTTTATCGGCCTGCAGAACATGGGGATAATCGTCGATTCGCCGACCACCCTCGTCCACGCAGCGCCCCTGAACGCGACGATACTCATAGGCCTGGCGGGCCTTGCGGTGATGATTATCCTTGAGATGAAAAATGTCACCGGGTCGCTGCTTTTCGGCATCGCCTTTTCGACAATTTTAGCGGTCATCTTCGGCAAGGCGAACCCTCCGTCGCAGCTAATTTCAACCAAGCTGAGCATCAGCGATATCGCCCTGCGGCTCGATATCATCGGTGCCCTTAAATGGGGCCTTTTCGGCAGCATATTCACGCTGACGTTTATAGATATGTTCGACAGTATCGGGACGCTGCTTGCCGTTGCCCCCCCTGCCGGTCTGACCGACGCCGAGGGTAAGATAAAGGGCCTGGACCGGCTCCTTACAATCGATGCAAGTGCTACGATGTTCGGTGCTATGTGCGGCACCAGCCCGGCGACGGCCTACGTCGAATCGGCCGCAGGGGTGGCACAAGGCGGCAGGACCGGCCTTACCGCGGTTGTAACCGGGGCGTGTTTCCTGTTAGCTCTGCTGTTCGTGCCGTTAGTGGGCGTGGTTCCGCCGTACGCGACGGCGGGGGCTTTGATAATGGTGGGCCTGTTTATGATGAAGGAAGTGAAAAAGATCGACTTTTCCGACCTGCCGCAGGCACTGCCCGCATTTATCATAATCGTTATGATTGCCCTTAGCTATAGTATCAGTACGGGTCTGGCCTTCGGATTCATCGCTTATACGCTCATCCAGATAATCGCCGGGAAGATAAGGAACATTAAGCCGGCGATGTGGATTATTGCAATTCTCTCCGTTTTATATTTTTGCGTTTGATTTTTATTTAGCCACAGAGAACAGATGAGAAAGCAAATCCTAAATTCTAATATCGAAATCTTAGACAAATACAAATATCTAAATTCAAATTATCGAAACTGGGGGAGAGATTCTTAGCCGCGGATCCATTCGACTCATTCGGCTGCGCTCCCCCCTTCGCTAAAGCTACGGAGGGCAGGCAGGACAGGTTTTCACGGATTAACACGGATTTTATTCACACCGCAGAGGACGCAGAGTTCGCAGAGTATTTTTTAGACGCGGATTAACGCTGATTTACACGGTTTTTGACTTCACCTGCGCGGTTTTTTGAAACCGCTGTTTGGTCAAAGTCACAGGCCGCTTACAATGCGAGCATTGACACGGCCTTGTAACTTCGCCCAGTGGCTGGTGTAACCAGCCAAGGTGAAGCAATGGGCAGTTCATAGTTTTGAATTGAGGAATCCCGGCCCCTTCGGCTTCGCTCCCTTCGACTCGGCGGTGCCTCGCTCAGGACAGGCAGGGTAAACTTGGCCGCGATGAGGATCCAAACGTTTTGAAAAATAGTCCTCACTGGAAGCAGCAACAGCGAAAATTAGGCGCGCCGGGAAGGATGAAGGGGATTATCAAGAAAATTGCACTTGACATCGGTACGCAGTTTGTATATTCTACTCATTAAGATTAGATGTTGCCCCAAAAGATCCTCCTTCGCAAGGAGTTGCTACGGAGGACAGGGCGAGCCCTTCGACAGGCTCATGACGGGCGGGTAAGGACTGTAAGAGAGATGTTTAGGAAATAAGGAAAATGTTATATGGATGCATGGAAAGAAAGAGATTTAGCAGTATTGAGTCGGCTTGAAGAGCTTGGCTCAGATCTTAGTAAGCCGCACCACATAGACTTCTTTTTGTATTTTCCGTCAGAAGAACTGGCTAAGTCGGCTGCAAGTGAAATCGAAAATGGAGGCTATGTAGTTAAAGTCGATCCTTTGGAACCGCCATGGTGGCGGAGATTGTTCTCGAAAACGGTGTGGTCCATTTGCACATCAAAGAGTATGGTTCCGGCGAGAGAGGTAATATTTGAAGCTGGCGATTGGTTTCATGGAATCGCACAGCGTTTCAGCGGAGAATATGATGGTTGGGGAACAGAGGTGACAGAATGAAAAAAGTCGGTCCCCCGCCGGAGATATGCGGGGACAAGGCTAATTCGTATTGCGTGAAGCGGACAGCGTATTGCGGACAGAGATTGCCGCGCATCGCTTTGCGACGCTCGCAATGACAAAAAGAAAAGCGACCAGAGATAAGGGGGTCTATAAATGGTTGAGTTTATTGAAAAAAAACGGTTATTGGTGTTTTACTGCAGGGCGCTGGGGCGTCGAAATTTTATATTGTAGATTTGATATTTTATATTTTGTGGAATGGCTTCCGGCTTCGTACTAAACTTCGCCGTGACAGGTCGTCATGCGACTTCCGTCTTTGTCATCCGCCGTCGCTAAAGCTATGGCGAGACTAAAGACTACGCCGCGACAAGACGCCGCGACAGGACGCCGCAAGAGGTATTTTCTTTCGCCCTTTCAGGGCTTTTTGTTTTTAGGTATGAACCATTTACCCAGGGCTTTGCCCTTGGCTACTATATGCCGCCCCGTTGGGGCTGATTTGAAGACCCGGCCAATTCAGCTTCGTTCCCTTCGACTCCCTACAGTCGCTCAGGGCGTCGAAATTTTAGATTGTATATTTTAGATTGTATATTTCGGTTGAGATTCTTCGCTTCGCTCAGAATGACTTCATTGATCTGGAAAATTTAAATAACTCAAACTGACCGTTTTTGTTTTTAGACACGGATTAACACCGATTAACACTGTTTATAAATACCTGGGTCCCCGCTTTCGCGGGGATGACAATATTAACACTGTTTATAAGAGCCTGGATTCCCGCTCCCTGCTTTCGCAGGGACAAGCTTCGCGGGAATGACAAATTGGGTTATCTCTTTGTTAAAACTTCACTTATATCAATACATAACCTAAAATCGGTCAGTTTGAGTAAATAAGCAAATTCTCCCCTTCGCTTTCGCTCAGGGTAAACTCATTCCTTTGGGAAGTTCAAGTAGGCCCTTCGACTGCGCTCAGGGTAAACTCACTGGTCGGGAAAGTTCAGGTAGGCAAATTCCCCAAAGAGTTCGCGGGCCTTTTTGTCATAAGCTTTTGCGGCTTGGATTTCGGATTTGAATCGGCCGAGGTTGTAGTATTTACCGTTGCAGCGGATGGCGGCGATGAAAAGTTTTCTTTGTTTGTCCCATGTGACGCCTTTGTACCTTGAGGACCTGTTGTGGAATGAGCGGCGGTTCCGGCTGTTCTCGGCACGGGTGCAGAGGCGCAGGTTTTTCTTTCGGTTGTCCAGGCCGTTGTGGTTTATGTGGTCAACTACGAGATGGCGAGGGGCGTTTAGAATGAAGCGGTGCATCATGATAGTTTTGCGTTTCACTCGCTTGCCATTTACCCGCTTACCTTTTGTTCGCCTCATGGCGTAGTTGGTATGGCGGGTCCTGGAGAGGCACCATTTGTATTTATTCAGCCGGTCGTAATCGTCGGCATCGACGATGGCG
Source organism: uncultured Pirellulales bacterium (assembly GCA_964563335.1). Taxonomy (GTDB): domain Bacteria; phylum Planctomycetota; class Phycisphaerae; order Sedimentisphaerales; family Anaerohalosphaeraceae; genus QNBT01. Next base: position 4,121 of record CAZLWL010000149.1, read on the forward strand.
AATTTATTCTGTGAAAGCGGTAACAGTTTGGCGCCCTCTGCTAATGCGGCGGTAATGTCGGGCGGGACCAGTTCGCGTGATTGCTCGAAGTTTGGGCAGGAATCGTCCGGCCCGACTACCTGCCAGGGCACCTCGGTTCCGGCCTTGTGGTTGCAGATAAGAGTAAGTTCTGTCAACCCGCCGGCCGGGACGGAA
>CAZLWL010000150.1:0-4293 GCA_964563335.1 uncultured Pirellulales bacterium
CATAAGTCCATGTCTGAGAAAGTGTTAGGAACCGCCAGAAAATAATTTCACACCCAACGCAGTAATCGCCCGAAAGAACCGCTCAAAATTTTACCAAGAGCAATTATACCCACATATTGCCAGAGCGACTTGGCCAATGCAACAAAATTTTTATCCCGCACCAAAATGCTTGTCACGCCCTTACTTTACTTACAAAGTTAGTGCGGGGTTTGGTGCGGGGCTTAACACAATCAAAAATCCCCGCAAATCAAAACCATTCAATCACCAATAAACAATAACCTCAGGTGCACCCAATAAAGAACCCGGCTTCACACCGGCTGGCCAGCCAGACACCGGGCGAAGTTCACAACTAACTAAATCTTCAACTGCAATAGTCAATAGAAAATAGAAAATAGAAAAGGTGCTCGCATAGTAAGCGGCTTTTGACTTTGACCAAACAGCGATTTACACAATCGCACGGTGAAGCCAAAACCGTGTCAATCTGTGTTACTTGTCCTTCGTAGCCTTGTGCGAAGTAGGAATCCGTGTCAAAGAATATCTGCGATCTACGCGTTCTCCGCGGTTAAAAATATCTCCCTGTTTTCTCTGTGGCCAATCGATCCACCAACCACGAAAATAGCCCCAACCGGATTTGAACCGGTGTTGCCGGGTTGAAAACCCGGTGTCCTGGACCTAACTAGACGATGGGGCCACGCTGACAATGCCGCAGCGGCCTTGTTACTCCATGCTAATCGCTTCAACCGGGCATTCGTCAACACAAACACCGCAATCAACACACGTGTCGGCATCGATAACTGCCTTTTCTTCTTCCATCTTAATGGCCTCGCTCGGGCAGGCATCTATACAAGATTCACAACCGGTACACTTTTCAGGATCAACCTTAGCCGGCATTATCTATCCCTTTCAAACACAACCTGAATTTCCAGTCAAGTCGAAAAGCATATAACATTTTCTCAAATTGGCAACATATTTTCCAGAATTTTTTACGGAATCCTGAAGCGATGTCAGGGACCGTTTTATCAAAGCCGGTCGTTGTGATTATTGCCTTTGCCCCGGCCCTGAAGGTGCCTGCGGCGCCTGGGGAACTTGCGGCATATCCGCACCAAGTGCAACTGCCATATTACGAACAGCCATATTTTGATCGTACTTGGCTGTCCAGTCAAGAACCGGCTTAAACGCATCCGGCTGCAAACTGCTCAGCAGGTACAAAGCCATCATCCGAACCGGCCAATGACGGTCACTCAGATTCTCTGATACAGCCCTGGTAAGATCATAAGACGGGGCCGCAGGAAACAGCACCATGGCCGCCATGGTCTGCAGTTTGACCTTCCAGTCTTCGTCGGTCAGACTCTTGCGGACCGCGTCTGTCAGCAGTGCAGGCTCAACATGAAAACGCCTGTATGATGCTCCCGACCCTGCCGTCGCGTATTGTTCCATTAAAAGACCCACAAACAACTCAGCAGCTTGAAGCTTCTGCCCCGTCTGACCCTTTGCCAAAACATCCAGACGCTGCATCAGGTAGCTCCTTGTTATGACCACGCCCGGGCGCTTCACAACCGTCTTTACGGGCTCCATTTTCCCTATCGCGTTTCTCACACTCCCGTCTGCTTCCGTCACCGGATCGAGGTAAACGGTAAATTCTATCTCAACCGACGCTTGCGGATGTGTCAGTAACAGTTGCCTGAGTGGACCTGTCATAAGGTCCAGCGGTATGGCAGCGTAATACCCCGGCTCAATCGGTGCGCTCGGCCTGATCTTTTTTGACACCAGGCTCGGCATACTTGCTTCTATATCACCACGCACAACAGCGTCAACCCTGATACCACCCTTGAGTATGCCGTTACCCGAAATTAGCACAGTTTCGGATGATTCATTCGTCACCACTAATTTGGCCCCGAAGTCTGTACCGTAGAAAAATTCCGACCCGTTCAAGCCCAGCTTCGCGGAAATTATTTTGTCAACCGGCCTGAACCTCGGAACAATCGTTTCCCCAAACTCATTCCGAAGTGCTGCCAGTATCAACTCCGGGTAGGCCTCGGGCACATAGTCAGAGCCGTTTTCAGCCAGCAATGCCTTTGCCTTTTCCCCGGCCAGTGAACCAGGGTCCATCGCCACTGCCGTCCTTAAGCTCTCAATCGCGCCTTCTTTGTTTTCGCCCGCTAATTGAACCAGCCCCCTCGTAAGCGCCGCAACCTGGCTGACCCTGTATAAATCACCCACCAGTTCCTCTGCCAGCTCCGTCTGATTGTTCATTACAAGTGCATAGGCAAGAATCGATTTGGCCGCAACTGAGTTTGAATCCGCCGAATACGCCCTGTTCGCCCAGGCTAAAGCTTTCTCGGTATCGACCTGCCCAAAACAGTAAAACCAGCCGAGCTGCTCCGCCGTAACATCGCCCGCAACCGCACCGTTGCCTAACAGCCTTTCAGCTTTCTGACCGGCGGCCTCGAATATCTGCCTGCTTTGCTCATTATCGCCTATCTTTCGTGCGGCACATCCCGCTATCGCCTCAAGCACTACATCAAACCGGCCGCTTTGCCGAATCCGCCGCGCAAGCTCCAGGCATCGGCCCTGCCCACGGGCGGTATTGTAACTCGCAATCGCCCACGGCAAATATATTGAAGCCGGCAGAGGCCTGTTCGGATAAAGATAACTGAATAGCTCCGCCGAATACTCATAAGCCGATGCCCCTATACTGTACAGCCCGTGCTTTTCGACGTTTTCTGCAAAGGCAAAAACAGCATTGATATCCAGCGGATTCGCCCCTACTCCCAGTCGCAGATTCCTTGCGTAAACCACAGGAAGTAATTTCTGCCCCGCTCGTTCGGCAAGTTCGGCAAGTTTGGTAAATGCCAGTCTATTGTAGGGGTTCAGATTATACGCCTTGCTAAGATGACCCATCGCACTAACCGTGTCCGCCTTCTCCGCGGCCAACAACCCAAGCTGCGTCTTCAACTCAGATGCCAGCACGGGATTCTTTTCCTCCATATCCTTCAAAAGGCTCGTTAACTTCTCTTCTCGCGCCTTGCGCGTATCCAGCCTTTCGAGCAAATAACGCACCGCTCTTTTCGTCACTTCCAAATCGGCTCTTTCGTCGGCATAACTCTTGAACGCCCAGTCCAGAGTCGTGGTATAGTCTGTCTCAATGAATTGTGAGCACAGATTCAGGACATCAGGAAAAATGTATCTCGCTTTATTGTCGAGACTGATCGCCCCGTTCAAAAAGATTGTCGCCAGAGTCGCTTCTTCACCCTCCGGCTCGCTGGAAGTGTACAACTCACAGGCCAACTTATGAAATGTCCGGGCGTTAAACGGCGAGAACACTTCCTCAAGACGCAGCTCCACCTGAGCCTGCGCCACACGGGCCGGGCAAAACGCAACCAGCGCCAAAACAAAAAAGATACGTCCTCTCGTCATCAACCGTCCCAATAAACCTTGCCCGTAAACGTCCTTGTCAGTATTAGCATCGCACCAACTACCACCTCTCGCACACGCCGGAACTCGTGCTTATTGTGATTATATCGAGTGTACCGATTCAGGTCAAATGGCTGTAAAAATGATAATAAACAATATTCGGCTCCCTCGCATATTACGCTCGAACTGTATTTTTACGCTCTTAAAGCTCGATTGTTCACTTGGGTTGGCATGTTACGGCAAAACAGACGACGGAAGACAGAGGACAGAAGACAGAGGACGGAAGACAGAGGACAGAGGACGGAAGACAGAGGACAGAAGGCAGAGGACAGAAGACAGAAGACAGAGGACAGAAGACAGAGGACGGAAGACAGAGGACGGAAGACCCCGGCGCGCCGGGACTTCACTGCGCTCAGCAGAGGACAGAGGACAGAGGACGGAAGACAGAGGACGGAAGACAGAGGACAGAAGACAGAGGACGGAAGACAGAGGACAGAAGGCAGAGGACGGAAGACAGATACTCGATACTGGACGCCGCCACTTAAATAGCTCTTTTACAAGTTAATAGCGGTTCGGGGCACGCTGTTTTAGCTTAAAAAATCTTTATTTCCCCCTTTACACGTGTGGGTTTTTATGTTAAAATAACATACATACAGGAATAGGAGATATGCTTAGGTTCTGTGTTTACGGTCTTAAGATAACGGTTTTCATTAAAGTGGCACAGATATTGCTTCGATATCATTTTACGGATGATTTAACTGAAAAACTGGGAGCGATTTTGTGCCGAGGAGTCTCGAGAGGTATTTATAGGAAAGGAGATATGTCCATTGGCGCCTAAAAAAAAGAAAGCCAAAACCGAAAAACCCACGCCTATTGTGT
>CAZLWL010000151.1:0-4152 GCA_964563335.1 uncultured Pirellulales bacterium
ATCACGAACTCGCGCACTTTTTCCCCTTCGATTTCGAGACTTATGAGGCATTCGGTGGCTTCGTTCTTCACGGGCAAATTCAGGTATTTCTTATTAAACTTGAATTTGCGTTCAGCAGCAAATGCACCAATTGCGCAGATGCATACGATGGCTGCAATAAGAAAAGTTGTTTTTGGCCTGTACATGACATTTCTCCTACATTATGAGTCTAACACAAGTTCTTTTGGACTTGCTCGCGACCGCCACGGGCAAGATTTCCAATATAATAAACCTGAGATTTCCCATTTACACGGTTAATAAGCATACTTTTCTCCAGCCTGTCCCGGCGCGCCGGGGTACGACATCAATAATTTTACAAAATTCACCTTAATTCTACAAAATTCACCTTGAACTGTCAAAGTAATTTTGGTAAGATTATTAATATCGGAAGAACTGAATTATGTTTTTTAACCGTGTAAATGGGAAATGTAGGTCTAATGAAAGTTGAGGAAAATGCCATGAAGAACTTGAAAGTATTGATTTTATTATCTATGGTCCTGCCAGCCTTGACTGGTCCGGGGTGTGCAAGCGAAACCCTCTACAATGGTATCGTGCTGCCGGACCAATGGCCGCCAGATTATGGTGAGCTGACGCGCAAACCGATGCCGGTTCCTTATCTCGAGAATCGGCCTGCGGTCGTTCCAATCGATGTTGGGCGACAGCTCTTTGTCGACAATTTCCTCATCGAAAAAACCACGCTGAAGCGTACATTCCACCAGGCCGAGTATTGCCGTCAGAACCCGGTGATCAAGCCGGCCAAGCCCGTGGAGAACAGGAGACGTAGATCCTCCGCCCTCCCCTACAGCGGAGGTGCGTGGTACGACCCGGCCGACAAGCTCTTCAAGCTGTGGTATTCCGGTGCGCGACCTCGTTCCACCTGTTACGCTACCAGCAAGGACGGCATCCAATGGGAGAAGCCCGAACTCGACGTCAAGAGCGGCACCAATATAGTGATAACTCCGGCGCATAGATTCGACAGCACCACGATCTGGCTGGATCACGAGGCCAAAAACCCCAATGAACGTTTCAAATATTTTGCCAGCGAGGACTTGCGTTTCGTGGACGATTACACCTGGGCGCTCACCTACCGCGCCAGCCCCGATGGTATTCACTGGGCCGAGCCGAAAGTGGCTAAAAACAGAATCTGGGGCGACAGGACAACCGCCTTCTATAATCCGTTTCGCAAGGTGTGGGTCCTCGGCCAGAGACACGAGGACGTAGTCGAGAGAAGGGCTCGCTTATACATCGAAGGACGGACAGTTGCGGGCATGATGGCCGAGGTCACATGCAACGGACCTCGTGTTGAGGGCGATAAAATCTTTCGTGGAGAGACTACAGGAAAGTCTGTGCGCTGGTGTGGCGCCGATGACCTCGATCCCCACCACCTCGATCCTAAGTTCGCCCACATTAAACCGCATTTGTACAACCTTGATGTCGCGCCGTATGAGAGCCTCATGCTCGGTCAGTTCTCGATATGGCAGGGGCCGTCGAACGAAGATTGCGGCAAGCTGAAGCTCAGCAAACGAAACGATATACTGCTGGGATTCAGTCGTGACGGTTTCCACTGGGACCGCCCGTGCCGTGATCGCTTTATATCATGCACATGGGACAAAAAAAGCTGGCGGTTCGGCAATGTGCAGTCGTGTGCCGGCGGGCCACTGGTCGTCGGAGACAAGCTCTACTTCTATTTCGCCGGCCGCGCCAAACCAGATGCTGAACCTGAAATACCGCGCGGGGCGACTGGCCTGGCCATGCTGCGTCGTGACGGTTTTGCTTCTATGGATGCGAGCGGAAAACCAGGAACACTGACAACGAGACCCGTGACCTTTAAGGGCAAGCACCTGTTCGTCAACGCCGATTGTCCCAGGGGCGAGCTAAAAGTTGAAGTATTAGACAAAGACGGCAAGGTGATTAAGCCGTTTACCCTCAAGAACTGTAAGCCGGTCTCATCCGACAAGACGCTGGTGAAGGTGAATTGGCGACAAAATAAAGACCTCGCGGCCCTTGCCCACAAGCCGGTACGGTTCCGGTTTCATCTGAGAAACGGTTCGCTGTACGCCTTCTGGGTCAGTCCCGACAAGTCCGGCGCCAGCCATGGATACGTGGGAGCAGGTGGGCCGGGATTTACCGGATCGACAGACACAGTCGGACAAGATGCCTTATAGACCAGAAACCAACAGAAGACTCTGGAGACTAACAAGTTGACTCAAGAAACCATTAACGAAGCTGAAAGGAAATGACATGAAGAATTGGAAAGTGTTGATTTTGGTATCTATGGTCCTGCCGGCCTTGACTGGTCCGGGGTGTGCAAGCGAAACCCTCTACAATGGTATTGTGTTGCCGGACCAATGGCCCCCGGATTATGGTGCAATTACGCGCGACCCGATGCCGGTTCCCTACCTCAAGAATCCGCCTGCTGTCGTTCCTATCGATGTGGGACGCCAGCTCTTCGTTGACAATTTTCTGATTGAGAAAACCACGCTGCAGCGCACCTTCCATCAGCCCGAGTATTGCAGCAAGAACCCGGTTATCGAGCATAGCAAGCCCGGCGAGAAAAAGAGTTATGAAGTCTATGCCGCACCCTTCAGCGGAGGGGCGTGTTACGACCCTGCCGACAAGCTCTTCAAGATGTGGTATACCCGCTCGAGACCGCATGCCACCTGTTACGCTACCAGCAAGGACGGCATCAGCTGGGAGAAGCCCGAACTCGACGTCAGGAGCGGTACTAATATAGTGCTCAAACCCAGGAGCTTCAATTCCACCGCTGTCTTGCTGGATCTCGCGGCCAGGGATCCCAATGAAAAATTCAAATACTTTGCCAGCGAGGGCTTCCACAAGGTGGGTGAGGACGTGGGCTGGAGTTACAGCTACCGTTCCAGTCCTGACGGCATTCACTGGTCCGAGCCGAAGGCCCAGGCAGACGTCTGGGGCGACCGGTCAACAGCCTTCTACAATCCGTTTCGCAAGGTGTGGGTGCTCAGTCAACGCACCGAGGACTACATTGAAAGAAGATCTCGCTCTTACATAGAGGGCCCGACAATAATGGACATGATGGGCGAGGTTACCTTCAATGGACCTGTTATTGAGAATGACAAAGTCGTTGCTCGTGGTGTGGCTACAGGGGAGTCTGTAAACTGGACCGGCGCTAATGACATCGATCCTCGCCACACCGACCCGAAATTCGCTGACATTAAGCCGCATTTATACAACCTTGACGCCTCGCCCTATGAGAGCCTCATGCTCGGTCAGTTTTCTGTCTGGCAGGGGCCGTCGAACGAAGATTGCGGCGAGCTCGGCCTACAGAAGCGAAACGATATCCTGCTGGGCTTCAGTCGTGACGGTTTCCACTGGGACCGCCCCTGCCGCGAGCGGTTTATCTCCTGCACCTGGGAAGAAAAAAGCTGGCGCTTTGGCAACGTGCAGTCGTGTGCCGCCGGGCCCCTGGTCGTCGGCGACAAGCTTTACTTCTATTTCAGCGGCCACGCCAAGCCACGCGATGGCGATGAGTGGGACACGGACGCGGCGACCGGCCTGGCCATGCTGCGTCGGGATGGTTTTGCCTCGATGGATGCAGGCAAAAAGACCGAAACGCTCACCACGAGACCCGTAACCTTCCAGGGGAAATATCTGTTCGTCAACGCCGATTGTCCCAAGGGCGAATTGAAAGTCGAAGTATTAGACAAAGACGGCAAGGTGATTGAGCCGTTTACCCTCAAGAACTGTAAGCCGGTCTCATCTGACAAGACACTGGTGAAAGTGAATTGGCGACAAAACAAAGATCTCGCGGTCCTTGCCGGCAAGCCGGTACGGTTCCGTTTCCATCTGAGAAACGGTTCGCTGTACGCTTTCTGGGTCAGTCCTGACAAGTCCGGCGCCAGCCACGGATACGTTGGGGCCGGCGGGCCTGGATTTACCGGGCCGACGGACACAGTCGGACAAAGTGCTGTACGAACTTCCGGGTAGATGCGCCGCTACAAGCTGATTTACTACTACGGCCTGGGATTGGGCGCCGGTGGCGCGCTCGACGAGTTGCTGCCACCTGAATGGGAACTGTTCGATGATTAATTAATGGAGATAAAGATAAGATTTATTTGTTGAGGAGTATCATGATAT
>CAZLWL010000152.1:0-4010 GCA_964563335.1 uncultured Pirellulales bacterium
CCCCATTGTCTCAAGGCACTTAAGCACAGAATTCGCCTGGCTCGTTCCTTGACCGCATTTAGCGCCGGCGTGAGGATGCTCAATAGCAGCGCGATGATTGCGATTACAACTAAAAGCTCAATTAGCGTGAATCCGTTTTTCTTTTTCTTTTGCATGAGGCAGACTCCATTAATTTAACGTTTCCGCTTAAAAAACATAATTCAGTTCTTCCGATATTAATAATCTTACCAAAATTACTTTGACAGTTCAAGGTGAATTTTGTAGAATTAAGGTGAATTTTGTAAAATTATTGATGTCGTACCCCGGCGCGCCGGGACAGGCTGGAGAAAAGTATGCTTATTAACCGTGTAAATGGGAAATCTCAGGTTTATTATATTGGAAATCTTGCCCGTGGCGGTCGCGAGCAAGTCCAAAAGAACTTGTGTTAGACTCATAATGTAGGAGAAATGTCATGTACAGGCCAAAAACAACTTTTCTTATTGCAGCCATCGTATGCATCTGCACAGTTAGCGCATTTGCTGCTGACCGCGAAATCGATTTAGAGGGGAAGTATCTGAACTTTCCCGTCTTGGAGAAAGCGGACAAATGCCTCATAAGTCTTAAAGTCAAGGATGAAAAAGTGCGTGAGTTCGTCATTAAACTCGCGCCAGGCAAACCTGACTACTGGGTGTACCTGGAAGTACAAGATTTTGTCGGAAAGAGAGGAGAGCTGGTCGCATGGGAAATATCGAATAAACAGATAAAAGGCTTCGAGGCTATATATAGCGACAATACATTCCCCGGTGAAGCCGAACTGTACAAAGAGAAACTCCGGCCCCAATTCCACTTCTCATCCAAACGCGGCTGGAACAACGATTCAAATGGGATGATGTATTACAAGGGCGAGTACCACATGTTCTATCAGCACAATCCCTTTGGATGGAACTGGGGAAATATGACGTGGGGACACGCAATCAGCACCGACATGGTTCATTGGGTCGAACAGGGTGATAAGCTGCATGCTGACGAGTTTGGAACCATGTTCTCCGGTTCAGGTGTGGTTGACTGGAACAATACGACCGGATTCCAGACAGGTGACGAACCGCCGCTGATTCTCATCTATACAAACGCCGGTAATAACAGCCGTTGGTCCGAGGGGAAGCCGTTTACACAGGGAATTGCATACAGTAATGACCGGGGCCGAACCTGGACTAAGTACAGGGGGAATCCCGTGCAGGGACGTGTAAGAAAGGCCAATCGCGACCCAAAGGTCATTTGGTGGGAAGAAACCAACGAATGGGTAATAGTGTTGTACCTGAGAGATGGCGAGGTGGCCTTCTTCACATCGCCGAACCTGAAACGGTGGGAATTACAAAGCACCATGGAGTCGTTCCACGAATGCCCGGAATTGTTCCCGTTGGCGGTGGACGGTGATGAAGATAACAAGAAATGGATCCACTATGGAGCACACGGTGAATACCTCATCGGCGAGTTCGATGGTAAAAAATTCATGAAGGAAACAGAAGGCATCCGCTACAACTACGGCAACTGTTTCTACGCTTCCCAGACCTTCAGCGACATTCCCGAAGACGATGGCCGGCGCATCCAGATTGCCTGGGGCCGGGTTGATTTGCCGGAAATGCCTTTCAACCAGATGATGACTTTTCCGGTATCATTAACTCTGAACTCGACCGATGAAGGGCTGCGAATGTTCGCGTATCCTGTTAAGGAAATCGAAAATATTCACGGCAAAAAGCACCAGTGGAAACACAAAGATATTAAGCCCGGCAAGAATCTCCTGGAAAAAGTGAAAGGGAATCTGTTCGACATAGAAGCCGAAATCGATGTGCGTGGTGCAGAGGAAGTAGGATTCGAGATAAACGGTTTCCCGATATCCTATAATGTCGAAGACAAGCGTCTCGCCGCCGGTAAGGGTGAGGAAGGCGACGAGTTCAGCTCGGGTGAGACAATGGCGAAGCTTTCGCCTGTCAAAGGCAAGATCAACCTCCGCATTCTCGTGGATCGACCTTCCATAGAGATTTATGCCAACAAAGGCCGAGTCTATATGCCTATGCAGGCCGTCCGCGACCTGAACAACAAGTCGCTCAAAATCTACTCCAAAGGAGGCAGCGCACACATCGAGGAACTGACTGTTTATGAAGTAAAATCCATCTGGCCCTGAACAAGCCCGGGTCATATGGTCGGTATTGACCAAAGCACCATTTGTGTTTATTATATTGACAATCTTGCCCGCGTTGGTCGCGGGCAAGTCCATATGGAAGAACTTGTTTTTTTATAAAAGAGAAATGTTATGTCCGGCAATAAACTGCTCAATGTTATGTTGATCTCGGCGCTGACCGCCTTGTTTTTTGGAGTAAACGTCGAACCGGCTTTCGGTAATTATGATCCGGAACCCATGAAATATAGTGCATATCTGATGGCCTATTTCAAGGATTTCATTGACGATCCGTCGGAGGACAGGGCTTGGGGATTGTGCTATGCCTACAGTAAAGACGCACGTAACTGGAAAGCCCTGAACAATGGCAAACCCGTATTTGACGCTAAGGTCTACCTGCGTGATCCATTCATAAAGAGGGTCAAAGGCAAGTTCCATATGGTTCACACAAAGGGGATGGAATACCCGACAATCTTCCATTGGGAATCTGGCGACCTTATCAATTGGCGTGGCGGCCCAATAGATGTAGTCCCCCCGTCAAAGATAAAAGCATGGGCACCGGAGTTCTTCTATGTAGAGCCCGAGGACCTCTTCTACGTTTACTGGGCGTCTGACTACGATGGCCACCATACAATACATCTTGTAACAACAAAGGACTGGACCGACATAACACCCGAAAAGTCAGCCGTCTATTATGATATTGGAATCCATGACATCGACCTGACCATAGTAGAACATGATGGAACGTACTATGGCTTCCACAAACCAGGCGCCTATAAGGATTTCATGGGAAACAGGCTGTCTGTGTCGAAAAGCCTCGATCCAAGTAAGGTCACCTTTGGGGAGGACGGACCTGGTAAGGTAGTATTCCCCAATCATCCGACGGGAACAGAGGGCCCTGAAGTGATTAAGCTGATCGGACAGGATAAGTGGTATATCTACGGAGACCCTTTCGAGGCGCCAATGGAGGCCTGGGAGACAACGGATTTTGTCAAGTACACCAAAATCTCCGTGAAGACACCAAAGGGATCGAAACACTGCAGCATGATCCCAATAACCCAAAAGGAATTGGAGATGCTCCTTGCAGAATATCCCAACACCCAGAATAAGCTTGTCATCAATGCTGATGATGGTAAGCAGAAGATTAGCCGCTACATTTATGGACACTTTGCAGAGCATCTTGGCCGCTGTATCTATGACGGGATTTGGGTGGGGGAGGACAGCCCTATTCCAAATACTCGCGGTATACGGAATGATGTCGTCAAGGCCCTGAAGCATATCAAAGTGCCCGTAGTGCGCTGGCCAGGCGGCTGTTTCGCTGATACGTACCACTGGAAGGATGGAATAGGCCCGCGGGAAGATCGCCCCACAACAATCAACAGGCCCGGGGGTGGAGTGAAAGAGAGTAATCATTTCGGCACACATGAGTTCATGGATTTCTGCGAGCAGGTTGGGTGTGAACCCTACTTCTGCGGGAATGTAGGAAACGGAACAGCGGAGGAGTTCTCCGAATGGGTGGAATACACTACGTCCGACGGTGACAGTCCTATGGCAAATTTACGGCGTAAGAACGGACGAGACAAGCCCTGGAAAATCAAGTACTGGGCCATTGGTAATGAACAGGCCGGGCGCGACTATGCCCTTACCTATCTGCGTTTTCAGCCCTATCTGCGCGAATATTCCGGGAACAAGGTTTACAGTGTTGCAAGTGGACCCGTCGGCTTGGACTACAAGTGGACGGAATTGGTGATGAAGATGGCCGGTAAGCATATGGACGGCCTGGCACTTCACAATTATGCCTGGTCGGGCGAGCGCAGCCAGTCAGCAGTTAATTTCGAAGAAGACGATTGGTTTT
>CAZLWL010000153.1:0-3955 GCA_964563335.1 uncultured Pirellulales bacterium
GAGTTATCGTCACAGATAACCTAAATTCTTGAGCTTATATTGCGCTGTAGTATTATTAGTTAGTGCTTTTTTTAAATAAAAATTTGACAGTTCAAGGTGATTTTGGTGAGATTATTGATGTTGGAAGGACTAAATCATGTTTATTAGGCGTGTAAATGGGAAATCTCAGTTAATTCATCCAAAGGAGATGACTATGCGAAAGTTTATTATACTGATTACAGTGGCCTCTTACATCCTTTCGGCATATGTTTCAACAACGTTCGCCGAGCAGGAGAAATTCCGGCGGTTGCCGGTGAAAGAATATGTGGATAAGATGAAATCTGGCTGGATTGGCCAGATGGCTGGAGTCGGCTGGGGCGGCCCAACCGAATTCAAATGGCGCGGGGAAATCATTCCTGAGGACGAGATGCCGGAATGGAAGCCATCACTGGTCAATCAGTTTTTCCAGGACGACATTTACGTCGAGATGACCTTTCTGAGGAGCCTAGAGGTCTACGGGCTTGATGTTTCAATTCGGCAGGCGGGTATTGACTTTGCCAGCAGCGGGTATGCGCTGTGGCATGCGAACAGATTTGGGCGGGAAAACCTGCGCAAAGGAATTGCGCCGCCCGATTCCGGTCATCCGGAATTCAACAAGCATGCCGACGATATCGATTATCAGATTGAAGCCGATTACGCCGGCCTCATCTCTCCCGGGTTGCCCAATGCAGGCATAGGACTGGGTGAGGTGTTCGGTCGATTGATGAACTATGGTGACGGTCTGTATGGCGGGCAGTTCGTTTCCGGCATGTATGCCGAGGCCTTCTTCGAAACCGATATGGAGAAGGTGGTCCGCGCCGGGTTGCGCTGCATCCCCGAGGGCAGCCAATTCCACGAGTGCATAAGCGATGTGCTCCAATGGTACAAGCAGCATCCGAAGGACTGGGAGAAGACGTGGCAGCTCGTCGAGGATAAGTACAACGACGACCCGGCCTATCGCCGCTTTTCGTGTGGAGCGGATCGCATATTCAATATTGACGCAAAGATAAACGCCGCGTATATTGTCATGGGCATGCTCTATGGAGAGGGCGATCTCGATAAGACAATAATCATCTCCACGCGGTGCGGCCAGGATTCCGACTGCAACCCGTCAAATGCCGCAGGTATCCTCTTCACGAGTATCGGTTACTCGAATCTACCCGACCGGTACACAAGCGCCATCGACCCAAACGGGAAGTTCAGTCATACGCCGTATAACTTCCCGCGCCTTGTTGAGGTCTGCGAAAGCTTGGCTCGGCAACTGGTGATCAAAGAGGGTGGCCGGATTGAGAAAAACGAACAGGCCGGAGACGTATTCGTGCTCCCCGTCCAGGAACCAAAACCCACGTCACTCGAACAGTCCTGGGAACCGGGGCCCGTTGCCAACAGCAAGTTCACTGAGGCTGAAATGGCGAAGATGGTCATTCCGGAGCCCGAGAAAGACGAGAACGAAGCGAAGCCGGCGGATATTGAAGAGGCTGTCGTTGAGTTCGCCCCCGGTTGGACCGCCAAGCTTTGCGGAAACGAAATGAACCCGGGACTCCGTGACATGTTGCGTGGCAAGGAAAACGTGCTGGTGACGCACCCCTTGAGTCGGAAACAACCATGTTTGATGTATAAACTCATCGACATTCCGAAAGGTAAAGCAACCGCGCTGCGGCTTGTTGTCGGCCATCATGAGCAGGGCGACTGGGTGCTGGGCGTGGGAATCGACAAGGATACCCTGTTTGAGACAACCGTCGGCGAAGAATCGACTCAAGACGGATGGATGGATGTTGAAGTCGACCTTTCGCCGTATGCAGGCCAGAGGCGGGCCGTGGTCCTTTATAACAAGGCAAACGATTGGGCATATGAGGCTGCATACTGGGCGGATATATCCATCGTTAGTGAGTAGGAGTTGAGCCACGATGACAGCCTGCCCTTGGTGGTCATGGTCAAGTTCATGGGCGACATGTCCGCCTAAAGGAGAGTTTCGATGAAGTCAAAACCGTTGATCCACTACATCCTGCTCTGGATGATTACGTGCATGGTACACCTCGGCGTTATCGCCGAACCCTTACCCGTTACAACGATAGAATTCGACGCCCCCGCAGTCGGCCGCGTGAATTTGAAATATAACATCATTCTCCCCTCTGGGTACGAAGAATCTAACGAACGGTATCCCGTCCTCTACCTCCTGCACGGGTACAATGGCGACTATGGGAATTGGGCCGGCATGCGCGTGCCGGAGTACGCCGCGCGCTACGAAATGATCGTGGTAATGCCCGACGCGGGCAACTCGTGTTACGTCAACTGGGCTAAGAGTGAAGACGGCCAGAAGAATGCGTGGGAAGATTATATGATCAACGACGTCATCGGTCATGTAGACACCAATTACCGCACCATCGCCCGGCGCGAAGGACGCGCCATCAATGGCCTATCCGTGGGTGGTTATGGCGCCCTCATGTTGGGGCTACAGCATCCCGATATGTTCTGCTCCATCGGCAGCCACAGCGGCTCTATCGGCCTTGCTGCCCAAGTGCGGCAGGGCATCGAACACCCGGAGGAGTGGAAGAAACAGAAGAAGGGGATTCCACAGAAAAAGGAAGACAGCAAACCGTCCGCAAAGCCCAAAGCAGAGTATGACGAGGAGCTCATTGCCAAGAAGATGGAGGCTATGGAAGCCGCCATTGGCATCGAAGGATTCAGCAGCCGGGAAGAGCGTTCTCCTAAGGGCACACTGTTTGAGACGGTAGAAGACTGCGACCGATGCGACCCCTTCAAGCTCGTTCTCAAAGTGCCCAAAGAGAATCTCCCTCACATTCATGTGGACTGCGGCACGGAAGATTACCTCTTTGATGAAACCCGGAAATTCGCCCAACATCTCCAGGACAACGCCATCCACTACTCCTACGCCGAATCCAAAGGGGGCCACACCGGGGCCTACTTGGCCCGCGAAGTGGCCAACTCCATGGTGCTCCAATACAACGTGATCCAGCGGAATCTTGCAGAAATGGAGAAGTAACTATTTGGAATTGGATTCCAAAGAAAGAAAGTATAGACACAGCGTCAGAACGAAGCTGAAGAATAAAGGATGCATACTGAAATGCCAAAGTTAACAGTTACAGTAATATTGATTTCCCTATTCACCGTGCCGGCTATTGCCGCTGACACCGAATACCGGCAGTTGCCGGTGGCCGAATACGTGGACAAGATGAAGGCAGGCTGGATCGGCCAGATGGCTGGAGTCGGCTGGGGTGTGCCAACCGAGTTCAAATGGACATCGGCCATCATACCGGTTCACGTAACCCCCCCCAAAAAAACATTGACATGGCAAGGTGATTTTGATAAGATTACTAATGTAGACTGGGTCAAACTATGCTCTAAAGCGTTTGTTATGGTAATCCTAGCCACAATTATGAGAGAGGATTGTTGTGAAGCGTAGAAAGGGCTTTACACTCATAGAGTTGTTGGTGGTCATCGCCATAATAGCGCTGCTGCTGTCAATTCTGACACCGGCACTCAAATCAGGTAAAAGAACGCGCAAAGCGAATTCTGTGCGCAAATGCCTTGAGACAATGGGGTATAGCGATCGTTGCGTATAACACCACCAACGATAATCTTATGTTTATGATAAGACGCTACCCACCCGAAGGACCTTTTCCGCAATTAATGTCGAGCATCAAAGAGTATGCTAACTTAGCTCAAAATTATCAAGTTGTTGGAGGTGAGAAGGAAGGTGGTGAATGGAATGCCTGGGGGATTAATCCGTATATTGAGTGTATCGATAAGAATTTTGATGAAACCGGTATAGCATCAGAGATAATGACATGTCCCAATTGCAGCGGCGAATATCAGCAGGAATGGATCTGGTGGCACTGGAATGAGGGCTTAACCTATTTTGACATAGCATATTCCTATTGGGTAATTGGGGGAATAAAACCCCCGATTAAGATTG
>CAZLWL010000154.1:0-3947 GCA_964563335.1 uncultured Pirellulales bacterium
CTAACGGCTTAAACTTCTAACGGACGAACGGACTTTTAGCGGTTTGCTGTTTGCCCTTTTGCCATTTGCAACTGAGGAACAGACGGCTTGGGCTTGAGAAAACGCAGGCGGTAATCTTCTTTTTGCGCGCTGAAAAAACGTGAAGTGTGATGCGTGGTACGTGAAGCGTATTGAGATTGCCGTTAAGAAAAAGAACCCCCAGCAAAGCTGGGGGCTAAACAGGACGGAACCGCTTCGCGGTTTATTTTAATAGATCCTTCGACTCCGCTGCGGTTCGGATTTTGTTTCGCCCTGTCAGGGCTTTTGAAAACGGTGGGCTGAAAGCCCACGCTACAACTTAGCTATGATAGTGTATTGTAACAGAAGGCGTTACGATTTTATATTTGAGTCCACTCTAAAAACCCGCCTTTAGGCGGCTTGTCTGAAATATTGTCGAGGCTCAAGCCAACAATGGCTTTTGCCTGGAATAATCACTCCTCGAAGCTTGTTTCGGCTATGGTTGGTAAATAAGCAGGGCAAAATGCCGCAAAGTAAGTTTGACAATGCAAAGAAGTCCGGATTCTCGGCCATATATCGCCAAACCCGGCCAAAGTTTATCGAAATCGCCATTGCATGCGCATACAGCATCGTCTTGAACAAGCCGCGAACTTTCAACTTGCCCTTATGATTAAACGACTTGGTGAACTCTTTCACTGTGGCCTCAACATTCGGACGACTGGAGTTGTCCGAGTACAATACAGCTCGCCACGTCCTCGCCCGCCGTGCCATCGCCCCGCCGTGCCAGCCGCGTTGCAGCGGAAGGAGATTATATCCAAATTTGAATAATACTCAACCGAATTGACTAAGAATGTGTCTCGAATCACCGCACCCTACTTATTGTTCTTTTAGCTGGTCTTTCCAGTATTCGATTTGTCGGGCGGCTTGCGCCGCCGCGTTTTTGTGTGATGATTTGCCGCTACGGCTTCACCTTCGCGTGTGCTGTTACTTTTTTATCGGTTTGAGTCCAGCAGCCTTTCGAAGCTTGTTTACCATGTCCGTCTTTTCCCAGGTGAAGGCGGGCAGGTTCCGCCCAAAGTGTCCGTTGCGGGCAGTCTCAGCAAAGATAGGCCTACGGAGCTTGAGATGGTCAATCATGCCTTTAGGTGTCAGCGGAAACAGCTTCCTGACGAGCTTTTCGAGCAGCAACTCATCCACCTTGGCCGTGCCTTCCGTGCTGACCAGTACGCTCAGCGGGTCGGCAACGCCGATAGCGTAAGCTAACTGTATTTCGCAGGCATCGGCAAGGCCGGCCGCAACGATGTTCTTTGCGATGTATCTGGCCATATAGCTCGCACTTCGGTCAACTTTCGAAGGGTCTTTCCCGCTGAAAGCCCCCCCGCCGTGGCTGCCTCTGCCGCCATAAGTGTCAACGATTATTTTTCTTCCCGTCAGACCACAGTCACCCTTTGGACCGCCTACTACAAATCGTCCGGTGGGATTAACATGGACGACAAGGTCCCTGTCCACGAGTCTTTTCGGCAGCACGGGCTTGATAACCTTATCGATAATCTGTCTTCTCAGTGAACTGTATCTGATGTCCGCCGAATGCTGCGTTGATATTAAAACTGTATGAATCCTTTTCGGTTTGCCGTTTTGGTCGTACTCGACTGTTACCTGGCTCTTTCCGTCAGGCCTTAACCATTTAACTTTTCCGCTTTGGCGCAGTCTGGCCAGTCGGTCCGTCAGGGCGTGAGCAAGATAAATCGGCATGGGCATCAAAGCTTGAGTGTCCCTGCAGGCATATCCGAACATAAGACCCTGATCGCCCGCCCCCTGGGCCTTGTGAAGGCCTTTGCCTTTCGTTACGCCCTGGGAAATATCCGGGCTCTGCTTATCGAGCGAGACTACCACGGCACAATTGTCGTAATCGAACCCGGCCTCAGGGTCCGTGTACCCGATATCCTTAATTGTGTTGCGCACCACCCTGGGGATATCAACAATCGCCTTGGTCGTTACTTCGCCCGCTACAATCACCAGACCCGTTGTTACCATCGTTTCGCATGCCACCCTGCTGTAAGGATCCTGAGCGAGCATTGCATCAAGGATTGCGTCGGATATCTGGTCGGCAACTTTGTCCGGGTGGCCCATTGTCACGGACTCGCTTGTGAACAGATACCCTCCCTTGCCACCCGTGCGGCGGTTTCTTCGACTTTGTTTTCCTACCATAATATCATTTCCTTGTTAAGTTTGGCCGAGCTATTCAAGCAGAGCATAATATAGTGATTTGCCGAAATACAGTCAACTATAAGTCCCAGCCTTGCGAGAAAAACTCAGCAGCCAATTATCAGGTCCTGCGCTAAGGCTGTTCATTGAGGTGCCAATCGTATAACTGGAATCTGACCACATAGTTATCCGATTCAAAGTAGCCAACATTGTCGGGTGAAACATAATTGACAATAAAATTCAGGTAGGACTGAATGTGGGGCTGTCGAGCTCTGAACTTTTTGATTGAGCCATATTTCTCTATGAAGACCGGTTTATACCAATTGAATATGTCGGATAAAAAGACAATCTTTTTGTTACGCTCGATCCTGAGGCCTCTTGGGCTTGACAGAAATTTTTTCACCTGCTCGTCAAGCTGCTGGTCGAGTTTGTCGGGATAATAAGGCTCATTTCGCAGAAATGCGCCGCCCATGCTCGCGTATGACAACGCAAAAAATATCTTCGGGTCTCTGAATCGTGCCATCAGGATTTCTTTTTCTATTTCGCGCAACGTGTACTCCATCCCCATGACCTTGAAGTACCTTTTATCCCGCCCGCCGACAATATGCATTATGCTGTTGTCAGGATAGTTAATCAGATACCAGCGGGTCTGAATGGGGTAGTTGTCGATGATCAGCTTCAGGGTAAATATGTTGTGGGCATTTATCCAGAAGGCAACCTTCTCATTGCGAGTCCAGGACATTTTTTGGGCCGGATGAACTTCGTTGAATCTTCTGGCCGCGGTGATTAGTTCCGCTCTTTTGCGCCTGAGGGTGTTGTAATCGACCAGGCCCTGCTCATCAACATACGTCGTGAAGATGCGCTCGCATGCGTCGTAGAACGCCGGCCTCTCAGTGGAGATTTCCCACTCGGCCTCGCTCTGGCGTTCCGCTTCCTCTTCTTCCTGCACCTCTATTGCCTGAGGCTCTTGCTCCTCGGGTTTCGCTTGCTCAGGTTCTGCCTGTTCGCTCTCTACCTCTTGCGGTTGGGCCTCCTGCGATTTGGGTTCGGGGCCGGCGTACAAGATTTGCGGCTCACCCTCCTGCCGGACTACAACACTATCTTCCTTTTGAGTCTGACAGCCCCAGATGAACACCAGCATCACCGTCAATGTAATAATCGTCCCAAGTGATTTTGTCATAGTACCATCTATCTATAATTTATGACATTAAGCAAGATATAACTCGTATTATATGATAACGATTACGTCAAATCTTTCAATAACTATAAATCTCAAGGCCGGAATCCTGGATTCTACGGTCCAGAACCGCTTTTGCCAAGGCAGTTTCGGAATTACTTTCCTAACGACCATTAATATACTCTATCTGGAAACATTGAGTTCGCTATTTTGCAAGCGTATTCTTTACAAACTTTCCAGTTCTGCACCCCGGAATCTGGGTATCTGGCGCTTATATCGGCGAAATGTATGCAGAAAATAACTTATCTACAATCCCGCCCCGCCGGTACAAATCCGCACGCTTTTGACCTGCGGACTTTGCTCGGAGGGTCAAAAAGACACAGATTTTCCTTCTCCCGGCCTTTTATGAGTCAAAAAGACCGAATTTGCTTGACATAACAGGTTATCTAAGCTACCCTCTACTAAGTAACTATCTTAAAACTGTCACCCTGAGCCCTTCGCTTTGCTCGAGGACAGGCTCCGCGAAGGGTCTGGTTGGCTGAAATAATAGATTCTTTCCCGGCGCGCC
>CAZLWL010000155.1:0-3850 GCA_964563335.1 uncultured Pirellulales bacterium
ATCGGGTATCTGTCTCAGTCCGGTGCGCTGCTGGCAGCTATTCTGGATATGGCAAATGCCAGTGACATTGGCTTTAGCAAACTGGTAAGCATTGGTAATAAAGCAGACGTGGATGAATTGGATGTGTTTGAGGCCCTTGGTCAGGATCCTGAGACCAAGGTCATCGCAGGTTACCTTGAAAGTATCTCCAACGGGGGTGTTTTTGTGAGGCAGGCCGAGCGGATTTCGCAAATGAAACCGATACTTCTGATGAAGTCCGGCTCAACAGGAGCCGGGGCCAAGGCGGCTTCGAGTCATACCGGCAGCCTGGCGGGCAGCGAGACCGCTTATGAATGCGTTTTCGAACGGGCGGGAATTGTCCGGTGCGACTCGATAAAAACGCAATTCGACTTTGCAAATGCTTTGGCAAATCAGCCGTTGCCGAAGGGACCAGGCGTGGCGGTTATAACCAATGCCGGCGGGCCCGGGATTATGGCTGCCGATGCCATCGAACAGCAGGGGCTTACTTTTGCGAAACTTGCTGATGGAACTGTCGGTCAATTGTCAGCGAATTTGCCCGCCGCCGCAAACGTACACAATCCTATAGATGTATTGGGCGATGCTCTGGCAGACCGGTACGAATTAGCACTTAGCGTTGTTCTTGACGACCCGAACGTTGATACGGTGTTAGTGCTTCTAACGCCACAGGCGATGACCGCCTCGGCAGCAACCGCCAAAGCAATCGTCAGTGTAACGAGCCAAAAGCCGGACAAGCCCGTCTTGGCCTGTTTCTTGGGGGCCGGTAAGGTTGAAGAGGGAATTAAAATCCTCAGAAAGGGGAAAATTCCCCGGTACGATTCTCCTGAAAGTGCCGTTAATACCATCAAAGTCGTAACCGACTATGTCAGGTGGAGGTCCAGACCCAAGCGAGTCGTAAAGCTATTTGCAGTAAACCGGAGAAAAGTCCAAAACGTAATTGAGCGGCACCTGAGAGCAAAATCACGTGAGATTGGGGAGATGGAATCAAAGGAGATACTCGAAGCATACGGTTTTGTCACCCCAAAAGGCTCTATCGCAACCACCGCCGAACAGTCGGTAAACATAGCCGAACAGCTTGGATACCCTGTAGTCTTAAAGATATGGTCGCCGGATATCCTTCACAAATCAGATGTTGGTGGAGTCAAGTTAGGTATTAGGTCCGCCCAGGAAGTAAGAGACGCCTTTGACCTGATGATGTATCGGATACCCAGTAAACTTCCAAATGCCGACATTCTGGGCGTTCTTGTTCAACAGATGTGCCAAAAAGGCAGAGAAGTCATCTTGGGGATGCACCGCGACCCGCACTTTGGGCCGTTGATGATGTTCGGCATGGGGGGAACAATGGTTGAGGTACTCAAGGACGTGTCTTTTTACCTGGCCCCAATAACTTCGGATGAGGCAAAACAAATGCTTGTGAGCACCAGAACTTACAAGATGTTACAGGGTGTTCGCGGCGAAGAGGGAGTTGACATTGACGCCATTTCCGAGGGTCTGCAGCGATTAAGCCAGTTGGTAACCGAATTTCCTCAAATACAGGAAATAGACCTAAATCCATTCGTTGTCGGGCCGGAAGGTACAACACCGATTGCGGTCGATGCCAGAATAAGTGTGGAACAAGTTTGACGGAGAAGAAAAGTAATATGGTCGGGTTTGACTGGAAAAATAAATATTCGGACCTTTTAGGCACAGCGCCTCAGGCGATAAAACAAATCAGGTCCGGAGACAATGTATTTATCGGGACGGGTTGCGCTCAGCCACAACATCTTGTAAACACCCTTGTGGAACATTCAGGTCATATTCACGATGCCCATATTATTCATCTGCTGACGATGGGTTCAGCTCCCTACACTGAAGAGAGGTTCAGAGAGAAGTTCAAGATGAACAGCTTCTTTATCGCCGAAAACGTGCGGCACGTACTCGATAAAGGTATCGGCGACTACACACCAATGTTTTTGTCGGACATCCCGGCGGAATTTTCTTCGGGAAGGATCCCACTGGACGTGGCACTTATTTCAGTAACCGAGCCTGACGTAAACGGTCTTTGTAGCCTGGGAATCTCGGTGGATATTGTGAAATCGGCCGCCGAGAACGCAAAATACATCATAGCTCAGGTAAACACGAATATGCCCAAAACCTTCGGCAACAGTTTCCTTCACGTCAACTCAATTGATATGTTAGTTCCATACGATGAGCCTTTACTCACTGCCAAGCCTGCCGAACTCGATGAAACGCTGCGAAAAATCGGACAAAACATCTCCAAACTTATAGAAGATGGCAGCACTATCGAGTGTGGAATCGGAAGAATACCACAGGCCTTAGCAGAGTTTCTGTGCGACAAGAAAGACTTAGGTGTTCATACCGAGATGTTCGGAGACTGGATAATCGAACTGATCGAGTGCGGTGCGATTACATGCTCGAAAAAGACCATTAATCACGGAAAAGTTGTGGCCAGCTTCTGCATGGGTTCCCAAAAACTCTACGACTACGTCAACAATAATCCGTTTTTTGAGTTTCACCCGACCGAATACGTGAATGACCCGTTTGTTATCAGCCGGCATGATAAGATGGTCGGGATCAATGTTGGTCTTGAAATTGATTTGACTGGTCAAGTTTGCGCTGATTCGTTGGGCTATCGCTTCTACAGTGGCATCGGAGGGCAGGTTGATTTCATAAGAGGCTGTGCCCGCTCACGTGGAGGCAAGCCCATTATCGCAATGCCTTCAACAGCTAAAGACGACACGATCTCCAGAATCGTGCCCAAACTCACCGAAGGTGCCGGGGTGGTAACGACCCGTGGAGACGTGCATTACATTGTTACGGAATACGGCATTGCTTATTTGCACGGAAAAAGCATTCGTGAAAGGGTACTTGCGCTCGTTAACATCGCTCATCCTAAATTCAGGAATGAGCTGATACAGGCAGCCAAGTTGCAGAAGTATATCGATGCTGACCAGATAGAACTGGCGTGGGAGCAAGTGAGGTATCCGGAGGAACTGGAGCATTTTGACACGCTACGGGATAGGACAGAAATTTTCTTTCGGCCGGTAAAGCCTACGGACGAAGCGGCGCTTTCGGAGATGCTCTATTCGCTCAGCAGCAGCTCAGTTGAAAAACGCTATTTTACGCATACCAAGTCTTTTCCTCACAAGGATGTGCAGAAGTTGACGAACGTAGACTACGAGCAGAACTTGGCCATTGTTGGTATTGTACCCGGCCCGGCGGGTGAAGAAATCGCGGCAATCGCGCAGTATTTCCTCGACCCCATAACGCATTCGGCGGAAGTCGCCTTTATCGTACAGGATGAATGGCAGGATAAGGGCATTGGCACGTTTCTATTGGACTACATCAGTCGCATTGCCGCTAAGCGCGGCGTTCGAACCTTCTGCGCAGCGGTTTTACCAACAAACAAAGCGATGTTGGCTATTTTCTATAATTCCGGGTACAAAATCAGCACCGAATTCGACGGCCAAGCCTATACCGTTAGTTACGATTTGAAGAAGGAATCGCGATAAATCCCGCTGTCGGCTTTTGGCCCGGTGTTTTCCGAAAAGTTCGCCCATCCGTGAAAAAGCCTCGTCACTCAGCGTCTGCCAGGAACCTAATTTGTCCAAAACCTGTATGTCATAGTGTTCAATCAACTCAAAACCGGCGTTATTTGTATGCCTTCTTCACCGTCTAAAAAAGAAAAAAAGCAATATACCACCAACTGGATACTAACGACTGGATACCAGCGACTCTATTTCCGCTGGCCAGCATCCTGCGGGACCACGTGAAATTAAATACTTGGGGCGTTACACACGACCCCGCATATTATAACCTCTTGCGGGAGGCT
>CAZLWL010000156.1:0-3814 GCA_964563335.1 uncultured Pirellulales bacterium
AAGGGAGAAATTATGATAGAAAAGAATCCTACGAAAGTTGAGTGTGTATGAGGTACGCAGGGCTTACGGATGAGCCGAAACGAAGAAAACGGGAACATGGAAACCCGCGGGACTTCATCGTTATGCAGCAATTCACATCCGAGACGGATGCCCGGCAATGGGAAATGAGAATGTTAGCTCGGGGATATGAGGAAGATACCATCGGCAAAGGCTGGAAATATGGCTATACCTTTTCAATCTGGCGTTAGTTCGTAGCTTGTTGCGGCGAAGGACGGTTATTATAAGTCGTGATGGTCAAGATTGCCGCGTCCCGATGTATCGGGACTCCTAATGAACTAAGAAATCGCATTCGGCACGATGTTATCTGTAAGTGTTGTAATAGAAACACGTTAGCGCGACTCAGACAATGTCTTAGTTTATTTTGCATGCCTCCTGAGAATCCGGTGAGGTGCTCGCAATGACGGGGGGAGTGGCGGCAGTGGACGGGCCTTGTTGATTGTTGGAGTTGTTATCAATTTTTGTGTTAAAAGTGTTTGACAAGTGGGGTGGCCGATAGAATTTGAAACAAGGAGAAAGCCAAATGAAACGTCTGATTAATTATTTTCTCAAAGGTCTTTTAGTTTTTGTTCCGGCTGCGTTAACTGTTTTCACTATCGCTTTGGTCTTTATTCAGCTATCAAGGATTTAATAGAAGCATTCGCAGGTGAAAAGAAAAGCTTTGACAGACCAGCCATTGTTGAACTGACGGCAGGCGGACCTGTGGAATTGACTATTTTCTATTTTCTATTGTGGTTGAGATTGCTGCGCCCCGATGTGTCGGGACTCGCAATGACCCCGCACCAAATTACCACAGCACTTACCTTGTAAGTGCGGGGTAAACGGCGGAGGCCTATTTCGTGCTGGGCAAGCCGCGCATCACGTTGCAGGCTTCGCAATGACAGAGGCAACGCCGGCAATAAATTGTGGGAAGAAAAAGAAAAACAGAACCCCCGCAATAAATTGTGGGGGCTAACCAATAAGGAATCGCTTCGCGACCAACCCCCAAGTCGTGGCTTGGGGGCTAAACGAAAAAGACCGCGGGTAAAACCTGCGGCTAAATAAACTGGATGCCGGGTCAAGCCCGGCATGACAAGGGGTAATGAGATAGAGGACAGTCCTCCTTCGCATAAAGCTACGGAGGATTAAAGGGGGGGAAGTGAGGGGTTGCCAAATGAGGGAACAATCCTGTATAATATGCGGCTGGAGGATTAGACGTTAAAAGAGATGGTTGAGGTTCTTAATGAGTGATTTGCGATTGCCCGAAGCCGGGACGATAGAGGTGGCGGCATCGATATTAGCGGCGGACTTTGCGGATTTAGCAGGTGAAATCGCCCAGGTTGAGGCGGCAGGGGTGCGGATGATCCATCTGGACGTGATGGACGGTCACTTCGTGCCGAATATAACCATCGGGCCGGGCGTGGTTGCGAAGCTTCGGGCGCACAGTGAGGCGGTGTTCGATACGCACCTGATGATAAGCGAGCCGGGAAAATACGCGGAGGCATTTGTCGAGGCGGGTTCGAATCACCTGACCTTTCATATTGAGGCTACAGCCAAGCCGGCGAAGCTTGTTGAGTACATTCACAGCTTGGGCGTAACGTGTGGGGTGAGCCTGAATCCGGAGACGGAGGCGGATGCGATAAAAGATGTCGTCGGGCTGTGCGAAATGGTTCTGGTTATGACTGTTCATCCTGGTTTTGGCGCGCAGAAGTTTATCGATTCGGCGGCGCAAAAGTGCAAACAAATCAGGGAATTAGTCGGTCCCGGCGTGCGAGTGGAAGTTGACGGCGGGATAGACCCGGCGACGGCGCCGGTGGTGGTATCTTACGGGGCCGACACGCTTGTGGCAGGGAATGCGATTTTCGCAAAAAGGGACAGAGCAAAGGCCATTGAGGCGATAAGGGCGGCATGTAAGTGAGGACAGATATAGTTTTGAGTTCGTAGTTCGTAGTTCGTAGTTGATAATGGTATGCACGGCATACCCTACGCGGACAGACAATGCTAAGTGCGGGATGACAAAGGGACTGATGGCGGAAAAAACGGACAAATCACGATGGAACGGTTTCTCACTGAAGCCTCGGAAGCAGATGCCGGAGGGTCTTTGGCTTGCGTGTCCGGCGTGCAAGCATATGCTGTACAAAAGAATAGTGGGCGAGAACCTTGACGTGTGTCCGGAGTGCAATCACCATTTTCGAATCGACGGGGCCACACGGATTAAGCAATTGGCTGACGAGGATTCGTTTGAGCAGATGTGTGTTGACCTCGGCTCGGACGACCCTTTGAATTTTAAGTATAAGGGCGATACGTACAAAAGTCGCATCAGAGCTGACAGGAAAAAGACTGGCGGTGGTGAGGCGATGCTTGTAGGCAAGGCATTTATCAGAGGGCGGGGAGTGATGTTGGGTGTGATGAATTTTGAGTTTTTAGGTGGGTCGATGGGATTAGTTGTGGGTGAGAAATTCTGCGTGGCGGTGGACAGGGCGATTGAAGAATCTCTGCCGTTGGTAGTGGTGAGCTGCTCGGGGGGGGCAAGGATGCATGAAGGCGTGGTTTCGTTAGGTCAAATGGCCAAGACGAGCGCAGCTTTAGCGAAATATGACGAGTCGGGGGGTCTGTTTATTTCGGTGCTGACCGACCCTACTACGGGTGGCGTGACGGCGAGCTTTGCAATGTTGGGTGATATTATTATCGCGGAGCCGGGGGCGCTAGTAGGTTTTGCCGGGCCGAGGACGATTTACGAGACGATTAAGGTTGAACTGCCGGAGGGATTTCAACGGTCGGAATTCTTACTCGAACATGGATTTATCGATATGATAGTTCCTCGCAAGGAGTTGCGGAGCGAGATTGGACGACTGATAGATTACTGTGGCAAATAATGAAGAGTAGTTAGTATCCAGTCGTCAGTATTTAGTATTTTTTCAGCCACAGAGCCCTCAGAGGGCGCAAAGTCATCTCAAATATCAAAATGCAAAGTGCAAAATTGCGGAACGCTTCGCGAGATTTTTCAATAGATTCCTCCGCTTCGCCCCGACAAGTCGGGACTGCTCCTAAGAAACTAACTCTCCTGTATTTGTACAAACAACGGCATAACCCATTTCACGAGCACGTTTTGTAAGATTTTTTATTACACGTTCCATGTACCGGTTTTCGTAATACTGCTGGCCACTATCGACATAATCCATGCCGTATTTAAGCATACGGTAAACAAGTTTGGCAAGTTTGTGTGCTGTGGCAGTGATGGCTTTGTACCTTGAGGATTTGTTGCGTAATGAGCGTCTGTTACGGCTGTTCTCGGCACGGGTGCAAAGGCGCAGGTTTTTCTTTCGGTTGTCTAAGCCGTTGCGGTTTATATGGTCAACGAGAAGGTGTGGCGGGGCGCTGGTGATTTGCCGGTGCATACACACCAACTTACCCTTTCCCTTTCTTTTAGCGTAGTACGTTTGCTTTACTTTGCACGCACACCATTTGTGCTTGTTTAACCAGTCGTAGTCTTCGGCATCGACAATGGCGAATTTACCCTGCGTAAGCGGTATGAGCTTTGCGCCCTCGGCCAATGCGGCGGCAATCTCAGCAGGTGTGTGGCCGAGGTCATCAAAGTTGTCACATACCCCTGCCGAGTCAACTACCAGGCATTTGTCCTGGGCATCGGCCTTATTTTCGCAGATAAGGGGGGGGCCTTTAAGCCCGAAAGGGGCCGTGAGAAACGGCAATTGACACATGTACCTTCTAGGAGCCTGTCGGAGAACCTGACGCTGTCGGTCATAAAATAAAACTGTAA
>CAZLWL010000157.1:0-3784 GCA_964563335.1 uncultured Pirellulales bacterium
AACAGTTGGATATATTATAATGCCAAGGAAGGAATCTCATTAACAGATACTGAAGAAAGTGTAATAATTCGAGACAATACAATCGTGGGCAACGCAGGCTACGGAATAAAATCCAACCTGCCGGTTGACCTGAGCAACTGCATCGTTTGGGGCAACAACAGTGATAGAGGTTACATCCAGTTCTCCGGATGCTCTGCCATCTACTCGTGTATCACTGACCCAAATGACCCGGAGGGTGATGACCCGGGAGCAGATGAGCCGGATGAAGAGACCGGCAATATCAGTGCGAACCCGCTTTTTGCCTATGACGACCCCAACGATTATCATCTGGGGCCGTACTCGCCGTGCATCGACATAGGTCATGACCCGAATGGAGATGGCTCTTACTATGACAATTTGGACATTGACGGTAATGTGCGAGTTTATAATGGCAGGGTGGACATGGGTGCCGATGAGTACACTTGCGACGACATATATAACGATGTTGATTGGAACAGAGATAGAATTGTTGACACTCAAGATATTGTTGTGCTCGCTAATGCCTGGCTGAGTTACGGCCCATACGATGAAAATGATCCAAACACATACAACTGGAATCCTGATTGCGATATTCAGCCGGAAAATGGTGATTGGGATATAGACTATGGCGACTTTGCCGTATTTGGTGCTGAATGGCTCTGGGAGCCCTGCTGGACTACCTCAGGCCCAAGCGCGCCAATGATGATGGGTATGGGCATGGGCGGCGGTATGTACGGGATGATGGGTATGCAATCGACGCTGATTGGCCCAACTGCGCCGCTTGCGCCCACCGCTGCACAGAAAGAAGCAAGTGAAATGCCAGCAGAGCCGAGCGTTGCCGAGCAAATCGAGATGGTCAAAGAATGCCTGGAGTTCTGGTATCGCGAGGATGTGCGGGAAGGAATCGAAGACAAGGATACCTGGCTCAGGGTCGTCACCAGCCTCGAAGAGATGCTAAAAGACCTCCAACAATAGATGCACAATTTGCTTGAGATAGAAGTGGGCTTTTTCTTTTATAAATATCAAGTAACAAAGCGAGGCTGACACCTATTTGTTCTTTATTCTCTGCGCCATTGCTTTGATATGGTTCGGGGTTGTGCCGCAGCAGCCGCCAATGATTTTTGCACCGGCGGCGCAAATCTGCCCACAGGCAGCGGCGAAATCCTCGGGTGAAAGATTATAAACGGCTTTGCCGTCCACCAACTCCGGCCTGCCGGCGTTGGGTTCAGCTAACAAAGCTATCGACTCGGCGCCGATCACATCCGCATAGACCTGCGCAAGCTTTACGTATCCTGCCATATCCAGCGTGCCGCAATTTAATCCTATCGCGGCGATTTCCAGTGGCACCAGCTTCGCAACGGCCGTTTCGGGGCCTATTCCCATCATCGTTTTGAATCCCTCACCGGCCGGGTCATAAGCAAGGCTTGCAAATATGGGCAGGTCGCTGACGGACTTAACAGCCTCTATCGCGACGGTTATTTCCTCGATTGCGGTCATCGTCTCAATAATAAGGCCATCAACACCACCGTCGGCAAGGGCCTTGGCCTGGTCGGCAAATGCCTCTTTCAGTTCGTCGGATTTGACGTTGCCCAAAGGCTCAAGAAAATCGCCGCACGGCCCAATATCCCCAAGGACGTACTTGTCGTCACCGGCCGCGGTGCGCGCAAGCCCGGCACCTGCGAGATTTATCCTGGCAACCTTGTCGGCGTGACCGTGCCGGGTCAGGGCGTATTTATTGGCACCGAATGTGTTTGTGATGACTGCATCGCTACCCGCCTGCAGATATGCCGTGTGTATGTCGAAGACAATATCGCCCGATTCGATATTCAAATAGTCGTTGCATCGGCCGGCCTCGATGCCGCGCGCAAATAATTGCGTGCCCATCGCCCCATCCAGGAAAAACAATCCCTCGGTAATCCGCTCGCTTAATTTGACTCTTGCCATCGCACACCTGCCTTTCTCAGAATCTACAAAAAATGAGCCGGTTGTCACCCTGAGCGAAGCGAAGGGTCTTGACTCCGTGTGAATTGTGAGATTCTTTCCCGGCGCGCCGGGACTCAGAATGACGGACCCAATACATCCTCATCTTGTTAAAGGTTCTCAGCCTACTGCTCGACAAATTCACAATTGTCATTTAACTTGAAAATATGTTCAAAGCCCTTCGGCTCAGGACGGGCAAACAGGCCGGCGAGCTGTTTCGGTGAGGGTTCGAACAACTTGACATTTTTAAGCGTGATGTCGGCCACGGTGTCCATTTCGTGGCCCGCTGCGACGCGGCGCAGACGCGGCGAGTGGGTAATGCTAATCCTTGTCGGTACTGGCGAGGCGTTGCCGAGCCGGATGTACTCGTCCAATTCGAGGGCAATTGTCAATTGCCCTTCGGCGCCGTAATATTCTATTCTTTCGGGCAGATAGTCGCTGCAGTTGACATATACCTTTTCAACCACCTTTCCTCTCGCGCCGGTTCTGGCCAGAACGTCCAAATCACCCTGGTTGGATAGCGACCAGGCCGCGTCAACGCTAACCATGCCGAGCGCTTCAAGCAGGTTCTGAGGATTCAGCCACTGCTCGCGCGAGCATGTCTCTACCCGCGACCGCACGCCCCACTGATAGGTGCTTATTTGGCCGGGTTTCATCAGAATCCAGAACTCATCAGCATTTGTTCCCAATCGGACGGTTTCACCCAGGATGGTATTGCCGCGGAAATAAATGCGGTCGGGTGGATAGAACCTCAGAACAACATTCAAGTTTTCCTGGTGCACTTTTTTCTCGCTGTCATACCACCGGATGCGCATGCTCCCGCCGGCCCTTAAAGGCACGACGTTTTCACGTCGCCGATGCAAAACCTGCATTATCTCATCGATACTCTTGTCGGCACAAATCCTGGGGGCTTGCTCGACGGTCGGCGCAGCACAGCCCGAAAAGAACACGCACAAGCTTACCACCGGGGCGATGGCAAGAAGCAGAACGGAATTCTCAGAACACCAATAATTCACGTATATCCCCGCATTTGCCCTACTCCTGCCGGCTGTATTCTGCATTCTGTTTTCTGTTTTCTGTATCACATCTCAATTTGCAGGATCTCGCCAATCTGCGAAGACAGCTCGGCGACCTGGTCTTCGCTAAGGTGCGGATTGACAACATGAACGCTGCGCTTCTCGCCGGTGGCGCGCAGGGTCCAGATTTCTTTACCATCTTTAAGTTCGCTTGAATCGTATTTCAATATCCGTTTTCGCATTAAGATAAGTGTCAGAACAAATCGGAAGTTTACCTTCTCGGGCTCGGTTTCATCGGCCAACCGCTCGAAGAAGGTCATAAGCATATCATCGTCCACAAAGAGTCGCCTCTTGCGGTCGGGGTGGATCATTTTCGTCTTCCAATAGCAGTAAACTTCCGGTTTTTGCTCCTGCCAGAATTCGACGCTGAAATCCCTGCGCTCAAAGCCGTCCGGGGTCTCGACAAGTGCGGCATAGTATTCGACGCCGACTTCAAATTTCTTACCGCTTCCCCAGCATTGGCCAAGCGTCTTCTTTATTTCCCAGTCCATCATAACTTACTGCATTTGGCTAATTCAAACGGTTCTGTAAAAATGCCTGTATTAGTCTGTCAATATTGTATCTGTGAGTATCTAAAGTTTGAAGTGCCTAAAGTGCCTAAAGTTAAAATAATCAACAAAGCCCGACTGCCCGCGAAGCCTAATAACTTTAGTTCACTTTAGCTCACTTTAGTTCACTTTAGCTCACTAACAGATTTAAATTTGACAAAA
>CAZLWL010000158.1:0-3729 GCA_964563335.1 uncultured Pirellulales bacterium
GGGATGTTTGCCATTGAGAAGGGTTTTCCTTCGAATATGACCCAGTTGAAACGATTACATGACAACATTGGGCCTTACGACATTACGAATTTCTCGTATGTTGTTAATCCTTTGAATGAAGAGGAGGGATTGAGGAATTTAAGTGCAGGTCTTTTACAAGTTGAAAAATTGTGTAGCGCAAGCGGCAGAATACTGATTTTGCAGGACAGGTTCAGCGACTCTCTGATGAGAAGAATTGTCAGGGCGATAGGGCAATCCTGCCGGAAGCGCGTGTTAAGTCAGCACGTGTATTCGACAGGTAACTCTAACGCTTTATATACTTATTCGTATTACTGCTGTCTGTTCGCGCCAAGCAGGAGGCAAGCCGAGCAGAAAAAAAGTATGACGGCAGCGGTCACCAGGTAACACAATTACATTTTTGGTGGTCGCATCGGTCTCTTAACTGTTGCCATACATCAGATGTTTCTCTGCATAGACTTATACTTACGCTCTTGTCGAAGCTGCGTATTACGTCGACGAGAAAGTTATAGAACTCGACACGTCGCTTTCGGTGATATCGCATCTTGCCGTCAGAGGCCTTGTCGGTAAGCTCCTGGGCAGCTAACTGTCGGCCCCTGGCACCATAGGCGTCTATTGCCAGACGTTTATGGCCCGGCAAGAGACGCAACATGCCGAGAGTTATATTCTCGGGCTTGACGTGAGTGAGCGCCAATTGGACCATACGGGCGTAGCCATCGGGCCAATCGGGGTAAAGAATGCCGGGGTCGATGCGAAAGCGTACCCTATAGCCGTGCTGCTGGCAAGACTTTGCAGCTTCAATGCGCTGATCAAGAGACGCTGTGCCTGGCTCGTATCTATCAATGATATGTTGAGAATTAAGACTCCAGGAAACAACGACATGTCTATTCGGTTCAACGGTTAACAAATTCCGGATATCCGAGCTTTTGGTAAGCAGCATCAAGTGGGCATTTGGCAGGTCTTTCATGAACGGCACAAGCTTAGCAGTAAGATTAGTAATGTGGTCAAGAGCAAGACTATCGAGCATTTCGCCCATGTTGAAGTCAGCGCGACTTTTGGACTTGGCGGCAGTTTTGCGAATCTGTCTGAACATCGTTTCATAGTTGATATTCAGCTTAATGAACGGTGAATATTTGCGGTATATAAACCCAAGATAGCAATAGGTGCAATAGTATGGGCATCCGTTGGACAGTGGTACTAATTTATAGTATGGGCAGCATTGTAACGCGGGGCCGAGTCTGCCGTCAAATCGTCCGACAAATGAGGTGGTCTCGCCGATCATCAATATCCTTTTGCTTTTGCGAAGGGCCTGTCCTGGTGACAAGCCGGTTACCGAAGGCATACGTTGGTGCTTAATAAGCTGCACCTTGGCCGAGGGAAACAGTCGTATAATTCGCTGTGCTTCGGGATGGTCTTTGACTTTTTGCCAAAGCAGTATCGTGTGGAGCTTGAATTTTTCGGCTGTATCCAAGGATTAAGTCTCTACAAGTAATCGTAGTTCATGGTTCTGGAGAAGACCATTGTAAGGGAAATTCAGGAAATGTTCAAACTAAGGCCGCAATTTCACTGGGAAGTTTAAGGCGTTTGGGGAGAAGGCAATTGCCTACGAATACTGTCTGCGTGCGGTCGAGAGGGCTGCCAATAAGCAATGAAGCGTTATAAAAGTCGGGGTAGCGATTTGAAAAGTCAATCTGATTTGCAGTATGTTCAATTTCAGCCGTCGCAGGATTTGCTTGACGTACGGTTTCAGATGATGTCGCCAGCCGAGCGGGGTGTTTATTGGACGCTTAAGCTGTACCTCTATGCCAACGGCGGTAAATTTCCGCTTGATGAGGCGGTGTTGGCGAAGGTGACCGGCTGCGAAAACTTTGGCGAGGTTTGGGAAAAAGTCAGGTCAGCTTTTGTAATTAAAGACGGCACTATTCGGCACAAAGTTGTCACCAAAGATTTGCGGAAGGCAAGAAAATGTCTGCAAGGTCGGCGCAGGGCAGGACTTATAAGTGCCCAAAAGCGATGGCAAAGCCATGGCAAAGCTATAGCTAAGGAAAGGAAAGTAAACGTAAAGTTAAGTAAAGATAAATATTCGAATACGAACACGAGTTCAATTAGCTCTATTGATTCTTCTTCGACTTCTTTCCTTGGCGATGAGTTGCGGTTTTACGATTGGTCGAGCACCAGACTTTGCCCGAGGAACAGGTCCGACCGGACGTGTATCCGTCAGGTGGCGGCGTGGCTTCGATACACGGCGGGTAAAACGGGCGATGTGGGACTTTTTCAGCAGGCCAAGGCCTTAGTCGATGAGGCGGCAAGTGCGAATAAGCCGATGGCCACATTCATGGCCCTTGCCAAGAGCGAATTGGGATATAGAAAACTACCCCCTGGACTTGCGAATCAATCTGCTCCTGCGACTCTTTAGCCGTGCTGCATAATTCATTTACAAGTTAATAGAGTGCCCAATATGTCAAGGATATGTTTAAAAAATCGCTATTTTTCGACACATTTTCAAAACGTGTTGATTGGTTCGGCATGTCGGTAAGTAGGTTCTTTTTTTCAAAGGAGGTTGATTATGGCAAAAGTAAGTTTGGTTTCAGTGGTAGTGGTTATGTTATTGGCGGGGTGCGATAGTCTTCGGTTTGCTCCGGGCGAGATTCAGAAGCAAAATGCATGGCTGCACAACCGGACGGCACAGATGGCGGCCGATGCAGCACACACAGAAAATACAAGCGGCGAGCTGCAGGGCCTGACGAAGCTTTGCGAGGTTCAAAGCAGGGCCTTTGCAGCGGACTACGGCTTGCCGGTTGAGTTTCCGGCTGCCGATACGGCCGAGGCGATTTTAGCTGAGTCGAATCAGCAGCTTGCTGGTCTGGCTTTAGCCGAAGCGCGCCAGCGGCCGGATGCTTGGGATGTCGCTGATGGTGTGATGGATTTAGGCATCGGTGTAGCGGCGCTGTTTGGAGGAGTCTATGGCGTCAAGGTCGTAAGGTTCCTGAAGGGGGCGCGGGCGAAATCAAAGGCCCTTCGCGAGATTATCGCTGGCAATGAGTTTTTCAAACGCGAGCACACAGATTCCGCACAGGCCTTCAAGCTGGCTCACAATGACCAGTCGCCACAGACACGCCAGTTGGTGGCACAGATGAAGAAGGCATAATCCTGAACGCCCCGTGTCATCCTCAGTGAAACGAAGAGCCTGCCCTGAATTAGCCGTCAGCCCTGAGCAACGCCGAAGGGATAGTCGAAGGGACGCGGATTCCGGGTCCCTGGACCCCCCTGCTTTCGCAGGGGTGTCAACCTCTCGTTCAGAATGGCAGTGATACGTTTTTTTAGAACTTATCCCGGCTGCGCCGGGGACTTTTTAGTCTCGCATAATAAGACATTTTAATTCTTTCCTCGACCTATCCTACCAATTCGGTTATGGTTGTTCGTAGAGAACAGCCATGGAAGGCATTGATAAAAACACATTCAAGCAGATATTCCGCGATCATTGGGATGCGTTTAAGAAGACCCATCCACGCTTTGACAGTCCGGACTACAACGAGACTGTCCAGAAAATGCTTGACTGCGGTGACCCCGACAAGATGGGCTTTGTTCAGTACCGATGCTGCCAATGCGGCCAGGTGCGGCGTATCGCTTTCACCTGCAAATCCTGCTTCTGTCTTTCCTGCGCCAAGGGCTATACCGACCGATGGTCCGACTTCATCGGCAGGCGGCTCC
>CAZLWL010000159.1:0-3690 GCA_964563335.1 uncultured Pirellulales bacterium
CTCTCGGTTGCGTTTTCCGCTGATGGCATCCACTGGGGCAAGGCCATCACCTGTCCCGAAGCGGATAGTGCCGGAGACACCCACAACAATGCCTTCTGGGCGCCGACGCTGGGTAAATATGTGGGCATAACGCGTGAGTGGGGCAAGCCGTTTGGCCGACAGGTTGCACGGACGTCCAGCGAGGATTTTCTCAACTGGCGCAAGTGTAAAATCGTGCTTGAGGGATTGGACAAAAATTACCAGACCTATGCCATGCCTGTTTTCTATCATGGCGGAGTCTATTTGGGACTGGTTGCCATACATGATCAGGATGCTGACCGCGTATGGACAGAATTGACCTGGAGTCCTGATACGATAACGTGGAATCGCGTCTTACCGGGAACGCCGCTCATTCCGAACTCCGAGAAGGAGGGCGACTATGACTGGGGCTGCGTATATGCGGCTGCCTGTCCTGTGTTTCTGAAGGATGAGATTCGTTTGTATTACGGCGGTAGTGATGGCCATCACAACATTTGGCGGAACGGTTTCTTCTGCCTGGCGACGTTGAGACCGGACGGCTTCGCAGGGTACAAGCAAATCGAATCCAACAAACCAGCGAAAATCACGACAACCCCCATAGTCCATCGCAAGGGGACGTTACGACTCTGTGCAGATGTCGGGCAGAAGGGATATGTCAAAGTCAGAGTGTTTGATGAACGCAACGGACTACTGGCCGAAAGTGAGCCGTTGAAAGGGAACTTGTCGGATAAGAAAATAACATGGCGAGATGGTTTTTCGTTCGATCAGCTCGCCAAGAAGCCGGCTCAAATTCAATTTGAGTTCCAAGATGCAACAATCTATTCCTTTTGTTTTATCGAGTAGCGTGGCTTATCCTAAGATAGAAGGAGACACAAAATGAACAGGCAAAGGGGATTTACTTTGATAGAACTTCTGGTGGTAATCGCCATAATCGCGTTGCTGCTGTCCATCATTACGCCTGCTTTACGCAGTGCTAAAGAACAGGCAAGGAAAGCAGTTTGTGCAGCCCATGTAAAAAGTTTATTAACCGGAATTTATGTATATGCTGCGAGATTCGATGATAATATACCCTCCAGCATCTGGGGAATGAACGCAACCTGGAATTTTATCTGCTGGCAAACCTATGCCCCAGAAGATGACCCACGCCCCTGTTGGGTCAATCTGGGTCGTTTGTATGGAACAGATGTTATCGATGATCCTGAGATTTTCTATTGTCCCTCCCAAAAAAACAAGATATTGCAGAATTACCATAGTACCGGGTGGGATTGGAAATCTCCAACCGGGAATGAGGAACGGGCGATCAGTTACATGTATGGCCTTCTCGCGGAGATCAGGGCAATGCCCCAATTGGAATTGGAGTCTACGAAATTGGTTGATTTAAAAAAGCGGGCCTTGATTTGTGATGTTTTCGAGCCTTTCGAGGAGGGACCAGTTTGGGCCCATCCAAAGGGTCTCACGACCGGCTTTGGAGCCGGTCATGTAGAGTTCATAAAGGTTGATAAAGAAGTTATAGACGTCGCGGCAGAGATGGATGAGAGTTATGGAAGGACTCGAAATGAGATGGATCTTTTTGTCGCTGCGATGTTTGAATTATTGGCTGGCAAGAAGCAGGTAATGGAGCAAGAATTCTTGTAGTCGCCGGAGATGTGAATTATTCGAGATAGGCTATTGGCCTAAGATGAAGCTCGACAGAGAGTAATATTGTAAAGTGGCGGTTTCGCGACCGACACAATTGAAAGGTGTAAGTAATGTCAGAATCGACCAAAGTCATCGAGGGGGTCATTGTGCCCCTATTGACACCCGTGGATGGACAAGAGCGTGTGGACGAATCCGCGATGCGTGCGCTTATTCGCCATTGCCTCGAGGGTGGCGCGGACGCCCTGTTCACTGGCGGCACTTCGGGCATGGGGCCATTGTGGCCTATGGCTCAGTGGGAGCGGATGATGGAGATAGCGCAGGATGAAGTGGGCAATGCCGTGCCGCTGTTGGGTGGGGTAATCGAGATGTCCACCGCTCGAGCCATTGAACGTATCCGTGTGTTGGAGCGAATTGGCTATGAGCACATGGTAGTTACGCCCACCTATTACATAACCCCTGAGAGAAACGACGAGTTTGTCTCGTACTTTGGCTCCTGCCACGATGCAACGGATATGAATATGATTGTCTATAACATCCCGTCGTGTACGCATGCGTCAATTCCTATCGAGGTCATTGCCGAGATGGCAAAACGGGGTTGGACGCAATGCATTAAAGAGAGTTCCGGCGATCAAGATTACTTTTCGCAGTTGATGGACGCTGTTTCCCGAAGCGGTATAGCGGTATTACAGGGCAATGAGCCGGATATCGCCTGGGGATTGAGAAAGGGGGCGCGCGGTATTGTGCCAGTTTGCGCCAACTATGCGCCGAGTCTTTATGCGGCGATGTGTCAAGCCGCCGCGGAAAAAGACGACGAACGAATGGATGCGCTTCAGGAAGAGATCTCGGCCATTCGCGAAACGCTCCTTTTAGGGGACAAGAACTGGGTAGCTGGCGCTATGTTTGGCGTCAGTACGCTGGGAATTGGCTCTGGCGCCGTGCTGCGCCCAATCCAAGGGGTTGCCGAAGTGGAACAGCGAAAGATTGAAGCCATGACCCGATCTCGAGCGGCATCAGCTCAGAGAAAGGTATAGGGACGGTTATTAGATTAGCGTCATGTTTGATTGCGCTCAGCATGCTCTTCTGTGTGGTCGGAGAAAGTGTATGCGCCCAGGAGATACTTGACTGGGCCCAACTGCCGGAATTACCCGCACCGCCGGGCATAGAGCACCATTGGGGCGTAGCTGGACACTTCACGGGCGTCAATGGCGATGCGCTTATCATGGCTGGGGGCGCGAACTTTCCTCATCCCGTTTGGGAATCGGACAAGATATGGCAAGACGAAATCTATGTGCTTGTTAAGGACTCTAACAAGGACCATGTATCGTACCGTTGGATTACCAATTTCAAGCTCGACAAACCAATAGCCTACGGCACCTCCGTTTCAACAGTTCATGGCGTGTTATGTATGGGAGGCAACGATGCCGAACGCACGTATTCCGACGTTTTCTTGTTGCGTTGGAATAAGGAAAAAGAAGAAATTGAACAACGAACTTTACCGCCCTTGCCCCAACCTTGCGCATATTCCGGAGCCGCCATCGTTGGCAAAAAGGTCTATGTAGCGGGAGGCACCACGGGACTTGGTCTTGAAACCGCCCAGAAGAATTTCTGGTCCCTCGATCTGTCGAACATACATGACGAAGGACTCACATGGGAACAGGTTCTCCCCTGGCCCGGGCCGTCGAGAGCATTCACGATTGTAGTCGCACAGCACAATGGCACCGATGATTGTGTCTATGTTATGAGCGGCCGACGAACAGCCGAAGAAGGCAAGATCGAGTTCCTTACGGATGTCTACGAGTTTACGCCCGCCCGTTATAACCCGGGAAAATACGATTTCAAAACCGGTAACTATACCGGAGACACAAATCCGTGGAGGCGTCGCTCGGATGTTCCAAGATGTGTAATGGCTGGTACCGGTATAAATGTCGGACAGAGCCATATTTTCGTATTAGGCGGCGCCGATGGCAGTCTGTTTCACCAAGCGGACGTGCTCAAAGACGAGCACCCCGGCTTCACGAAGGAAGCGTTGTCGTA
>CAZLWL010000160.1:0-3675 GCA_964563335.1 uncultured Pirellulales bacterium
ATCTGCCGTCGTTTTAGCAAGCGATGTCTGTCGCTTCCAATAATATTTTAATGTTTCATCAATTATTCTTTTTGCACCCTGGTTGTCGATAAGGTCGTTGGATTTCAGGAGCATTGAATATAACTCATGGCGGTTTTGGTTAAGGTGTGAGATGAGTGCATTCAGTGCTTTTATGGATTCCTCAAAGGTATATCCCGCGCAAAGACACACGCCTTTCTCGACTAATTCCTGGATTAGAAAGAATCTGTCTTCGCTTTGGAGAGTGTTGATGGACGGCAGCCCTGCATATGCGGATTCGTAAGTTGTAGTGCCGCCCGCCAAAACAGCTAATGAGCACGTGCTTAGGATACGCCACATCGACTCGTTGGTCTTTGCCAGGATGATTTCGTGCCGGCTGTCGCGCATGCAATCGACCAGATTCTGATACGAATGGGAGTATCCTTCGCCCAGCAATACCCAGATTAACAGCTTGCCTTCGACTGTTTTGACTGTGTCGAGAACCTGCAGAGCCTTGTTTGCGGCATCCGTTCCGCCCATGGATATTGCAATTGCCAACCTCTCGTGCTTGAGATTCTCCCAATAAACGTCTTCATCGATTTTCCTGCAGTGTTCATTGATGGTTGCATATTTCAGTCCGGCTTTGATAACGGGCTTTTGGCCGAACGTTGACCAATTCTTATCCATTATGCTTGTGCGATGAAAGACCAAATCGATTTTTGAGAGGAGGTTGAATATCGGCGATAAGCTGACCGTCAGATTGGAGTTGTTGGCCGGCGTAAAGCTGTCCTCATCAAAATATGTCAGGTCAAAAATGATAATCTCGGGGGCGAAGCTGTAATAGATGTCTCCAATTTGCTTGTCATAGGCGATTATCGTGTACTCAATCTGTTTACCAACAAGCAGGTTCTCGACATATTCATCACCAATTACAACCATCTTGACGTGAGCGAAGTCTTTCATGGCAGCGGCTACTGAGCGGGACCGGATGACATGGCCCATCCCATCGTTAGCGGAGCCGCGGCTGATAAACAACACTTTTAATCGCGTGTCTTTCATGGCGACTAATATCACTCCTGTAATTACAAGTTAATCGAACATATCTAACGACAAAGGTTCATACTGCCGAATCGGGCGCTTAGTGGTTTTGCCTACTATCAATATATAATCATTCGGTCTGAGGGGGCCTTCAGGTCGCACAATCCGCACGTCTTGTTCCTTCAAGGTCTCACCTGCCTTGATGTCTCGTGCGGCGTATATTGAACGTCGGGCAAATTTTTTAATCTCTCTTTCCTCAGATTGGACCTTTACATCTTGTCTGCGACATGCTTGTTCTGATGCTCTCATGTCCCGGACAAATTGAGCAAGGCCGGCAGATTCCATGGCGTAGGCGTGATCGAAGCCTTCAGCTTGACGGTCTAATGTAAAATGTTTTTCTATCCATTCTGCCCCCATGCTGATTGCCATTGCCCCTGCCAGGCTACTTTCGGAGTGGTCTGAGAGCCCAACCGGAAGTCCAAAAGCTTGTTTTAAGACCTTTATGAAGCCGAGGTTCATTTTCTCTGTCGGACAGGGATACATGGATACGCAGTGCATCAGGACAATATTTGAGTTGCCTGTGGCGACAATATCCGAAACAGCCTGCTCAATCTCACCAAGAGTCGCCATTCCGGTGGAGATTATCAATTTCCGACCGGTTTCAGCGGCCATCTTGAGTAATAAGGAATTGTTTAAGTCGCAGGACGCCAGTTTAATATAGCTGACGCTAAGTTCTTCCAGTAAGTCAATTCCACGCCGGTCAAACACAGACCCGCTAAATTCTATACCTTTTTCCCTGCAGTAACCGGCCAGAGTACGGTAGTCATCATCAGTTAATCGGCCGGCTGCGCGCTTGTGGAATACTTCATTGTCAACGTATTGTCCCTGCTTGAATAGCTTCTCCAAGTAAAGCCCTTGCGGGTGGATAATCTGGAACTTTACCGAGTCTGCGCCAGCCTCTGCAGCTACATCTACTAACTGCTTGGCCGTTGCGAAGTTTCCATTATGGTTTGTGCCTGCCTCGGCTATAATACGTACGTTTTGAATCATTTCTTTCATTTGTTCTCTCTATTGTTGTTGGTCGCGACACGCCACTACTTCGCCTGCAAATTCGCGAAACGTCTCGGACATTATTTTGTAGAGCTGCTCCCATTTAGGCCCGGCTTGTGCTCGCAGAGTATGCAGGTCCTTTATACGTTGATGTTGTTTTACAACCTCGGCGACAACGTCATCGCGGCGAATCATATCAATATTGCATTCGCCAAAACCAATGGTCTCCAATAAACTCAAAGCCCGTTCGTCATAACTGATATTGATAACGCCTGTGCCGAAAGCCAGGCACGGCAAAACGGAATGAAGTCTGTATGAGACGTTCAACGCGCACGAACGCAGTAGCGACAGATAGCTGTAAACGTCACCGGTATACACATAATCAATGTCGGCAAACGAGGCGGCAAACGATATATCGCGGTAGTCATGGCAAAGCAGACGGACGTCCCGAAATCCTTCTTCACGCAAAAAAACGATGATTTTTGTGATATCGCTGTGGACCTGGATTTGCTTCTTCAGTGGAATGCTCATGAGCATCGGGTTTCGTATAGAAATCAGCACGCTGTCTGTGTATTGTTCGGGAATTTTAGGCAAACGCTCAGCTACCCGATCCAGAAAAAGTGTGGGACAGCCCCCGACTTCGCTATTTTTGCAGCCGATACTTTGAAGATAGGATTGTGTCGCCTTATCCCGGGCAAGGGAGTAGCTGGCTTTATCATTCAGTGCTTTTATCACACGGCTGGACATGGCGTCTGTGCGGTCCACCATTTTGTGCAGTCGATTATAGATACGGCCTCTGGAAAGGCTAAAGAGCATCATCGGGGCCTCCAAGGCCTCCAAGGCATCGAGGCTCACATCCAGTTCGCCGTTTTCATAAAGATTCCCGCCGCCGACAATGACGCCGTGGCCGTACTGGTTGATTTCATAGATTGTCTTCGAGGTTAGTCCGGCTTTAGCCTCGCTTTCATAGCGAGACGTGGCCGGCAATGAAATCAGATTTACAACTTCGCCAAAGGCTTCGTATATAAAATGCTGCATTCCTAAGAAGATGGCGTCATTACCAACGTTGAACCCCTTCGGGCGAATGCAGAACAAAGTAACCATTTATGCTTCCTTTCGGTACAACTCTACAGCATCGAGATAGGATATGGATTTCCACCGGTCGCCCACCTTGTTGACGACACGCTCAAATTTTTGCCAGTCCTGTTCTGTATCAACAGTCAGCCGGATTTTACTCAGGTTGTCTCCATCTCTGGTAATGTTATAATATCTGAACCGTTCGATGTTTTGGTAGAAAAACAGCGTTGGATGTTCAAAGTGTTCCGGCATGCTCATCTGTTCGTATGCAGATTGAAATACATCCGTTCGAACCAGTTCGACGCTTACCCCGTAAGGGAACGTTCGTGGGTAAAGGTTCGTCACAATTTCATAATCTGAGGATGTTGCGACATCGCAGGCGTGATTGATTAACGGTGGCTCCAGGAAAGGGCTGTCAGCATTTACCCGGATGAAGCATTTCAGTTTGTTCGCCACAGAACACTTGATTATCCGGTCGGCAACGTCGTCGGCAGAACCACGAAATACCCTGAC
>CAZLWL010000161.1:0-3668 GCA_964563335.1 uncultured Pirellulales bacterium
TTTTGATGTTGGGTGCGCTACCCAATACGTTCAAAATACCCGTGAACGGTTACAAATTTTCTTAGACACAGACCTGTCCGGCCAGGCTACGGCGAAGCGCTCCGCCCAGACGAGCGTAGCCCTGCACGGCGAAGACGGATGAACACAGGTTTACACGGATTTTATAACCGCAGAGCACGCAAAGAATTTCTTTTAAGATTTTTGGCATGGTTCAAACAGCACAGATTCTGGGTAACATTGATTTGTGGCTTTGTAACCGTTCACGGGGAAAATATTCCGATTTTGGGCTTTATGGGCGATTTGTCCGAATACTTGGTAAAAATCGCCAAGAAAAGCTTGACTAAATTACAAAAAATCGTTTTAATTAAGATTAGATGACATTTTGACCCTGTGAACGATTACAAAGCCCTAAGTTTGAGACATTATTCTATTGGCTTGCAACAGATGTGTGTGTTATAAAGTACTTAAACTGACCAATTTCAAGCTGTCATGCTGAGCGAAGCGAAGCATCTGGCCTGCGAGCAAGAATAATGTGCGCTTGCTGAGCAAGAGATTCTTCATCCTTCGGCTTCGCTCAGGGCAAGCTTTTTTTCGTTCAGAATGACAAATGGGTTTATATTATTGTCAATAAAACACTTATAGTCACAACTCAATCCGACTCGGTCAGTTTGAATAAAGTAGATTGAAAGGTTATGTATTTGATGTTGTGTGAGTTGCCCAATACTGTCAAAATACCCGTGAACGGTTAGCTGATATTATCGTCGAGTTGGAAGGCTTGGTCGCGTAGCCGAGCGTTTGGTATGGGAAATGTAAGATGGAGTTTTTCCGGTCTTTAACGAGTAATATGCAGGGAGCAAAGAAATGAATCGTCGAGAATTTTCAAAGAGTGGTTTGACACTTGGTATGGGCCTTATGATCGGTTGCGCCAGCGGCAGCCCGGCATGGTCTGCGGATCCATCAGGGGATTATTACGAGGAACCCGTGAAGAAACTTCCCGCCAGGAAATTTGACGTCGTCGTGGCTGGCGGCGGAACGGCGGGCGTCTTGGCGGCCATCGCCGCGGCACGCCAGGGGGCCAAGACCGTACTGATCGAGATGAAGGGCTATCCCGGCGGAACCGTCACGGAGGGCGGCACAACCCTTCACAGTTTCTTCAATATCTGGAAGCCTTTTCCCGGAGTCAAGAAGCGCCAGGTCGTCAGAGGAATCCCCAACGAGATAATGGAACGTCTGGATAAGATCGGCGGCTGGGCCGGAT
The DNA here is from genome assembly GCA_964563335.1 of uncultured Pirellulales bacterium. GTDB lineage: Bacteria > Planctomycetota > Phycisphaerae > Sedimentisphaerales > Anaerohalosphaeraceae > QNBT01. The sequence goes on from CAZLWL010000161.1 coordinate 1,259, forward strand.
TCGGCGACATGAAATTCGGACACCGCGATTCAGTGAATACGGTGGTCGATACGGAACTATATAAGCTCGTGACGTTCGAGATGCTGGTCGAAGCTGGGGTCTACGTTTGCGTGAACACTCTTCTGGCCGGCGCGATTATGGACGGTTCCCGCATCAGGGGAGTAATCGCCGAGAGCCGGGCGGGCCGCGAGGCGTTCTACGCGAAATCCTTTGTGGACTGCACCGCCTACGGCGACCTTTCCGCTTTCGCCGGGGCGGATTACACCGAACCGAACGATTACGACGTAGCCAACAGTTTCGGCATGGGTAATGTGGACATAGACAAGATCTTCAAATATCTCGAAGACCGTGACGGCATTTTGGAATACGCGGAGGGCTGGCGCAGCGGCGAAGACGGCAGGGCCGTTCGCGTGCAAGGCAAATGGGTGGTAATGCCCGATGGTTTTCGCGAGGAGGCGGGAAGGATCGGTTTGCAGTCGGCAACCACCACCGTTTACGACAACTACTTGATGTTCGTTAAACCCAACCTGAAGCTGTCCGTGAGTCCAACCGATCGCGATGCGGTGGCGAAAGCGGAATTGGAACTAAGAAGAAGGCAATTGAGGACCGTCGAACTGTTCAGAAGGTACTTTCCCGGTTGCGAAAAGGCCTTTATCGCGCGCACAAGCCCGAGACTCAACATCCGCCGCGGCAGGCTCATCACTTGTGACTACGACATCAAGCACGAGGACGTGATAGAAGCCCAACATTTCGACGACGACGTGTTCGTCTACAGCTATCACGACATGGGGCGCTACAAGGTCAAAAACGGCGGAACCTACGGAATTCCTTACAGGGCTCTGCGTGCGAAGGGAATCGAGAATCTCCTGGTGGCCGGGATGCTGATCACTTCCGACAGACGGGCCCACCAGTCAACGAGAAACACTGTGAACTGCATGGGGCAGGCCGCCGGCACCGCAGCAGCCCTCTGCGCCCAGAAAAACAAAGGAACGCGAGAACTTTCCTACGCCCTTTTGCGAGAGAAACTGGTAAAGGACGGCGTATATTTCGAAAGTTGAAATTCAAATTACAAAATCTGTCCCGAGCGAAGTCGAGGGATGACCAAAACGTTTTGAATTTTGGATTTTTATCATTTGAATTTGTTTCGGATTTAGAATTTCGTGCTTCGTGCTTAAGCGATGTCTTAACACTTGTTGCTTGTCGAAAACGATGGGTGTTTTGGTGTGTGGCCAAAGCACAAAAATTATTATTTTAACCTTTTTTTGAAGGAGGCGCATCATGTGTAAAAAACTGATCTGGTTTGCCGGCATCGTATTGCTTCTAAGCACGATCCCACCGGTGTCTCAGGCGCAGGTTGTGAACCTGGCACCCCTGAACAACAGCTTTGAAGAGCAAGATGATGTCTTCGACTGGGGGGGCGGCTGGGTTACCTGGAACTCCGACGCGGGCAACGGCAGCACCATCACCTACGACGATACCGAGTTCATCGATGGCGCAAAGAGCCTGAGGCTGGATGCCAAGGGTACGATCGTCTGGGATTTCATGATTCTCTATACCGAGATTCCCCTGGAGGTCGGCCAGGAGTACACGGTGAGTATCTGGGCCAAGGCCGAGGAAGCGCGCACCTTTGTCATGCTGCTCAAAGCCATGGATAATTCTACGACGTGGGGTAATACAACCTTTGATTTGACCGAGGAGTGGGCCGAGTTTACCATCACCGCGGAAGCCCAGAACCAGAACAGCAACGTCAAGGTCATAATCCACTGCGCCGGTAAGGAGATCCCCATGTGGCTGGACTCCTTTTATGTCTATAAAGGTCCGTATGTCGAGGGCATCAACCAGCCCGAATTGCCGTTCCAGGTAAAAGCCACCGATCCGAAGCCGGAAACGGAGGCGACAGATGTGTTAAGGAACCCAGTCCTTAGCTGGACGCCGGGAGCGTTTGCAGCGCCAACAAACGGGCACATAGTATATTTTGGTGAGAACTTTGATGACGTTAACGATGCCACCGGCGGCGAAGCCCAGACTGCTGCCAGCTATACTCCGCCACAGCGCCTTGATCTTGGCAAGACTTACTACTGGCGGATAGATGAAGTAAACGCTCCACCGGACTCTACGGTATATAAAGGCGATGTCTGGAGTTTCACGGCCGAGCCTATCGGTTATCCCGTCGAGAACATAACTGCCACAGCTTCCAGCAGCGACGTAGGTAAAGGGCCTGAGAATACCGTCAACGATTCAGGGCTGGATGACAGCGGCTTATTGCACGGCAACATAGGTGTCGACAGTATGTGGCTGAGCAGTATGGCAGGACCACAGCCGGCCTGGATCCAGTATGAGTTCGACAGGGTTTATAAACTGCATCAGATGTTGGTATGGAACCATAATAGCTCCCTTGAGCTTGCTATCG
>CAZLWL010000162.1:0-3655 GCA_964563335.1 uncultured Pirellulales bacterium
TAACCCAACTTTCGCAGTTAGGCGGTAAAATTGCGATTTCAAAAAATTTTTTCCGGCATAGCGTCTAATTATTCCACAAAATACTCTTGAAACCTCATGTGGTGAAGACCTACCCTGTTGCAAAGTCATTTCTCTGCTGCGAAACTACAAATATGTTTCTGAGAAGTTACAAACGCAAGAAGAACGGTAAATGGCACGAGTACTTCAGCGTCGTCGAAAATCGAAGGGTTGCCAACGGCAAGACCGTTCAGAGAACTGTCCTGTACCTCGGTGAAATAAGCTCATCACAAGAAAACACATGGAAAAAAACGCTGCAAGTTTTTGATCAGGACTCCGGTAAACAGAAGCAGAAATTGCTGTTTGCCGATAACGCCACGATCACAGAATGCGATGTCAATTCAATAAAGGTAACGCTTTCACAAATGCAGTTATGCAGGCCTCGCTCGTTCGGTGACTGCTGGCTGGGCTGTCATCTGTGGCAGAGGCTCGGTCTTGATGAATTCTGGTCGGCTCGTCTTGACAGTTGTCGTTCGGATATTTCCTGGACAAAGGTGTTAAAGCTTCTGGTAGTAAATCGCCTCATACGTCCGGGCAGCGAATTTTATCCCGATGTATCGGGACAGGCAATGGTTTGACAAGACTGCAATGGACGAACTGCTGAATACCGATTACCGAATAGCAGCTAAAGACCGGCTGTATCGTTGCCTTGATAGGATACTGGAGCACAAAGAGCAATTATGCAAATACCTTAAATCCCAATGGGAGGATATATTCGGCATTGAATTTGATGTACTACTTTATGATCTGACCAGCACATATTTTGAAGGTCTTTGTGAGCAAAATCCCAAGGCCAGATTCGGCTATAGCAGAGATAACCGCTCTGATTGCAGGCAGGTGGTAATAGCTCTTATTGTTACGCCTGAGGGTTTTCCGATAGGTTATGAAGTTCTGCCGGGCAATACTCTGGACAAAACTACATTACGATTCTTTCTTAAAAAAATAGAATCGATTTACGGCAAAGCACGCAGGGTATGGGTGATGGACAGAGGAATTCCAACAGAAGATGTGCTGGCTCAGATGCGCGATGAGAACATACAATATCTCGTTGGTACTCCGAGAGTCATGCTCAATAAGCTTGAAGGCAAGCTGCTCGATGTGGACTGGAAGCAGGCTAACGATAATGTTGCGGTAAAACTATTGGCTCAAGATAATGAACTGTATGTTCTGGCAAAAAGCAAAGACCGTAAAGCTAAAGAAAGAGCTATACGAAAGTATAAATTGCGTAAATATCTGCTGGGACTTGAGAAGCTGCGTAAGAACTGTCGTAACCGCGACAAACTGCTCGAAAGGCTTGGAGCCTTAAAACAGCAGGCAGGCAAATCCGTCAAATGTGTCGACCTAATAATACCTCCGCAAGGCAACAAAGTTACGCCGGAGAATTTCAGCTATAGTTTGAACAGGGATACTTATAAGAAGATGATCCTGCGGGATGGCATGTATCTGCTGAGAACCAACCTTACCGAGACCAAGCCGGATGTTATCTGGCAAAGATATGTTTTGCTTACCCGGGTCGAAGCTGCATTTAAGAGCCTAAAGAGTGATCTGGCTGTTCGTCCGGTTTATCATCAACTTGAACATAGAGTTGAGGCGCATATATTTGTGGCCTTTTTGGCGTATTGTCTGATAGTTACTCTGCGACAAAAACTTCGATATTACGCACCCGGCCTGACGGCCAGAGATGTCCTTGATAAGCTCAGTGCGATTGTGATGATAGATGTGCGGATACCGACAACTGATAGTCGAATGCTTGAAATGCGACGGTACAGTCAACCGGAGCTTGAACACCGAATAATACTTGACAAGCTTAAAGTAAGATTGCCAAAGCAGCCACCGCCAAAGGTATATAGCCATCAGTTGAAAAGGTAAGCTTTGTGGTGGAAACCAACCGCCCTGGCGACATCAAAAATGCCGATTTCAATGCCTAACTGCGAAAGTTGGGTTAGCTACGAGTCAAACATAAATGGCAACTTCGATGTCTTCTTGTACAGGATTTCTACCGAAGAGACCTTCCAGGTTACGACCGAACCGGCCGACCAGTACCTCAATGACGTCTTCGCCGATTTGGTGACCTACGTGGATCAGCGGGCTGGCAACGAGGACGTGTACGTTTCAAGCCTGGTGTTTGTGCCGCTTGATCCGTGCGCTGACCTGGGCGGCGATACTGATGAAGACGGAGTGTGCGACGACCTGGACAACTGCCCCGACCATCCCAATCCAGACCAGGTAGATGCTGACGGCGATGGCGTGGGCAATGCCTGCGACAACTGCCCGGATGATCCCAATCCAGACCAGGCAGATGCCGATGGTGATGGAATAGGTGATGTCTGCGATCAGGTTATTTTTGTCGATGCCAATTCTCCACCTGGCGGCGACGGGACGAGTTGGGCCACAGCGTATAAGTATCTTCAGGATGCTCTCACGCGTGCTGGTTCCGACCACAACGCTGACGAAATCCGTGTGGCACAGGGTGTTTACAGACCTGATGATGACGATGTGCACCATCCCGCCGGCACCGGCTTACGAACGGACACGTTTCAACTTATAAACGAAGTGGGTATCTATGGCGGCTACGCTGGTATCGGTGCGGAAGACCCGAACGAGCGAAATATTGGGCTGTATGAGACTATCCTTAGCGGAGATCTGGCCGGGGACGACGGACCGGGCCAATGGGAAAACAACGATGAAAACAGCTATCACGTGGTTACCGGCAGCGGCACCGGGCCAAGCGCGGTCTTAGACGGGTTTACGATTACCGGCGGCAATGCCGATGGCTCTTATCCATACGACAGCGGCGGCGGCATGTACAATACCCCCTGCAGTCCGACCATCATCAACTGCACGTTCATTGGAAACTCGGCGATAACCTACGGCGGGGGGATGTACAACCCGGACAGCAGCCCAATGATCACCAACTGCATAATGTGGGCGGATTCTGCGGGTATTTGGGGTGATGAGATATTTAATTCCATGAGTATACCGATGATCAGTTACAGTGATATTGAAGGCTGCGGTGGCAGCGGAGGCGGCTGGGATATATCTTTTGGAACCGACGGCGGTGGCAATATCGATGACGACCCGAATTTTGTGCGAAATCCTGACGATGGCGGCGATGGCTGGGGTGTTGGGAACAATGATGACTTCGGCGACCTGCACCTGCTGGGCATTTCGCCGTGCATAGATGTCGGCGACAACACGGCGGTGCCTTTGGGCGTTACGACGGACCTGGACGGCAGGGACAGAATCGTAGATGGCGATTGTGACGGTACTGATACGGTGGACATGGGTGCCTATGAGTTTACTTACGCTTCCATCGGCGACTTCGACGGCGATTGTGATGTGGACCTTGGGGACTTTGGGATATTTGCATTGGCCTGGCTGACTGAGGAAGGGGAAGGTGAATATAATCCCGACTGCGATATAAGTATCCCTGCTGATGATACCATTGATATGCTGGACGCCGAGATAGTCTTTCGAAACTGGCTGGAAGGTGTTGAATAGTCGCTGGCCATTAGGTGCGCGGATTGTCAATAAAGACATCGGTGAGCGTAAAACTCTTCGGTTATCTCACTGCCGCACTTGTACCAAATTGTATTTA
>CAZLWL010000163.1:0-3571 GCA_964563335.1 uncultured Pirellulales bacterium
TAGCCATTATCCTTACCACCCTTACCATAATCCCAAAGCGCACAAGAAAATGGATTTGGCTGACCTTCGGTATTATCGTCATTGCGCTTGTCGTATGGGTCTTTCTGCCCGAAGACAACGGCGACTGGCGGCCTTATACCTTCGATGGAGAATTAGCCGCCCTCGAAGCCAAGCGGGCCATACCCGACGAACAAAACGCCTCCACTATCTACAACAAACTCATCGAAAAATACGACCCAAATGACTTTGAACCGGAGTTCATGGATAGAGAGCTTTTTAATTTAGTTACATATAAACCCTGGTCAAGCCAGGATTACCCTGAGTTGGCGAAGTGGATTCAATCACATGAACAAACAATTGTGCTATTAACCGAAGCGAGTCAAGTAGGCCAATGCGTGTTTCCATTAGAAGCCTATCAAAGGTTTGACAGCCCAGCATACCAGCGCTGGAATAGAATGAAAAAAATGGCTCAATTGCTTATAAGAACCGCTAATAATGACCTTGGTGATGGGCGGATAGACCAAGCCATAGAAAAACAATCCCTGATAATGAAAATGGCAAATCACATTAATCAACAGCCCACGCTTATGGATATGCTTATCAGTATAGCCCTTGAAGCCCTTGCAACCCACAATATCATACAAACCATAATTATTGATAACACAAATGAAAACCACCTGCAAAAAATTGAACGTCTGCTTAAGGAAGTTGACCGTGATTGGTCCCGAGATTTCGCGAGAACTGTGGAATTTGAGAAATTTCATGACAAGAATTTGTTTGGCCTTCTATATGAAGCGAATTCGAAGGGTGAGGTACGTCAGAGTGGAAATATGATATTTGATATACTCTTGTACGAATACATGAACATCGATCTTGAGAATCGCAAAAACAAAGTAATAAGGTTGTTGCATTGGTTTTTTGTACCATCCAATCCCAAGAAAATGGCGGATATGATAGAAGAGATATACCGCAAAGCATTTTATCCAATGGCCGAGCGCCAGTTCGATTGGCAAAAAGATCTTGAGCAATTCTTACAGCCTCCAATTCGTATTAATTTCCACTACTTTGCAAGAATTTCCAGTAGCTTTTTTTATTCTTACAAAAGACACGATCTGTATCTTCGAATCCTTTCAGACAATAGGGCTGCCCGGATTATAATCGCACTAAGACGTTACAAAAACGAGCATGTACATTGGCCGGAGAGCTTGGAGGATATAAAATCCTTGGCCCCTCCGGAATTGTTTATCGATCCAATCAACAATGATTCATTTGTCTGTAAACTTACAGAAGATGGTTTCACTATTTACAGTAAAGGCAAAAACAATATAGATGATGGAGGCGTCGAAGGCACTGAAAAGGCGGATGGTACGGATACCGATGATTTCCTCATCTGGCCGCCGAAGAGTCGCAAGGCCAAACAGGAAGCCAAGGCAAAGTCCAATTGATGGTCTTGTCAATTGTCGCTTTCAGATTTTTGATTCGACTGGCGCTGTCTTGCCAGGAGTCCTTCAAGGCCCTTGCGCACGGCTGGATGGTTTGGATTTACCTTTGAAGCGGCTCGGTAATGCTTAATCGCCTTGTCGATTTTGCCGCGCCCGGCCATTATCATCCCTAAGTTGCAGTGGACCTGCCAGGCGTTTTTATCAAACTCAAGCGCCTTTCGATAATGCTCGATGGCCTCGTCGATTCGGCCGGTACCTTTGAGGGCGTTTGCGAAGTTATTGTGTAATAGACAATTGCCGCGGCGTCTGTCGAGAAATTCCGTGCAATACGAAATCGCCTCCTCGGGCTTTCCCTCATCTACCAGTCCCGCTGCCAGATTGACAGCGGCGTCTATATACATCGGCCAGATTTTGACCGCGGCTTTGAAGTGCTCGACCGCTTCTGCTGTCTTGCCCTGGTCTCTGAGCACGACGCCGAGATTGTTATGAGCCAAGTGGTTGTCCCGGGTAACTTTCAGTGCATGTTTGTAAAGGACGATATTATTCCGCCAGTAGCCGGCCTGAATCCATGTACACACAGCCAAGGCCGCAAGTATCACCGCAGCCAAAACTGCCGCCGCAATTTTCCGGTAAGGTCTGTTTTTGACAAGGTCGGCCGCTCCCCACGCTATGACAACGAATATGCCGATTAGCGGCACGTAAGTATATCGGTCCGCGTAGCTTTGGACTCCCACCTGGACAAGGCCGATCACCGGTACTAACGTTCCCACATACCACAGCCACCCGACCACGGTGTAGCCTCGCCTGTGGCGCCAAATCATCAAGACCGTAATCACAAGCAGCAAAAGACCGGCTCCCGCCACCTGCCACGCCGGCCATGTCTTTGCATGCGGATAAAATGCCGCTAAGCGCACGGGCCAAACCATCTTGCCTAAGTAAACCACGTATGAAACCATCGCGTTGCTAAATCTGTCCTGTATGCTCAGCACCCGTGCAGAAACTTCTACGCCCCGTTGAACCCACAGTGTTACAACGCATGAGGCCGCCGACAGAACAAATAGCGGAACCTTTTCCAAAACAAGTCGCAAAAAAGTCTGCTCTTTATTTTTGCCTTTTTTAGCACGCCCCTTTCGCCTCTTGCGCCCGCGCTCAGCCGGCTTGGGCAAGTTCAACCTTCCCAACGGCCAGTAATCCAAAAGCAGCAGCGCAAAAGGAAGAGTAACAAGCATGGGCTTTGACATCAGACCAAGGGCAAATAATATCATAACGCCCCCATATTGCACCGGACCCGGACGCCGGGCATATCGCACGTAAGCCAACATTGTCAGCAGCCAGAAGAACGTGCTCAAAACATCCTTGCGCTCAGCCACCCACGCCACCGATTCGACATGCAGAGGATGCAGTGCAAATAAGGCGCCGGCAATAGCGCTGGGCCAAAGTGTTCCGGTCGTGCGTTTGAGAAAATAAAAGAGCAGGAGCGTGTTGGCAACGTGAAGAAGCAGATTTGTGGTATGGCACCTCCTGGCCCATTCGTCGGAAATCTCGCAGTCCAACATAAGCGACAGCCACGTCACCGGATGCCAGTTGCTGGCGTGCTTAGTCGTAAATGCCCATTTGACGCCTTCAAAGGTCAGACCATTTTGGACGTATGCGTTTTCTGTAACGTATTTCGGGTCGTCGAAGCTGACGAACTCGTGGTCGCGAACCTGCTGGTAAACCACCAGCGTCGCTGCAGCGATTACACCAGCTACGGCAAGGGACAACAGCCGACTATTTTCAGACCGAGAAACCGAAACGCCCATTCATACACTCCCAGACACTAAATCTTAACCAGGTTATTATAGTTGAACCGACCCGGACCATCAATCCAGCTGTCGGTCGTTGCATTTTGAAGGCCTTGATAGAGAATAATCACTTGAAAATAATTGCTTTGTAGAAAAGGTCTGAAAATTGTCATTCTGAACGCCACCCTGTCATTCTGAGTCCCGGCGCGCCGGGAAAGAATCTCAATCCTTCGAACGCCGGAGATTCTTCATCCCGCGTGTCCCGCATGTCCCGAAACCTCGGGGATACCTCGGGGTTCAGAATGACGATTCTGACATCTTTTCTACAGAGCAACAATAATCAAT
>CAZLWL010000164.1:0-3538 GCA_964563335.1 uncultured Pirellulales bacterium
GTTATTGGCTCCGCTAAGGGTTAAAGAACGAAAATGAAATTAGACAGTACAGTTAAAAAGCCACCAACTTTATTGGATGAGAGCCTCTTTCAAAAGCATCTATCCTTTTTTCAGCCTCATCAGCCCATAAAGAATCTATGCTTTCTCTGTCGGAAAATTCAAAGCTGTCAAAAAGCTTTTCGATAAGCTCTGCACGTTCAATGGGAGAGAGCGATAGGGCCTTTTTTAATATTTGTTTTGTACCTGTCGTCATGATTGCTCCTTTTGTCCTTCTACATAACTATTGATTATGTGGCCTCCATGTAAGAAGCCATAACAGTCTCTACTGCACATTCTGAAACCATTATTGGAGAAATGGCATCAGTTGTCAAGACTTGATTAAAAAGTTCAAAAAGCTATCCCGCACCAATTGTCCTGTAGCGATTCAACCACCCGGCAGTTGCTTGTTAACGCTACTATGGATACAATTGGTGCGGGACTAAATATGTCTAACGGAAAGAAACCAAACGAGTTCGATTGTATTGTTATAGGCGCTGGTCATGCCGGTCTCGAAGCCGCCCACGCGGCGGCGAGACTCGGTGCAAGGACCGCCCTTATAACAATGAGCCGGGATAAAATTGCCGAGATGAGCTGCAATCCAGCTATCGGCGGACTTGCGAAAGGGCAAATCGCACGTGAGATTGATGCTTTAGGCGGACTTATGGGGCTGGCGATAGATGCGACCGGGATTCAATTTCGGATGCTGAATCGGTCGAAGGGGCCGGCTGTGCAGTCGCCGCGTGCGCAGGCTGACAGAGGCAAGTACCAAAAGTGGATGCAGCAGCAGCTTGAGGAGACCGGTAACCTGACGATTATCGAGGCAATAGTAGAGGATATACGAACGAATGACAACAAAGTGGAGGCAGTGGAGTGCAAAGATGGGTCGGCGTACCATGCTGAGACGGTGGTTTTGACGCCGGGGACGTTCTTAGGGGCAGTGCTGTATATGGGCGAGCATAGCTGGTCGGGCGGCAGGCGCGATGAGCCGGCAAGTGACCAACTTTCGCAGAGCCTCAGGCGGATGGGGCTGGAGCTTGGTCGGATGGCGACTGATACGACGCCGAGGCTGGATGCGAGTACGGTAAACGTCGAGGGATTGGAAGTGCAGCCGGGCGATGAGCCACCGGTGCCGTTTTCATTTATGACGGACAGAATAGATCGGCCGCAGATTCCATGCTGGATAACATACACAAATGAGAAAATACACAAGCTGCTTCGGGACAATCTGGAGCGGGCGCCCCTTTCCTCGGGTCAGATAACGGGCACGGACCCGCGGTACTGCCCGAGTATCGAGGGTAAGGTAGTAAGGTTTGCCGACAAGAAGCAGCATCGGATTTTTTTGGAGCCGGAGGAAGAGGAGATAAAGACGATTTACTGCAACGGCATCTTTACCTCTATGCCGACAGATGTTCAGGAGCAGACGCTTAAGCTGTTAGGCGGGACGGAAAACGCACGAATTGTTCATTATGCGTATGCGGTTGAGTACGATTATTGTCCACCGATTCAATTGAAGCCAAGCATGGAGACCAGGAAGATATCAGGGCTGTTTCTGGCCGGTCAAATTAACGGCACGAGCGGCTACGAGGAAGCTGCCGGGCAGGGTATTATCGCGGGCATAAACGCCGTCAGGAAACTTGAGAACAAAGAGCCGATTGTATTGGGAAGAGACCAGGCCTATATCGGCGTACTGATTGACGACCTGCTGACCAAGAATATCACCGAACCCTATCGAATGTTTACGTCGCGGGCCGAGTATAGGCTGGCGCTGCGGTCCGACAATGCAGACCGACGATTAACACCTGTCGGCAGAGCGGCCGGGCTTGTCGGCAACGACAGATGGGCGAAGTTTCAAAGAAAAGTTGCGGACATCAGCAGACTTGGCGACTATCTGAGAGATACGCGCCGAAACGGTCAAAGTCTGTGGCACCAGCTCAAGCAGCCAAACAATCCGCTTGCTGAAAATCTTATTGATATTGCGGGTATCCAGCGGATGAGATTGCCGGGTGATGTAGTCCGAGGCGTGGTTATTGATTCAAAGTACGAAGGGTATCTTGTCAAACAGGCCAAACAGATTGCCGGTTTCAGGAATCTCGAGAATATAAAGCTGCCGGCTGATTTGGACTATCAGGGTATAGCGCATCTCCGGGCTGAAGCTAAGGAAAAATTGTCGGCATTTAGGCCGAGCACTCTCGGCCAGGCCGGCAGGATTGCCGGTATAAGCCCGGCGGACATTACGGTTCTGCAGATTTATATGAAAAAACGAGCCTGTTAAGTGGTTTTTTGGCGTAAGGTTCGTGGGAATGCGAAAAATTTCGTGATTTGACAAAATCTGTTGACATTACGAAGGTGTTGCATTAGTTTACGGTGTTTACAGGCCAAGGCGCGTGTGCAATGGCCGTGATAGTCAGATAGAAAGCAAAGGTGGTTCTCTGGAGGTACAATATTAGTGAATAAGGAATTGGCCCGTGAGCTGATAAGCGCGGGCGTACACTTTGGCCATGCGGCCAGCCGCTGGAACCCGAAGATGGTCCCTTATATCTTCGGAAAACGCGGTATGATCCACATTATTAACGTGAAGGAAACACTTAAGGGGCTGCTGATATCGAAGAAGCTCCTTACCGATGTGGTTTCTTCTGGAAAAGATGTTGTATTTGTCGGGACGAAGCGTCAGGCCAAAAAACCGGTAACCGAGGCGGCGGGCAAGTGCGGAATGCACTATGTTTGCGAGCGTTGGCTCGGCGGGATGCTGACGAACTTCCGTACGATTCGGTCTCGGCTGCAAAGGCTCGAGGAATTGGAGCAGATGGAGTCGAGCGGTCAGCTTGCTGCCCAGAGCAAGAAGCAGGGGTCGCGGCTTCGGCGCCAGATGCGCAAAATCAAGACGAATCTCGAGGGCGTTCGTAAGATGAGCCGGCTGCCGGGTGTAGTAGTGGTGGTGGACGCAAGGAACGAAATTATCGCGTTGCGAGAGGCGAAGAAACTGGGTATTGCCACTATCGGGATTATCGATACGGATTCGGACCCGGACACGGTTGACGTGGCGATTCCGGCGAACGACGATTCGATCAAGGCGATTGAGATTTTGCTTTCGGAATTAGCCGACGCCATAGCTGTGGGCAAGACGATGTTCAAGGGTGTCGGCGGCCCGGCGGCTGGTGTTCGAGGTCGTTCGAGGCGGCGGGCGTTAGCCAGCGCCGGCGAGGGTGGCACAACTGCCCAGCAGCAGGCAGTTGAAGTTGCGGCGCCTGCCCAAAGCGGCGCCGACGGTGAGGAAGATGTAGCGACTTCTGCGGTTGAAGCCGATACTGAAGTCGCCGAGACGGTGGAGGAAAAAACCGAAGGTGAGTCGGCCCAATAGTTGCTGGTTTTTAGTTTTGGTGGGAGTTTGACGAGATGGCGGAAATTTCGGCTGCATTGGTAATGAAGCTTCGTAAGATGAGCAGTCAGGGTATGATGGACTGCAAGAAAGCGCTTGTGGAGACGGCAGGAGACATAGATG
>CAZLWL010000165.1:0-3503 GCA_964563335.1 uncultured Pirellulales bacterium
AGGGCCGCACGACTTGTCCGTCAGCCTGGAGATTCCGGAAGAATACAGTCATCCAAAATTCGATAAGGCCGTCCGAACTATAATTGAAACCGCGCGGGCAAAAGGAATCGGAGCGGGCATACATTTTTGGGCTGACATTGAGCAGGAGATAGATTGGGTACGCCATGGCGCCAACATGATCTTACACCATGGCTATATAACGCTTTTCACCGCAGCTTTGAGAGAGGAAGTGAATCATATTCGTGAGGCCTTGGGCGACCAGAGCGGTCCGACTGTTTTACAAGATGTGGAGCATATATAGGGCGAAGAGGAGATTCTTCAAGCTATTGATAAGGCTACTGGCAAGTTCAGTTAAAATGCCAGGAAGAAATATAGTAGAAAAGGTAAATGGTAATGTGGGAATAGTGATTCCCGATAACCATAAAGTATAGGAACTGTCGGTTTAAAGAGATGCATATGTTCAAAGGTTTTCTTCAAAATAAATGGTCGTCCGGCACATGTACGTTCGCGCTATACCTTCTTATCCTTATTGTGACAATGCAAGCAGCAGCCCAAGGCCCGATCCAGCTATCAGTTCAACCCTTTCCACTGGGCGATGTAGGCCTGCTGGACGGCCCCTTCAAACATGCCCAGGACCTTCACGAAAAGGTACTGCTGCGTTATGAGCCCGACCGGTTTCTGGCCTGGTTCCGAAAAGAGGCCGGACTAGAACCGAAAGCAGAAGTCTACGGTGGCTGGGAGTCCAGGCAAATTGCCGGACACAGCCTGGGACACTATTTGAGTGCATGTTCGCTCATGTATCAGGCTACAGGCAAGCAAGAATTTAAAAAACGCGTAGATTATATCGTGGGTGAACTAGCCCTGTGTCAGGAGGCGCATGGAAATGGGTACATTGGTGCAATCCCGAACGGAAGGCAGATCTTTGAAAAAATAGCGAAGGGCAATATTACGGTTGAACGGTTCAGCCTCAATGGCAGTTGGGTGCCCCTTTATGCGCAACATAAACTGTATGCGGGACTACGGGACGCCTGGCGTCTTTGCGGCAATGCAAAAGCCCTGGAAGTAGAACGTAAGTTCGGGGATTGGATTGGTGATGTCGTTAAGAACCTTTCCGAAGTGCAGATGCAAAAAATCTTGTATTGCGAGCACGGTGGCATGAATGAAGTTCTGGCGGACCTCGCAGTGGACACCGGAGATGCCAAATACCTGGTGCTGGCAAAACGGTTTCATGACAAAGAAGTTCTTGGCCCGATGATGGCTCAGGAAGATCGCCTGGAAGGCTACCATGCCAATACACAGATCCCCAAAGTCACGGGCCTCGCACGGGTGTTTGAGGAAACAGGTAATGAGTCGTTTAAGACGGGTGCCGAATTCTTCTGGGACCGCGTGGTCAATCACCATTCCTATATTACCGGCGGACATTCCCTTGAGGAGCATTTTGGCCAGCCGGATAAACTTAACGATCGCCTGGTGGGAGATACAACGGAGACCTGCAACGTATATAACATGCTCAAACTGACCGCGCACCTGTTCTGCTGGGAGCCCCGGCCTGAAGTAGGAGACTTCTATGAGCGGGCGCTCTATAATCAGATCCTGGCCAGTCAGCATCCCGCCGATGGCCGTGTAATCTATAACCTTCAAATTGGAATGGGCGTACATAAACGCTATCAAGATCCCTATGCCTTTACGTGTTGCGTCGGGACAGGTATGGAGAATCATGCTAAATATGGCGCGCATATCTATTTCCATTCCCCGGACACGCTGTATGTAAACCTGTTCATCGCTTCGCAATTGAACTGGAAAGAAACGGGTGTCGTGGTTACCCAGGAAACAGACTATCCCGATTCGGACACAACCCGTCTGATTCTTACAGATTTTGATAGGCCGAAAAAATTCAAGATACTTATCCGATACCCCTACTGGGCTGTCAATGGATGTGAAGTGATGATAAACGGAAAGTCTCACTCTATTGATGCAAAACCTGAGAGCTTTATAACTCTGGATCAGGCCTGGCGAAATGGCGACGAAATAGTGGTGCGTTTCCCTATGACCCTGCGTATGGAAGCGATGCCGGATAACCCCGACCGCCGGGGCATCCTCTATGGACCTCTGGTACTCGCAGGTGATTTGGGACCAGTTGATGCTCCGGATCGGAATAGACCCGACTTTGTCCCAGTCCTGGTGACAGGCGGTAATCCCTTTGACTCCTGGATAAAGAAAGAAAAAGGACAAGTCAACACTTTTACACTGAATAACGCGGGCCGTCCCCGGGACGTAACGCTGATGCCCTTTTATAAATTGTATGACCGTACTTATACAGTCTATTGGGATTTTTATACACCCCAACAATGGGCAGAACAGGAAGTTGTCTACCGGGCCAAGCGGGAGCAGCAGCAGAAACTCAAATCCCGTACCATCGACTTTATCCAGCCCGGCCAGCAGCAGCCCGAAATGGACCATCATTTTGCAGGTGAAAAGACCACCGCTGGGGTAGGCCCATTTGGTCGAAAATGGCGGCATGCTACCGATGGCGGCTGGTTCGCCTATGATATCAATGTAGATGCCGAAGGGCCGCTTGAACTCGCGGTGACTTACTGGGGCGATGATGCCGGCAGCCGTATCTTCGATGTGATGATTAATCAGAAAAAGATTGCAATCCAAAAACTTGACGCGAAGCATCCCGGCGTGTATTTTGATGAGGTTTATGCGCTGCCTGATTCGGCAGTGAAAGGCAGGAAAAAAGTTCAGTTGAAATTCCAGGCCCACCCTAAAGCCACCGCAGGCGGTGTGTTTGCGGTGCGGGTATTGAAAAAACAATAAATGTATAGGAGATGTCTTGATGACTAAGATCAGCAGATGTGTAAACAGGAGCATATTGATAGTGTTATTGGTAGTGCTCGCAGTGGGTCTTTGGAGCTGCGTGGCTTTCCCAAATGAGTCAGGTGGATATGGACGTGACAGATACCTCTTGCTTGACTCGCGCATCATCGCGAGTGCCGAAAACGCGGAACTTACGCTTGGCAAAGTTCAAAAACACGCGGCTAATCCGCTCTTTGAAGAGGACAAGCCGTGGGAGAAGCGGTTCGACAATCTCTATGCAAATGTGATCTACGACGAACAGGAGAATATCTACAAGTGTTGGTACAGCCCTTTCATTATCGACATTTCGTCAAAGGGCATGACACTCCAGCAGCGAAAGGAGATCGAGTACGACCCACCGGCAAGGGAAATGGCCATCTGCTATGCTACATCCAAAGATGGTATAAAGTGGGTGAAACCGGAATTGGGCCTTGTTGAATATGAAGGTAGCAAGGCCACAAATATCCTGTGGCGCGGAATCGGAGACAAAGGAGTGCTTTCAGAAGGGCCCCATGGTACAGGCATCTTTAAAGACGTTCGCGAACCGGACCCCAAACGCCGCTACAAGGCTATTTTGAAGGCGGAAATCCTCTCGGTTGCGTTTTCCGCTGATGGCATCCACTGGGGCAAGGCCATCACCTGTC
>CAZLWL010000166.1:0-3484 GCA_964563335.1 uncultured Pirellulales bacterium
CTCCCTCACGGTCGGGGCTCTGTTTGTGAAGCGCATATATTTTCTGTAATCCGTATTATACCAAATTCCTGAAGTTTAGTCAAATTCACAGTCTCAACCTGAGCATATTTATCGCCATAAGGGCCGCCCGACAACGAATATGCTCCCTTGTACGAGAAAAAATATACCGCTGGACATCCAGCAGGTCGCCCGCATCCACCGCGATATAAACCAATCCTACCGGCTTTTGTCCGGTTCCACCGCCCGGCCCGGCTATTCCTGTGACCGCAATGGCAAAATCCGCATCCGCCCTGTCTCTGGCACCTTTTGCCATCGCACGAGCCACTTCTTCGCTGACAGCACCGTGTTTTTCGATCAAGGCCCTGTCAACTCCAAGCTGACGTATCTTCGCCTCATTGCTGTAAGTTACCCACCCATACGTAAAATAATCGCTCGAACCGGGCACATCCGTCAATAACTTAGCGATAAGCCCGCCGGTACACGACTCAGCCACGGCAAGCCTCTTTCGGCGGGCGCCAAGTTTTACGCCCACAACCTCAGCTAACGTTTGCTCATCGGCGCCGTAAGCCAAATCGCCCAGAATCCCCCGGAGCTGCTGCATGTCCTTTTCGACCATTTCCTCGGCAACATTTTTGTCTTTGGCGGTCGCGACAATATGCAGGGTGATGATACCACCGCTGACCGTACAGTTGATAAGCGGATTTCTGTTCCGCTTCATCAAATCACCAAGCTTTTCGGCAATGACGGATTCGCCCGTCCCAAAGCAGTTGAGTTTTCGCGTAAGGACAACCTGCCCGCCACCGGCCTTTTTGAGCTTGCCGGCAACAGACTCAGCAAACATTTGCTTCATTTCGGCCGGCACACCGGGAAGGCAAATAAGCAATCTGGATGCTCGATGCTGGATTCTCGATGCTGGTCGAGAATCGAGAATCGGGAATCGAGAATCGAGACTGGCCATAATACCCGGTGCGGTGCCTACATTGTTCGGCAGCGCTTCAGCGCCAGCCGGAACATACGCCTGAACCTTGTTATTGGCCGACATCTCGATACCGCGTTTTGTAAAAAATTCCGATATTTGCGCTAACAGATCCTCTTTGAACTCCAACTGCACACCCATAAATCTTGCGAGCGCCTGCCTGGTCAGGTCGTCATCGGTAGGGCCGAGCCCCCCTGTAATCAGGACGATATCCGCCTGCTGAGCTGCCTGTCCCATGGCGTTAGCTATCGAATCTATTTCATCACCCACTGTATAATAACTAACCGTCGGGATCCCCATTGACAAAAGCTGTCTGCCCAAGTACCCGGCATTGGTGTCAACAATCCGCCCCGCCAAAAGCTCATTGCCGACGCTGATTATGCCGGCCTTTTTCATGACGCACTTACCTTGATTAGTGCTTTAACCACCCCATCGCGATACCCGGCCACCAGGTCAAATGCTTGCTGCGTGCGTTCAAAGTCAACCCTGTGAGTAATCATGAAATCGACATTTGCTCTACCCGAAGCTATCAAATCAATCGCCGACTGTGTGCACTTATTCTGTCTGCGAACGTTTACAATGGTGATCTCCTTCCTGCGCATCTTATCGGGTATGAACGACACCCGCTCAATCCTCGGAATTCCGAGAACCATCAGCTTACCGCCCGGCCGAAGCAGTTCTATCGCCTCATCAAGTGTCTCCTGCTCGCCGGCACACTCAAAGACAACGTCCAGGCCCAACGGTTCCTGTCGTTTAATGGCAGCGACAATATCTTCTGTGTCGGGATTACCCGACCAAACGGCGCCGGCTTTTTTTGCAATCTCCATACGCTCTTTAACCTTATCCGTCGTATAAATCGCCTCTACGCCCTGCGCTCGTGCGGCAACGAGGCAGCTAAGTCCTATCGGCCCGGAGCCGAGAATCGCGACCTTCGTGTCCCCGGCCAACTGTGCAGCTTTAACGGCATAGACACCTATTGCGAACGGCTCACACAAAACACCCTGCTGGAGTGTAATCTTTTGCGCCGTTGGAAAACAGCACTCCTGCGGCATTACAATATATTCGCACAGACAGCCCTCCGCCTGCCCCGGACAGGCTAAGAATTTCAGATCTCTGCAGGTATTGGCCCTGCCGGCTTTGCACTGGTCGCACTGGTGGCAGGATATCGCAGGCTCTACGACCATTTCGTTGCCTACCTTCACCCTTACAACTTTGCTGCCGACCTGGGCGACCGTTGCCGTACACTCATGGCCGACAATCCACGGGTACTGCACGGTATCCGAGCCGATTTTCCCCGTCTCGTAATAGTGCACATCGCTGCCGCAAACACCGATCCACTCTATCTTCAGCAGAACATCCGTATCTTTTTCTATCGCCGGGGCCGGCACATCCCGCATCTCCATCTGCTTAATTCCGGTCAGAACCTGCGCTCGCATTATCCCATACCTCTACACGTTGAACCTGAAGTTGATAACGTCACCGTCGTGGACGATGTAGTTTTTGCCTTCGAGTCGTATTTTTCCTGCGGCCTTGACTGCCTTTTCATCACCTAATTCCTTCAGGTCGTTAAAAGCCATGGTCTCAGCCCGGATAAAGCCGCGCTTTATATCGCTATGCACCTTGCCCGCTGCGTCTAAAGCGCTGGTGCCCTGCCTTATCGGCCAGGCGCGAACCTCATCCTTGCCTATCGTCAGAAAACTTATCAGCCCAAGCGTCGCGTAACAGTTCTGGACGAATTTATTCACCGCAGGCTCAGTTATTCCCAAATCGGCCATGAATTCCTTTTGACTCTGAGCGTCAAGCTGGGCCAATTCACTTTCCAGCTTCGTACATAATGAAACAACCTGAACCGATTTATCCAAACTGTCAAATTTGAATTCTTCACCCAACTGATCCTCACCAACGTTAGCCACCACCATCATCGGCTTGGCTGTCAGAAGGCCTAACGACTTTATAAGCTCCAACTCATGTTCATTCTCAATGAGCGTGCTTACCGGTTTTTCAGCCTCTAGTCCCTCCTGCAGTTTCAATTGCACCGCAAGTTCAGCCTTGTCATGGGCCTGGGTCTTCGTGGGCTTGTGAATCTGCTTTTCCAACTTGTCGATGCGCGTGGTCACCAGTTCAAGGTCCGACAACAAAAACTCCGTCCGCAGCTCCGTCAAATCCTTCGCAGGATTCGCGCCGTCACCGTACGCTTTTACGACTATTACAAACATATCGACCGTCCGCACCTGCTCGAACAGCCGCCTTGCCGCCGTCCGCGTGTGCTCGTCCGCAAAAGAAAGGCCCGGCAAATCAAGACAATCAACCGTCGCGTGGACCGGTTTTCTGCGTTCATAGTGCGCAGCCAGCCAATCTAAGCGCTCGTCCGGTACCGGCACGACCTCTTCGACTACGCCTGCCCCACCTGCTCGAACGCCCTTGCCACTGACAGCCGAAAGAAGCGTGCTCTTACCCGATTGCATTAAGCCGATTAGCGCAACTTTCATTTGGTTAGTTCCTACTAAC
>CAZLWL010000167.1:0-3448 GCA_964563335.1 uncultured Pirellulales bacterium
CCTTAGAGTTTTAGTTTAACGAATCTTAAGTTTGTTTACACCATCAGTCTTTCTCGAAGTTTGGTAGTCCATCGCAAATAAATCCCGCCGCCCCTTTATGACCACCACCGCTATATTTCTTGCAGATTTCTCCACAATGAATATCCTGGTGGGTAGAGTAAAGGCTAATAACCCACTTATGATCGGCGCGGTAATAAAATGCGATCATCAGCTTGTAATCCTTGGGATCATAGCGACTTTCGAACACTTGGCTGTTTGCCTTTGCCTGATTTACAATCAATGCTGGCAGCCCTTCAAAAACTCCTTCAAAAGCGCAGAGATCAATCAATTCTGCGTTCTGCTGTGCTTGATATTTCAGAGCCACATTGCCATCATGGACTATGTTGTTTATTTTGCCGCGACCAGCGATCGAGAACAGTCCTTCCCACTTCGGATCATAGGGTTTCCACTCATTTAGCCTCATGCCCCATTGAAAAGGCAACACCCTCTGATCAACCTGTAAATCCCATACATCATAGCGACCGAGCAGGTAAACTGCGGTCGGTACGTTCTCGTTGGCGAAAAAATACTGCCAGCAAAGCTCACAGGCGGCCTTTCCCACTTCTCGCTTACCCTGGATTATCACTTCCCACGATTCAAGTTCATTTATGATCGGCTCATGGTGATCTATCCAATGTAAATTTTGGGTATCGTTCAGCATTTTCATTTGGCTGGCCGGTAATGACACATCCACCATGTAAATTTCTTGGCATCCATCAGCATATCTATCCCACGGGAATATCTGTCCGTAGTCGAACGGAATGAGTTCGACATCGGGAATAGCCCGTTTCACTATCGCCCCGCTGCATTTCCCATCAAGATCACCACTATGATAATAACATTGTGTTGGCATCAGTCTTTCTCCATTTCATCCATCAGGGCATCAATCTGAGCATCGGTCAAGCCCGCAGCCTTGGCCTTCCGTCTCATTTCCAGAACGGCGTCAACTGCTTTGGCCTGCTCGATTATCACTTTTGATTTCAGTGTAGGGTCAACCGTCGGGGTTTCCGCCGGAACTTCCGGTTCCGCACCCTCTTCTGTGTCCGCAGAGTTGACCGGTTGACCGTCAGGGCCAAGTATTTGAGGCTCTACCCCCGGCTCTTCCTGGCCCTCTTCTGGATCTTCCCCGCGGTTGGCCTTGAGTTCCGCCCGAACCTCTGGAGGCAATAAAATCTCAAGTTCTTTAGCGAAATCATCCGCATCCGGGAAATCCATCAATTTAGCTATCCGGGGCAAGGCTATTGGTGCAATCGCCGGGGCCGAGCGGGTCATTTCCGTAATCATACTACATGCTTCCTGTCTCTGCGTTACGTATGACGGCCCAACGGTAATAGTCACATCGTACAGTCCCACCTTCGGGTCATAGATTCGTTCCTCCGGAGGCAGGGAGGCGTGATTATATCCCTCTGGCCGCTGGCCCAATTTAGCCTTGTGAGTCTTACCGTTAAGGTCCAACATGCGCACTATCCGGTCGGCATCATAAGTGCGTGGTATCATATCGGTCAGAATCCGCCCCAAGGTGTGCATGGAACGACCAAGATTATCTGGATAAGTATATGTTCCGCGCTCCCCTTGGGACTGCCGGGCATAAATAGCCTTGCCGCTGATCTCATTCGACTCCCCACCATAGCTCGTATCGTGAACGCCCATCGTGGATTTGAGATTGTCCTTATTTACTGCACCCCTGTTCTCCATTCCGGTGGGCACCGTCGGTGGTGTAATGCGCTCCGGTTTAAGATTCGCAGCCTGATCATCGGGTGTATAGGTAATCACATAAACCGCTTCGCCCTTGGCAGCCGATTTGTAAAGCTCCTCATGCCCTGCGACCTGCTTTTCCGTAGCCAAGAATGGTGCTACTGGCTGCAAGGCAACTACCTCGGTGGTTTTTGATTCCCAGTAGTTAATATTTCGCTGGGCGTCAATTCCCGGCCGAACCATCCCGTGCATGTAGCGTTTGCCGCCGATATTGATTTCTTTCCCGAACATAAGAATGATTGGAAAATATTTACTCGGGAAAACCCTCGGCCCATCCAGTATCTCGTTGCCATTGATTTTGTACCAGAGTATTTTGTCAACTGATGCTTTGCGGCGGTATTCCCTGCCGTCCGGGCGTAGCTTTACCTTCATTCCGTCCTCAATCTTGCTTGCCAGAATCGTAACCCCCGATTCGAGCATAACGATTTCTTCCTCTGTTGTTTCCCGTTCGAAATACTCAGCCACCCGCACCGTTTCTTGGGTATTCCACCCAGCCAGCCAGGTTGACATCGTGGTATCGGATGCGTTAGAGGATATAGCTTCGGCGGATTTACCGGGGTACTGTTCCTCGTAGTCTGTTTTCTGCATGTCCTGATAGATAAAGAAAAACTTTCCATCCTGTTTGTCGTAATCCTCTGCACCCGGGTCCCATTTGACGCTGAAAACATTTTGAATCCATTTAAGCTTGATAATCTGGTCAAACGAATTATCAGACTCATATTCAGTTATTACGCGGAATGCTCCACGGCCGCAAGCTACAGCACTTTCAAACGCATTATCGAAAATCACTTCTTTGCCATCTGAATAGTTGATTATCTGCCGGATCATCCCATTCAGAATATCAGCCGTTTCGGGGTCTGCGCGCTCATCATACGGCACTACTTTTATCTGGGGCCGGGACTGCCGCTGCTCACCCGCAACCCAATCTATTTTCTCATCCATCATGTTCAGGGTCAAGCAAGGCTGTTCATTTGCTTCGCGCATGGCTCGTGTTCGTACAGGCCATTGATCCCCGGCTAAGAATTCCAGATCAAATTTAGCGGCGGCAGCCTGCTTATCATCGACCTCCCCCGCTCGGTGGAATCGCTGTATCGCCCGTTTGTGAACCGCATCGAGCTTCGCCTCCCCTGGAGGTTTCTCATAATCTTTTAATTTTTTTTCAGTCATTTCATCCATCCAGCTTCATTTCCTGGTACTGTCCGGCCAGCCACGTGAGCCAGTGATGTGATTTGGCGGCCACGAAGTTTGGCGTGATCGACTTGGCCTGGAGCCGTTTTCACATAATTTTCCCACCACAGAGCGAGCGTTTGAAATCCGTCAGCACCATGGGAGTTCACATCATGCACCGGCTGGCATTTGAACACACCTGTTTTCTCGTTGATTTCCTTGCGATAGTTCCTCAAATTCTCGATCCCCTCATCGCACGGCTCCTTGTTGAACCAGACACGGGCGATCATCTGCCGACTGGCTTCGATGCCGTCCTCTTTTTTTGCCGGCTTCTTGGCGCACTCTACCTTACCGATCTTCATTTCCTGCAGATATTGTTTGCGGCTCTTGCCGATAGTCAAATCACGAACCTCCCCGTCATGAGGCAGGACGTGGGTTTCGTACCGCGTAAGATGATCCTGCTGCCACTGACCGAGCCAACTGCCGT
>CAZLWL010000168.1:0-3411 GCA_964563335.1 uncultured Pirellulales bacterium
TTGACCCGGAATCCAGTGCCGTCATTCCGAGTCCCGGCGCGCCGGGAAGGAATCTGTTAAAAACAGCACCGCGCAGCGGTTCCATTAGCTATTCACTATTCATACCAATTGGAGTTAATTCTTGCGCTTTGGCCCAACAGAGCCCGGAGCGTAAGCGACGGGTAAATAGCAGCTACGTAGCAAATTGCCATTACGCTAAACGCACATATTAAGAGCCTGTAACAAAACAACGCGAAACGTCAATATCAATACTGAAAACAAGGGTTTTCTTGTAGTTTTGATATAGGCTCTTATTCTTATCCAGGTTTTATTGGCCATTTTTCCTCCTCTCGCCATAAAGTCTCTTGGCCAGGGCGGTAACATTATAGCACATCGGGCCGTAGATACCAATAAAAACTTGAATCCGGGTAGGAAAAAGTTGTAAAGGGGGATTTTTCACCGTGCTGAAGATGATGGTCGGCCGTTATGCTAAAATCTTTTCACAAGGCTGATGCCGACCGCAGGGCCTGTAGCAGTGACATTGGTGTAGGGGACGACCTCGAATCCGGCAAGTTCGAGCGCTTTCTGTTCACCGCCTATATGATGACCGACAATCCAGCCCAACACCGCACCAAACAGGACATCGCTCGCCCAGTGGTCGCCTGAATCCATCATCCTGTAACCCACAAAGCCGGCCGCTAAATACGCCGGAAAACCCACCTCTCGGCCGTAAAGTTCATCAAGAACGGAGGCGACGGTGAAGGAGCTTGCGGTGTGCCCGCTGGGCCAGGCCAACCACTTCTCGTTAGGCGTATCGTTGTTTACAATGAGTTTAAGCCCCATCGTAATGGCCCCGGTTACCGAAAGGGCCTTCATCATCGTCCAGGAGCGCTGTTTATTCAGTTCATCGCCTTTGTCAACGCTAATCGCGTACCACAGACCAGTCGCAGCAAAGTGAAGGCCGGGCCCTCCCAGATTTGATACTATCTCATCGACCTCCTTACCCAGAGCCCGGTTCAGATTGAAGTTTTCCGCTATTTCACGGTCGGCGCTCGTGTTGTGCATTACAATACTTGCGCCGCCGGCCAGCAGCAGGTACCCCAAATTGTCCTCAGTACCGACTATATCCACTGATTCGACAACAATAGTCTCGGGCAAAGTCCAAACGTCCCTCCAAAACGAATCGAGGATGGCATTTGTCTCGTTCGGCTCGGAAGAAGAATCTTGACAGACAAGTTGCTCCTCGGCTGCATTCCGACTGGTTGATTCAGCCTGTGGCTCGTTCGACTCCGAAATGGCTTGTTTTTCCGGAAGCCGATTATGCCCGGCCCCTGCCGCGCAGCCCGGTATAAGAACCAGCATTACACAGAGAATATGAAGCCGGCATCCGTTGCGACGGAGTTTTCGCATAGCTTATTCCCACTCACGCATAGCTTATTCCCACTCAATTGTGGCGGGAGGCTTGCTGGAGATATCGTAAACTACACGATTGACTCCGCGGACTTCGTTAATTATCCGGCTGGCTATCAACCCTAAAACTTCGTACGGTATTCGTGAAAAGTCGGCGGTCATAAAATCTTTTGTCTCTACTGCACGGACCACAATGACGTTTTCGTAACTGCGTTCGTCGCCCATCACCCCCACCGTGCCGACCGGCACGAGTACCGCCAAGGCCTGCGATATCTGTCGATAAAGCCCCGCTGCCTTAATCTCTTCAATGAGTATATCGTCCGCCTCGCGCAGCACTTTTAGTCTTTTCTCGGTAATCTCGCCGATAATCCTTACCGCAAGGCCCGGCCCGGGGAAAGGATGGCGCCATACCATATCTTTGGGCAGGCCGAGATGCTCACCAACACGCCGAACCTCGTCTTTGAAAAGGTCCCGAAGCGGTTCAACAAGCTCAAAGCCTAATTCAGCCGGTAGAGCGCCCACATTATGGTGCAGCTTTATATTAGCCGCTAAATTGCCGTCTTTATGGCCCGATTCGATAACGTCCGGATAAAGTGTCCCTTGAGCCAGGAACCGGGCGCCGGCGATCTTGTCGGACTCGGACTTAAACGCCTTGATGAATTCTGCGCCGATGATTTTTCGCTTCTCTTGAGGACCGGTAACACCGGCAAGTGCCTCTAAAAACTGTCGGCCCCAGTCCACAACCCGCAGGTCTATATGAAAGTGGTCACGGAACATTGATATCACGTTCTGCCGCTCGTTTTTACGAAGCAAACCATTATCGACAAATATACAAACGAGCTGGTCGCCTATCCCCTTATGCAGCAGCGCCGCTGTTACCGCAGAGTCCACCCCGCCGCTGAGCCCGCATATCACCTTCGCCTTCCCAACCTGACGGCGAACCGACGCTACCGTATCGGCAACAAAATCACTCATCTGCCAGTCGCCGCTGCACCCGCATATATCATAAAGAAAATTCTTGAGAATGTCGTTGCCGCACGGCGTGTGTGTAACTTCCGGATGAAATTGTACGCCGAAAAATTTGCCGCCGGCGTGTCTGACCGCGGCAAAGGGGCAATTGGCCGTGGTTCCAAGGGCTGTAAAATCTGCGCCAAGTCCATTTACCTGGTCCCCGTGACTCATCCAGACCGTGGTGGTTTCAGGCAGCCGGGCGAACAAATCGCTTCTTTCGACAATCGTTAGTTTCGTTCTGCCGTATTCTCTGCTCTCGGCGGGCGCAATATCGGCCCCAAGAATCTTACAACTGAGTTGCATCCCGTAGCATATACCCAAAATCGGAACGCCCAGCTTGAATATCTTCTCGTCACAGGCAGGGGCGTTTTCCGAATACACGCTTGCCGGCCCACCCGAAAGAATTATCCCCTTAACACCCTGCCTGGATAACTCGCCCGCGGTTACGCTCGGCTGATATATCTGTGAAAAGACGTTGTGTTCGCGGACTCTGCGGGCTATTAACCGGCCGTATTGGCTGCCGAAATCTATTATGGCGATGACTTCATGAGGCAATAAAACTCTTCCTTAGCTCGAAACAGCGTTTCAATTTCTCAGATTGAGACTACCACGATTAAATTCAACGGGTTTTTTGTAATTGACAGGCGCATTTATACGAAACTGTGTCAAATAATCAAGGGTATTTAATCCTGCAAACCCGATTTAGCCGCTATCTTCTATCAAATGGAGTTAGATTGTTTTTTTGAAGTATGCTGTTTCTCAAGTTTCTCGCAAGAGCTTTTGGAAAACACAGAACCATATCGAATAGCATCCTGAGGGCATACATTCAGGCAACGGGCGCAACTGAAGCAATCAGCGGCAAATAGCTTATCCGACACCCTGCCTTTAGCGGCCTGGGTTGGGCAGGCATTGATGCACAACCCACAGTCTGTACACTTCTCACGGTCGACCTTCACCCTCGTTAAGCTAATCTGTTCTGCAATCCACGAAACAAAACCAAAAGGGCAGATA
>CAZLWL010000169.1:0-3344 GCA_964563335.1 uncultured Pirellulales bacterium
AAGGGATTAGCTTAGGTGATGCTTGCATCAAAAGAAGCTCATCCCAAGTACACCAGCAGACAAAACAGTGTTAATCAGTGAAATCCGTGTCTAAAAACTTTCGTGTTCTTCGCGTCCTTCGTGGTTAAAAATATCTTATCTCTGTGTCAAATGTATTGGGGGTGTGGATTTGCAATTGACTAATGGCCCCCGGCCATTTACTATTAATTCAAACTTAATTTCACCGGGGAGCAAAAAAACTAAAAAATACGGTTATTGATGGTTTCCGGTTAAGTGAGGAGAACGGATATTAACAGACAGTCAGATTGTGAACTTGTATGCGGAAGATAAAATGCTGGATTCCCGCCTCCGCGGGAATGACAAAGTCAATGAAACTTGCGGTAAGGCATAAGACCAAATAAATATGAACTTTGTGTTCTCTGTGTCCTCTGTGGCAAGGTTAAAAGTATGATTAGCGAAGTAAACATATTGGGTATCGAGACCAGTTGCGACGAGACGGCGGCGGCGGTCGTGGCCGATGGCCGAAACATCAAATCGTCCGTAGTCGCTTCGCAGGACAAGCTCCACGAAAAATTCGGCGGTGTGGTCCCGGAAATCGCCTCAAGGGCACACATCGAAAAGATTTATCCCGTCGTTTCGCAGGCAATTGCTCGCGCCGGCGCGGGCAAAGAGACAATCGACGCTATCGCCGTCGCCAATCAGCCCGGCCTCGTGGTTTCGCTGATAGTGGGCGTTACCGCAGCAAAGACACTTGCCTTCGCATTGGAAAAGCCCCTGATTGCCGTCAACCACGTGCACGCCCATCTGCAATCTGCAATGTTGGCTCAAGAAAATTTAGACTTGCCTGCAGTAGCGCTGGTCGTCTCCGGCGGACATACGAGTTTGTATGACTGCGAAAGTGCTCTCGATTTGACCTTGATAGGCTCAACGATTGACGATGCCGCCGGCGAGGCGTTCGACAAGGTAGCGGCCATCTTAAAGCTGCCGTATCCGGGCGGGCCGAGCATCGAAAAAATCGCCGAGAATGGAAATCCGGAAGCAATTGATTTTCCGCGGTCTATGTTAGGCGCCGATTCCCTTGATTTTTCGTTTAGCGGAATCAAAACTGCTGTGCTCTATTATTGCCGTGGCCAGGACATGAAGGGCGAGAACAAGGTTGACTCGATGAGCGAAGATGAAAAAGCCGACATAGCGGCGTCGTTTCAGGCAGCAGTGATTGATGTATTGAGCGCCAAGACAAAAAGGGCGGCGGACCGGATTATGGCCAAAACGGTATTATTGGGCGGCGGCGTCGCAGCCAACACTCTTTTGCGACAGGCACTTACTAAAATGTGCAACTCAACAAAAAGAAACCTGCTCATCGCGCCGAAGCCCCTTTGCACGGACAACGCAGTAATGGTGGCCTCGCTTGGGTATCATAAATTCAAGGCCGGCCGGTTTGCAGACCTGGCCCTGGAAGCTATAGCTGCGTCTTAACGGTTTGATAGTTGCAAAGTTGGATGGTAGCAAGTTGTGAATACTGAACAGTTACAGAAATTGCTGAGCCGGGTGAAGACCGGCGAAATTACTATCGATGAGGCTGTCGAAAAGCTGCGTCATTTGCCTTTCGAGGACCTGGGCTTTGCCCACATAGACCACCACCGGCAGATTCGCTGCGGTTTCCCGGAAGCGATTTACTGCCCGGGCAAAACAACCGGGCAGATTGTCGATATCTTCGCCCGATTAGCGAAAAAGGGCAACAACGTCCTGGCCACCCGCGCCGGACGTGAGGTCTTTGATGCACTTGCAGCGACCGGACAGTTTCCAAACATTCAATATGAACCCGATGCGCGGATGGTTGTGCTGAAGCAAAAAGACATTGAGCCGTCCGCCGGATTTATAGCCATCGTTACAGCCGGCACCGCCGACAGACCCGTGGCAATGGAGGCGAAGGTGACCGCCGAGATGATGGGCCAGCGGACCGAGCTTATCTGTGACGTAGGCGTAGCGGGCCTGCACAGATTGTTGGGGCATATCGAAATTTTGCAGCAGGCCAACGTCGCAATCGTAGCAGCGGGAATGGAGGGGGCACTTGCAAGCGTGGTTGGAGGACTGGTAAACTGCCCCGTTATCGCCGTTCCGACGAGCGTCGGCTACGGCAGCAGCTTCGAAGGGCTGTCGGCGCTGCTGACAATGCTCAATAGCTGCGCAGCCGGCGTTACGGTCGTCAATATCGACAATGGTTTCGGGGCGGGCTTTACGGCAAGTTTGATTAACCAGAAAATCACACAAAAGGCGAACGACAATGCAGCAGATAACAAAAGTTCCTGAATTGGCGGCGAGAAAACCAGACGCCCACAAGGGCGACTTCGGCAAGGTATGTATCGTAGGCGGCAGCATCGGCATGAGCGGAGCGGCGGCTATTGCCGGTCGGGCCGCACTTCGCGCAGGAGCCGGGCTTGTACGAGTTGCCACTCCAAGGAGTGTGCTGCCGATAGTTGCCGCAATTGAGCCCTCTTATACGACCATACCTCTGCCGGAAGATGACGCCGGCTGTATATCGGCTGATGCTGTCGGGCTGGTGTTACAACTTGCACAACAGAATGATGTCATGGCGTTTGGGCCGGGTGTGCGTGTAGCGCCGGGCGTTCGTGGGGTCTTGGACATGCTAATTGCGCAGGAAGGAGTGCGATTGGTGATCGACGCCGACGGCCTGAACTGCCTTGCCAAAAATACCGACTGGGTCGAAAGAAGAAAGGCTCATCTTATCTTAACGCCACATCCTGGAGAGATGAATAGAATGTGGGCCAGGCTCTTTAGAGAACCAATGCCCGAAGATAGAACCGCCCAGGCAGCGGCACTTGCAAAAAAGACAGCCTGTACGGTTGTGCTGAAGGGAGCGGGCACGGTCGTTACCGATGGCAGCAGAGTGTATGTGAATACGACCGGCAATCCGGGCATGGCTACGGCCGGCTGCGGCGACGTCCTCACGGGAGTGATAACGGCACTGGCCGGGCAGGGATTAGACGACTTCGACGCTGCGGTATTAGGCGTGTACATTCACGGTCTCGCCGGTGATATAGCCGCCGAGAAAGTCGGCCAGGTAAGCTTAATCACAACCGATATCATCGACTCGTTAGGCGAAGCCTTTTTGCAGCATTTGAAGGGATAAACGCAAAGATTAGGCGGTACATGGTCGAAACGGAAATAATCACCGATGCCGATATATACACGAAGGTTTTGTTAGGCCGGGTTCCCAAGGCCGGGGAATTTGTCTGGCTGGGTACGAGCGACCTTAAGGACCTGCACGTTGAAAAGAACGGTTCGATGGTACCGTTTCTTGAAATTTTAGCGGATTTGGCAAA
>CAZLWL010000170.1:0-3231 GCA_964563335.1 uncultured Pirellulales bacterium
GAGATTCGCCGGCTCCAGCACCTTCAGACCGGCGAGTTGAAAAGGATATACTCCCGGCTCTCGCCCTGGCAGATAGTCCAGGTTGCCCGCCATCCGAAGAGGCCCATGCTGGCCGATTACCTCGAACTGATGGTAAAAGATGTCCGCGAACTCCACGGCGACAGGTGCTTCGGCGATGACAGGGCCATCCTCACCTGCCTGGGCCATATCGGCAGGGAAAAAGTCCTGATCGTCGGGCAGAACAAAGGCAGAGACACAAAGGAAAAAATAGCCTGCAACTTCGGCTGCCCAAACCCGGAAGGCTACCGCAAGGCATTGGCAAAGATGAAGCTCGCCGAAAAGTACCGCATCCCCATCGTCTCATTGATTGACACCCCCGGTGCTTATCCCGGCCTCGGCGCCGAAGAAAGGGGCCAGGCCCAGGCCATCGCTGCAAACCTGATGGAAATGTCCCGATTGAGAGTCCCCATTATATCTATTGTCATCGGCGAAGGCGGCTCAGGTGGTGCCCTCGGCATCGGCGTCGGCGACCGATTCGCCATACTCGAATTTGCCTATTACTCGGTCATCTCACCCGAGGGTTGCGCCGCGATTTTGTGGCGCGACGGCTCACAGGCTGAGAAAGCCGCCCAGGCACTCAAACTCACAGGAAAAGACCTGATGAAACTGGGGCTTGTGGACACTATCATCCCTGAATCCCTCGGCGGTGCCCACCGAAACCTGCACGACACTATTTACAACGTCGAACAGTATATAATAAAGACACTCCGCGACCTGAAACGCACAAAAACAGAAAATCTACTCGAGAACCGCTATAAGAAGCTCCGCGCAATAGGCAACCAGTTCCAAAAGGTGCCTGGCGCAAAACCTCGAAAGGCCAAGGCCGCTTCAAAAGCAGCCGCCAGGCCGAGAATCCCCGAAAGAATCTCAATCGAAGCCCAACTTCGCAAAATCGAAAAAATCCCACAAGAACTCGAATCACAACAACTCGCCGAGCCCGCAAAGGAGGACACCAGGCCATAGAAATGCACGAATATCGGGAATATAAAACGGCACTGCAACCACAACAGAGCCGAGAGCGTCAGCGACCGGTAGTAAACGACCTCCAATGATATATAGTCGCGTTATTTCTGATAACGCCACAGAAAACATGTCATCCCGTCAACTATCCACAACTTGCCTCGGATCCCCGCCGTCCTCAATGGCCTTTATCTTATTTACCCGCCTTTGATGTCGTCCACCACCACTGAAATCGGTACTCAGCCACGTTTCAACCATCTTCCTCAGCATCGTCGTGCCTAACAGGTCGCCTGAAATACACAGGACGTTCGCATCGTTATGATGACGTGAAACCTGGGCGTTGAGCTCATCGAAACACAAAGCCGCCCTTACACCCTTGATCTTATTAGCGGCTATACTCATACCGATTCCGGTTCCGCAAACCAGTATCGCCCTGTCGGCCTGGCCACTCGAGACCAGACTCGCCGCCCGGTAAGCTGCATCCGGATAGTCGATGGGTTGTTCGCTTTTATGGCTGAAGTCAAGGCATTCGTGCTCGAGCTGCGCAATAATCGCCTTGATTTCTTCTATGGCCTTTACTCCTCGATGATCGTTTGCAACCGCTATCTTCATACCAAAATCCCGTCCATTCTTTCTACCAAAGCCCTCTCTATCTGTTGGGCACACCTTTCATACACATCATTGCCCGCACCAATCGGATCGCTTATCTCACCACCGGCATCCAGCAGCAAGCACTTTTCGGCCGAAGCCGGACAAATCTCCAATACACGCTCGCGATTGCTCCTGTTCATCGCAAATATATAATCGTTCACTTCGGCCTCCGCACACGTCAAAGCCCGACTTCGATGTCCACTCAAATCCATGCCTTTTCGCGCGCAAATACTTACTACCTCTTTACTTGCGGGTATCCCTGTTCCACCCATCAGGCCCGCTGAACCTATCTTATAACCTCTAACCTCAATCTCGTCAACAGTACAATTTAGTTTTTCAGACAGCTTTTTTTCACACAGCGCCGCCGCCATCGGGCTTCGACAGGTATTACCAGCACATACAAAGAGTATCCTGATTAGCGACATTTGGGCAATATCTTTTTCGCTATAGACACCTTCCCGCAGGATTGTCGGCTGCCACCCTGCTATTTTCACGACCGTACTGCTCTTTTTATATTTACACTCGCCCCCATCAAGAAGGATGTCTATCCTGCCGTCAAGTTGTGCCAGCACGCCGGCAGCGTCTGTAGCAGGCGCCTTCCCATCCAAATTAGCGCTCGGAGCAACAACAGGCTCCGCAGCACAGCGCAAAAGCTCTTGAGCTATCCGATTATCCGGACAACGAATACCGATAGTCCCGTCCTCATACAGCACTTCAAAAGCGTCGTCGCCCAAAACGCCTCGCTGCTGCCCAAGGGCCTCGCGGTCCAGTTCAAACACAATCGTCAACGGCCCAGGCCAGCCATTTGCAATAAGTTTCCTGCCCCTGAGCGGTATTGTTGGGACATATCTCGCAACAGCCTGTGGATCGGGTATGTGTAACGTATACCGTTTGCCCCCGCTCCTGCCCTTAATCTCATCAAGCCGACTGATGTTATCCGCCCGCACCCGACACCCGATTCCGTAAACCGTCTCGGTTCCAAATGCCACAAGCCGGCCCTCATTGAGCCTTCTTGCGGCCGCCTTGACCTTTTCAATATCAAACTTCTCACCCGTTAAGGCAATTACTTCTGTCTTCATGAAGAAGAAGATACCCCAAACCATCCAAAATCGCAAGTCTTCTTACCGATTACCCTCCGCAGGACACACTCGGTAGGGTATGCCATGCATACCACGTCCATATTTAGCCCCCGCGTGTCCCGACACCTCGGGGGCGCCGCCGGGGGGTCTCTTACACATACGATCCCCAACCTCGAAAATATTTAGTCCCGGCGCGCCGGGGTTTTCACCAAAGCCCCAAAAGGGCGCAATTATATAGCCCAGGCCAAAGCGAAGCGCAGCCCTGGGATCCTGAAAGGGCGAAAGAAAATGCCGCCGCAAAACGTGACCTTTGCAGCCCATGTCCTCCGTCTCGTCCTTCGTCTTGTCCATCATAGCTCCTGTTCTCCGAAGCCTCGTGCGAAGGAGGAATCCGGAAATTCAGCCTTGCAGTTTTTGACCAAAAGTGTATAATTACACTTGCCCCGCACGAAATAGCAAGCTTGCGTCATTTGGTGCTGGG
>CAZLWL010000171.1:0-3230 GCA_964563335.1 uncultured Pirellulales bacterium
CAAGTCTTTCTGCATCATCGGGATGTATCTCTACGTACCCTGTCGGTGAAACCTGGTTGATGACCGCTGATTTTCTTGTCATCGTTCCGGTATGGAATTGATACAACTGCCTGCCGGTCGACAGTACAAACGGATAGTTTTCATCAGGAAGCTCATTAGCAGCTTTATATTCGACCGCGTGGAATTTGCCCTTGCCTCTCTTGAACGTTCCCTCGTGCAGGAACCTGGTGCCGGGATGGTCTTTATCCAGGCAGGGCCACTGCAGCCCAACCGAATCTATCCTCTCGAATGATATACCCCCGTATATCGGTGTAACTGTTGCGATTTCATCCATTATCTTGTCGGCGCCTCCGTAGCTCATCGGATATCCCATCTCCGTCGCAACCTCGCAGATGATTTTCCAGTCACTTCGGGCCTGCCCCGGCGGGGCAACAGCCTTTCGCACGCGCTGAACCCGACGTTCGGTATTCGTGAATGTGCCGTCCTTTTCTGCAAAACAGACCGAGGGTAATACAACGTCGGCGTACTCCGCCGTCTCAGAAAGGAAGATATCCTGTACTACGAGAAAATCTACTTCTTCCAGGGCTTTTCTTGTTCTGTTTAGGTTCGGGTCGGAAAGGGCGGGGTTCTCTCCCATTATGTACAACGCTTTGATTTTTCCTTCTTCTACCGCGTGCATCATCTCGACAACGGTAAGACCCTTTTGGTCGGAAAGCTTCCGCCCCCACGCCGACTCGAATTTGGTTTGAATTTCCGAATCTTCGACGGATTGATAGCCGGGGTACACGTTTGGTAATGCTCCGAGGTCGCAGGCGCCCTGCACGTTGTTCTGACCACGCAAAGGATTTACGCCCGTCGATGCCTTGCCCACATTGCCCGTTAGCATTGCCAGATTTGCCAGCGATAGCACGTTATCAGTGCCTGTCGTGTGCTGTGTGATGCCCATACTGTAAATAATACTGGCGGTTTCAGCTCCGGCATATATTCTCGCCGCCGTGCGAATTTTCTCGGCGGGTATTGTCGTAATGGCTTCCGCTTTTTCGACAGTTATGTCTTTCAATACAGGTTTGAGCTTTTCAAAATCCTCCGTCCGCTCGTTTATAAAGTCTTTGTCGTACAATTCCTCATCTATAATTACGTTCATCATCGCATTAATAAGCGCTACGTCCGTGCCGGGCTTTTGTCCGACATGCAGCTTGGCAAATCGGGTCAGGTCGATTTTACGCGGGTCGGCCACTATCAACTCGGCACCATTTTTCATCACCGCCTCTTTTATATAGAGACCAATCACCGGATGGGCCTCGGTCGTGTTTGAGCCGATGACAAAGATGCAGCCTGCATTTTTGAGCTCATCTATCGAATTGGTCATGGCACCGCTGCCGAATGCTCGCGCAAGACCGGCCACCGTCGATGCGTGACACAGCCTTGCACAGTGGTCAACGTTGTTGGTGCCTATGCACGCTCGCATGAATTTCTGAAAGACGTAGTTGTCTTCGTTCGTACATTTGGCCGATGAAAGCCCGGCGATACTATCGGCACCGAACTCGGAGCGTATTTGCTTTAGACGTTCGCCAATATACTTAATTGCCTCTTCCCATGTCGCTTTTTCAAATTTGCCGTTTCTCTTGATAAGCGGCTCGGTCAGCCTTTTATCATTAGCGACGAAATCCATGGCGAATCTTCCCTTCACGCACAAGTTGCCGTCGTTGGGAACACAGCCGACCTCGCTGGTTACGTGGACAATTTTGTTTGTCTTTGGATTTACGTTAAGGTCAATCTGGCAGCCAACCCCACAATATGCACAGGTCGTTCGTGTCCTGGTCATATCTTTTTCGCGGCCCTTACCTATGGCAGCACGCTCCAGCATCGCACCGACAGGACAAATCTCGATACATCCTCCACACAAAACACACGAACTTTCCTGAAGGTCTATTCCAAACGCTGTGCCGACCTCCAATTGCCGCAGGCGGCCGCAAAATGTCAGGGCTTCTACCTTCTGTACCTGTTCGCAGTAGCCGACACACAAGCCACACAGAATACACTTGTCCGGGTCATAAAGTATCGCTTCACTGTTAGCGGTATAATTCGGCCTGCGAGGGCTTCGCTCCGGCAAACCAAAGCGTCCTTCGTCCGCCTGATAGCGGTATGCGTAGTCCTGAAGCTTGCACGCACCATCTTTATCGCAACTTGTGCACGCCACCCGATGCTCCGACAGAATCAACTCTAATACTGTTTTTCGTATGGCTGCAATCTCGTCATTCTCGGTGGCAACTTGCATACCTTCGGCCACCGGTGTATTGCACGATGTTGTCAGGCCCCGACGACCTTCTATCTGCACTACACACAGCCGGCATGTTCCTGCCGGCTCCAAACGTGAATCATAGCAGAGGTGGGGAATGTCAATCCCAATTTCTTTAGCCGCTTCGAGAATCGTTGTCCCTTCTGCGACCGTTACTTCTCTGCCGTCAATTTTTAAGGAAACTTCTCTCATTCTTATATTGTCCTGTAATCGAATTCCTATTTTGAAATCTTGGCAAGAGCCGCCTCGAAATCCTGCGGGAAAAGTTCCAATGCTGAGAGTACCGGAAGCGGAAAAGACTGCCCCATTCCACAAGTGGATACCGCCACGCAAGCATTGCCGATTCGGCGTAATTGCTCCAAATCCTCATTTGTTCCCTCGCCTTGAAAAAGCCTTTCGATGATTTCCTTCATTCTCACAACTCCTATCCGGCACGGCGCGCAGCGCCCACAGGATTCGAATCCATAAAACTCCATCAGTCCTTTGACAATATCAACCGCGCTTCTGCCCTCTTCGTAGACTATCACTCCTGCGGTGCCAATTCCACTGCCGGCTTGGCGAATGGCTTGGGCGGTGAGTCTGCATCCCAGAGAAGCTCGAGCAAGAAACGCACTTGTTCCTCCGCCGGGTTGGACCGCTTTTACTGGCAGACCACTCGCTGTTCCTCGGCCAAATTCATCGATAAACTCTGCCATCGTTCCTGAACCGACCTCAAGCTCATAAACTCCGCTTTTTTTAACGTCCCCGGATAGCGAAAAAAGCCTCGTTCCCGGCTCATCCTCAACACCGAGCTTGCGATACGCTTCTACACCACCGCCTACAATCACCGGTACGTTTGCGAGGGTTTCGACGTTATTTACGACCGTAGGCTTTCCAAACAGTCCTTTTTCTGTTGGATATGGCGGCTTCAACCGGCTGGCAGCGCGGCGTG
>CAZLWL010000172.1:0-3191 GCA_964563335.1 uncultured Pirellulales bacterium
TTAATATGTGCGCTTAGCGTATATGCAATAAACCCATATAACACTATAGCTCGTATGGGTTTATTAAAATCGGGGAGACAAGATTCGAACTTGCGACCTCTGCGTCCCGAACGCAGCGCTCTAGCCAAACTGAGCTACTCCCCGGGCAATGTAAGAATCTGTATTATACCTAATTTCAGTCGAGATTGCAAGTTATAACAGGTTAAGAGGGTCAACGTCGATAGCCACCTTCACCGCAGGGCGGAGTGGAGGACCTGCTCGCAGGGCTGCAAAGAGGCTTTGGAGTGGTGCGTGGTCGGTGGCCTGGAGGATTATCTGCATACGATGGTACCGCTGAATTCGGCTGATTGTTGCGGGCATGGGGCCGCGGCGTTTTATGTTCAGGCCTTCCGACTCGATGATGGCATCGAGGCGCCAGCGCATCGCCTGGCAGGCTTGCTCCAACTTGTCGAACTTTGTATCCCTCATGTGGACAATCGCCATCCGACCATAAGGTGGCAGATTGCACTTTTGTCGGTGGCCTAATTCGGCAGAGACGAAGCCGTCGTAGTCATGCTTCAGGGCAAACTGTATTGCGGGCTGGTCGGGCAAGAGGGTCTGGACGAGCACGATACCGTGCCTGGCACTTCGTCCAGCCCGGCCGGCGACTTGTGAAATCAACTGAAATGTACGCTCGTTGGAGCGGAAGTCCGGCAGCGAAAGCGAGGTATCTGCGCTGATAATTCCCACAAGCGTCACGTTCGGAAAGTGCAGTCCCTTAGCCAACATCTGTGTGCCGGCCAATATGTCGATTCTGCCGGATGCGAAATCGCGCAGGACCCGCCAGTAGCCGCCGGCGTCGGCTGAGGCCATCGAATCGCTGTCCACGCGACACACTCTTGCCTGCGGCAACTTTTTTGACAGTTCTTCGGTGAGTTTTTGTGAGCCGAGGCCTATCATGGTCATTCGCTTTTTACACAGTGGGCATCGCTGTGGCACGAGGGTCTGGGCGAGACAATAATGACACATCGCGTAACCGGAGTGCATGTGCGGACCGGTTACGGTCGGTGTGGTGTCGAGTTTGCGGCGTTTGTGGAAGGTCAGGGTTACGTCGCAGTTTTGGCAGCGTAACGTGTGTCTGCAACTCGGACAAAAGATAAAATTGCTGTAGCCGCGGCGGTTCAAGAGGAGTATCGCCTGCTCGTCTCTTGCGAGGACCTCCTTAAGTGCGGCCTCGAGCTGTGTGCTGATGAGATTGCCCCCGCCCCTGCCGAACTGCATGGACATGTCAATCAGCTTCATATCAGGCATGGGCAAATTCATGACACGCTTGGCGAGCCTGACAAGCTGATAGTGCTTTCTCGTTTTGCAATTTGTCAGCGTTTCCAACGAAGGGGTGGCTGAGCCTAAGATGCAATGTGCACCTGCCAGTTGTGCTCTTTTAATAGCCACATCGCGGCCGTGATAACGGGGGATGGTGTCCTGCTTGTAGCTCGGCTCGTGCTCCTCATCAACCACGATGAGGCCGATGTCTGCCAGCGGCGCAAAGATGGATGAACGTGCGCCGATGACTATGTCGGCGTTACCGGCCTTTATCTTTTGCCATTGGGCGTTTCGCTGGCCGGCGGTCAGCCGGCAGTGCATGACGGCTATTCGGTCAAAGCGGGAGCTGAAGCGCTGGACCGTTTGGGTGGTAAGCGCAATCTCCGGCAGCATCACGATGGCACGGCGACCCTGGTTGAGTACGGTCTGGATCGCGCGGATATACAGCTCGGTCTTTCCGCTGTCGGTAACGCCGTGAAGAAGCGTAACGCCGAAGGCGTGAGCGGCTATTGCCTGATTGATTTTTGTAAGGGCGTGAGTCTGCTCGGCGTTGAGCACTACCTTTCCCGGTGCCTTCGCGAACTTTTCGGGTATTGCGGGCAGGCCGGTAAAGACGGCACGCTCGGCGAGTTTGATAATGCCTTTTTGAGCCAGCTTTTTCAATGGCCCATCCGTTGATACACCGGCCATCTCGAGGAGCCTCGCTTTGGGGATACCGGCCTTGGCAGTAAGCGCTCGGCGGGCCTTTAGTACGTTAATAACGGCCTGCTGTTTCTTTGACA
The DNA here is from genome assembly GCA_964563335.1 of uncultured Pirellulales bacterium. Taxonomy (GTDB): domain Bacteria; phylum Planctomycetota; class Phycisphaerae; order Sedimentisphaerales; family Anaerohalosphaeraceae; genus QNBT01. Next base: position 2,085 of record CAZLWL010000172.1, read on the forward strand.
GCCTTACGTCTTCTTGTGAAGTGAGATAAATGTATTTGACCTTTTTTACGCCTGCGCCCTTTTTTACGCCGGCGGGTACCATTGCGGACAAGACCTGGCCGAGGGGGCAGACGTAGTAGTTGCTAATCCAGTCGGCAAGGGCGAGAAGCTGGGCATCGAGGAGCGGGGCTTTGTCCAATACCCGCTTTATGGTTTTTAACTTAAATTTCCTTTTCTTCTTTTTTTCTCTGTGTTTCTCTGCGTCCTCTGTGGCTACATCGACACAGAAACCGGTCTGGAGCTTGTTGTTTCGGCCGAAGGGGGCTTCTATACGTTGGCCGGGCTGGATGGGCCAGAATTTATCGGGGACGAGGTAGTCAAACTCGTTATCGACGCCGGTATCGAATGCGACGCGGATGATATGGCCGGCGGAGGCGTCGGCCGAGTCGGACTCGAAAAGGTTGGCAGTATCATACTTAGGCATAATTGTTTATTATAACAGAAGACAACGAGGGGTGTAAAACTCGAAATACTAAGCACGAAATCCGAAACAAATTCTAAATCAGAAATTTAAATGACCCAAACCGGAGGAGAGATTCTTAGACGCAGATTCCTACTTCGCTCCCCGTCCTCCGTCCCGATGACATCGGGACTACGGAGGGTGGATGCGAGCTACGAAGGACAAGTAACGCTGATTCCTACTTCGCTCTGCGAGCTACGAAGGACAAGTAACGCAGATTTTTTGATAGAGTTGGGAAATGGCCGGGTCAACGGAGCGGCTGTTTTAAGAATACCGCATTAAACAGTCTATCGCCCCTCCAGCCCGGCCACAACAGCGATATACGCCAAGACGAACAAATCGGCTATTTAACTGTTGCGCAGAGGGAATGTATCGAGGGTGAGGAATAGTGCTCATTTGCAGGCAAATATCGGCGAGAGATAGGAAAGCAAACTTTTTTGACCACAGGCATTTTTGCCCAATTTTGCGCTTGACAGTTTCTATTCCATGCTGTAGAATTATACATGTAAATTAAAACCACTTATTATGGAGGTATGGAATAAGATGAGCAAAAATCTATTTTCTGTCATTTCATTAGCCCTGTTTGTCTTTATAGGTAACACCGCCTT
>CAZLWL010000173.1:0-3181 GCA_964563335.1 uncultured Pirellulales bacterium
AAGCCCAATTTCCAGGAATGAATACTATACCAAAATTTCCTGTTATCCTCTAATACTACAGCGCAATGTAATATCGAAAACCCTGTTTTTGAACTAAAATCCGAAGCACAAAATCCGAAATCCGAAACAATATCGAATGCCCAAAATACGAATTTACAAAACAAAAACGGCCATCCGGCAGCGACAGAGGTTTGGTATTTTGATAATTTGAATTTTGAATTTGTTTCGAATTTCGATATTCGGATTTTGAACTTAACGCAATTGACATAAGTGTTTATATAATATCACTTTATAAGCGACACTCGACACGAAGTTGCGCTGTAGTACTAATAAAAACCGGACCAATTGCCGCCAAGCAGGCCAGTGCGTCAAGACTGATTCACTCAGTTCCAGATTGACTTTAGTTCGTGGACCGTAAGTGAACTGATTTTGACGTTGCCGCCTTTTGTGAAGACTTCAAGCCCTCGTTCATCTCCTTCTGGAATTGCGCGAATCGGCATGTACACCCGGCCGTCGTTGGCGAAGACTTCAATCGAGACCCGGTCGACCAGGATGCGCAGCCGGATCTTCCTGTCGATAGGTTTGAGTTCTGCTTCTGTCCATACTTCACCGCCGGACAACTCGTTTTTCTTGGCGTTGTACACAACCGGCACACCGCGTATCATGAATCCGAATTCATCCGCTCTGCCAATCTCGAACTCCGCATCAATATCGAAAAGTTCACCCTTTACGCCGGCCAGAATATTCTGTCCCGGCTTTAGTTGTACATCAGCCCAGCTGTATTCTTTTGCGTGGATGCTCTCGATCTCATTGACCGGGTAAGCAAACATGCGCAGCCCCTCGTCAGTGGTATGCAGTGTAAGCTCGACGGGAAAAAGGAGCTGCTGGTTAAACGGCATACCCTCCATAGGGATTACTCCCCAGGCCATCTGAACGCGGCGACCTTTGGGGACATTGCTGAACGTCTGGGATGCGTAGAAGCAGTCGCCATGGCTGTATCGCGTTATCCCGGTCTCCGGCGTGTACTGTTTGCCGTCGAAATCGCCGACATAGTACGCGCCGGGGCCGCCGTAGAGAACCCATTTCTTATTATCCTCATCGCCGTCCACGGCCAATTGGAATAACTCAGGGCAGTCGACGAGATAGCGGCTCTCGAATTCGCTCTGCTTCTCCCATGTCTTCAGATCGTCTGAGGTGAAGAAAGCCATGGCGCGCCCGTCAAAATGCAGCACCATCACCCATTTGCCGGTCGGCTCATGCCAAATGGCTTTCGGATCGCGGTTGATGTATTCGATATTCGGCAGGACTGGGTTGCCCACGTATGGAGTGAAGGTGCGGCCCCGGTCGTTGCTGTATGCAATCGACTGGCTGAAGGGTTTCCCTTCCGACCACGGACTTCTCCCACCGGCGGATGTATAAACCGCTACTATCGGCTTTTCTTTCCCAGTCTGGAAGCCGGTACTGTTGTCCTTGTCCAACATAGCCGAACCCGAATAGATCGTGCCCAGATGGTCCGGATGAATTACGCCGGCTAACTCCGTCCAATGGACCAGGTCGGTACTGACCGCATGGCCCCACGTCTTGTTGTAGTCGTTTCGGCTGTGGTCCCAGCCATAGGGATTGTGCTGATAGTAAAGGTGATACTCGCCGTCGTAATAGATCAGCCCGTTGGTATCGTTGATCCATCCCCGCTTGGACGAGAAGTGGAACTGGGGCCGGAGCGCCTCACGGTAGAGATCGTCCGCGTCGCGGATGCCGTCTTCGACCGATATCCGATCGAGGATGTGCGCATTACCAAGCGGGTGTTGGCGCGTGCGCATGAGCAATTCTTTACCCAGCAAGGGGCTAAGATCCGTAACCACCCAGTAATCGATGTCGTCCGTGGCCAGTTCAACGTCCATGGCGCGGACCTGTTTGCCATCCACAACAAGCTCGATGTAGTGCCTGGCTGCGCCGGTCTTGAGCGGAAAGTTTAGTACGGGTTTCGTAACGGTAATGGTGCGTTCCAGAAGAGGCCGCTCAGCGGGAACGTCGCTCTGAACGATGTGATCGACGAAAATGAAGACCGGTCTTCTGGTGTCTTTGTCGATGATACGAATGCGGCCAGTCTTACCCTTGAAATCAGCGACGTCCCAGGACTCCCAGAACATGGCATGATACCTGGACGGGGCCGTTGTGCGGACTACATCACCATCCACGAGAAGTTGAACCGCCAGCTCTTGCGTGGCTACGTCGACTTCGATAGACCCTAACAGCAAATAAATCGCATTGCGCTCAATAGTGAAGGCCGGTGAAGTGAGCGTGCCCATCCCTGATCTGCCCGTGCTCGCCGCAACCCTGCTGCCCAGGGCGCCGACCATCTCGGCACGCCTGGGACCTTTTCCGAATGCATCTCCCTCAGACGTCCATTTCCCATACGATGACGCCTCGAAATCCTCGATGAGGATGAGGTCGTCAGCAAGACGGGTGCAGGCAGGCAATGTAAATGTGAAAATGGCCAGGCACAGTGAACTCGTGATTTCCATTACAGTTTCTTTCATCTGTATCTCATTTAAATTGACATTTCCCATTCACCCCGTTAGAGGCTTACAACAAAACATTTTTTGTTTCCGCAAATCAACCCCGTTAGAAGTCCCTTCGGGCATCTTACTTCTAACGGGGTCAACATATATTTATAAACCACTTCAACTTCACCCCGTTAGAGACTTTTCCTTCGGGTCTCTAATGGGGTAAACTCATAAAAAACATAATTTTCTCCAGCCTGTCCCGGCACGCCGGGGTACGACATCAATAATCTTACAAAATTTCCTTGAACAATCAAGAATTTACTCTTTCGAAGTTCATCTGCCAAATCCGGGGTAAAAAAGTGAGGAAAATCCATAAGCTTAGTAATATCAAAGAGTTTTAAAATTTGCACAAAACGATGAACGTTTTGAACATACGATGCAACTGGATTGAATAGCCTTTCCTTTTGACCCTTTGGCTGTGATGGGTAACAAGCAGCCTCTGCAGAGATAAGGGTGAACTATACGCATAGACAGGGTCAAACAAATCCTACTGGATAAAAGGAAAAAGGTCGAGTTAAAGATACATGACCTATTTAACTGCATCAATTGCACGGTCTTGTTCTATTGACCTTTGAATATTAAATGGAACGTTGCTGCACAAGCAAAGCGAAGAT
>CAZLWL010000174.1:0-3166 GCA_964563335.1 uncultured Pirellulales bacterium
AAGCTGATACCGCTCTCGCAAGGCAAGTTCGCTATCGTCGATGCGGAAGATTACGAGGAACTTTCCAAATACAAATGGAGTGTTAGTAAAAACCGCAGAACGGACTATGCTGTGAGGGGTTCGGGTGGAAGACATGTCAGAATGCACCGCATGCTTTTGAACGCTCCGGCTGGGCTGATCGTTGACCACAGAGACCTTAACGGGCTGAACAATCGAAAGAGCAATCTTCGGCTGTGCACTAACAAAGAAAACGTTCGCAATTCGCGGCCTTCGTTGGGGAAAACATCAAGATATAAAGGGGTTTACCGGGACAAAAGAGAAAAGAAATTTATCGCACGAATAGAGGTTGACGGGAAAAAATATTGTTTAGGATACTTCGATGATGAGATCGAGGCGGCGATAGCATACGACATTAAAGCAATGGTATTCTTCGGAGAATTCGCCTACCTGAATTTCCCGGGGCTGATGCAAAGGTACAGAAGACAGATAACAGATACTCGATGCCAGATACTGGATGCTCGATAGTAGAGGTCAGATGACCCCGGCGCGCCGGGACTTCTCTGAGCTCAGCCGTCTATCGTCTGCGCAACCCCCGCATCTGCTACAGGGATGCTATTGACTTTCTCCCAGTAAAGGCTCGGACGCTAATTCAGGGATTTTAGGGTTTTTGACCGGTCGCTCACGCTCCCGGCTCTGGGAGGCAACGCGGCCTTTAAGCGGAAAATGCACCTAATAAGCTCCAATTTGCTAACCGCCGAATTGTTGTTGAAACTCACACCCCCAGCCATTACTATGATAGCTTCTGCCGCGTGGATTTGCGGTGTGGACCGATGTCGTACGCGGCATCGGCGAAAACTCGGTCTTATTGATGTTTGAAAAACTAAAGAAACAGTAACGCTCTGTCACCCCCTCGGAGGCGGTGGTCCAGAAACGCCTTGAACAGGCCTGGATTCCCGCTTTCGCGTGAATGACATCTTCGCTTTGCTTGTGCAGCAACGTTCCATTTAATATTCAAAGGTCAATAATTTTTCAAATGCTCGGGTTTTATGAAAGGAGTACGAAAAAATGAAGAAGGCGTTGGTCACAATTTTGGTTGCAATTTTGATTGTAGTGGTAATTGTGGCGGTCCTGGTGAATCGTTTTGGTGACCGGGCGTTAAAGGTTGGTATCGAAACGGCTGCGACTAAGGTATTGGGGGTGGCTGTTACAGTTGAGGATGTCTCACTATCGCTGTTCGGTGGGACACTGGACCTAAACGGCCTGGTGATAAGCAATCCGGCGGGCTATGAGCATCCGAATTTGCTTGAGTTGGGCACAACTCACGTGGACGTGGACGTAAAGTCCTTATTGAGTGATACCGTCGATATTGAAGAGATTAGGCTTGACGGGGTTACAGTGGTCATTGAACAAAAGGGTCTTTCAAACAACCTCAACGTTGTACTTGCCGCGATTCCAAGTGGTGCCCAGCAAGAAGACAAGCCGGAGCAGGGGCGGGCACCGGGTAAGAAACTGCAGATAGCGAATCTGGAAGTCTCAAACGTTAAGGTCAAAGTGAAATTGCTTCCCATCCCCGGCCGTGCGGATACGGTGGAATTTAGCCTTGCGCCTATCAAGATGACCAACCTTGGCAGCGACAAAAAACTGGACACAGCGATGCTCACAGGCAAGATCCTGACTGCGATTGCGAAGGGTGTTGCCCAGCAGGGTACCGGCGTTCTGCCGAAAGAGATCACCGGTCAGATCAAATCAACGCTGACCGAGCAAGGGGCAATCGTTATCGAGACGGGCAAAAAGGTCATAGAGGAAAGTAAAGACTTGGGTGAAGACGTGATTGAAAAGGGCAAGGATGTCGGCCAAGACGCTCTTGATGCTTTGAAGGGTATTTTCAAAAAGTAGCACGGACAAATGTGGTATGTCCGGATTGATGAGGTGTCGAGTTAGTCAATGGCTCAGGACATTTTTAAATTGGTGAGACAGAAGGAGACTCAATTCCGGCAGCATTTGCGGCGAGGAGTAATAATTAGTCCCGGCGCGATAGGCGACTGTGTGCTGATGCTGCCTCTGGCAAGGTTTATGAAAGAATCCTGCAATCTGGGCGGCATAGAGTTTATCGGTCATACCGAATATATAGACTTTTACCCGGGCAGAACTTGCGTGGACGGTATCCGCTCGATAGATTCCATCGACTTTCATCGACTGTTTGCCGGTGTGAAGGATTTTACGGTCGAAGACGGTGATGCGTTGATTACAGCGTTCGGTCGTTATGAATGGATTACCAGCTTTTTGGGAGCGTGCGACAGCGACTTCGAACACAATCTGATTTATACCGTCAACTGCCACCGTGCCGCCGAGGTTACTATGTTACCGCTGGAGGCGAAAGATAAGTTCAACGGCCATATCAGTGAATTCTACATCCGTCGGTTTAACGCAGCCAATACTCTGTGTGTGGCACCGCCGAAGTTTGACGCCAGGGCCAGATCAGTGCAGCCGAGGCAAGCCGATATTTGCTGCGGCCAAAGCCTCCTGCAAACACAGGGTATAGAACCGGCCCGGCGAGTCGTTATCATCCATCCCGGCAGCGGCGGCAGGGAAAAATGCTGGCATTTGGATAATTTCTGCAAGCTGGCCGAGACGCTTGCCAAAAAAGATATTCAGGTGCTGTTTCTGTTAGGCCCTGCCGAATTGGAGAGGTTCGACGATAAGGCCACCAAAAGGATTGAGGGGGTCGTCAAATGTATGTCCGGCCTGGGGCTTGTGGAAGTGATGCAGATTTTGGTCTGTGCAGATTTGTACATTGGCAACGACAGCGGGATTACACATCTTGCAGCCGCTCTCGGCGCACCCACGTTAGCCATCTTCGGCACAACGGACGCGAAGTTGTACGGCCCCATCGGCCCACAGGTAACACTCTTTAGCGCCGAAGCCGAAAGCTTCACCAAGCCATCTGCGGAATCCGCTCACGAGGTTGCGGATATATCCTGTAAAATTGCGACAAGGGACAGATTGTAGAAGGTAGTCATCCCTTTCGCCTTCGGCCAAAAGGCTGCCACACGTCATAATGATTTTATATTGTATACCTGCTTTCGCAGGCACAAGCATTTTATATTGTAGATTAGTACTACAGCGCAACATAGTCATATCTCACGCGTTACACAAGATTTCAATT
>CAZLWL010000175.1:0-3079 GCA_964563335.1 uncultured Pirellulales bacterium
GTGATATTTCGCCGATATATTTGTTAATCTCAGAGAACAAGATATGCCTTTACTAAGACGACACAAATACATTCTTTTAATGCTGCTGATTTACTGGCCGGGGCTTTTTGTGCTGACGCATATCCCGATACCACAATTAGCCCGGCAGTCGGGCATGTCCGATAAAATGATGCATGCCTTAGCCTATCTGGCGCTTGTCTTTTTGTGGTGGTTCTCGATCAGTCCATATAATAAAGTCGATTGGCGAAAGGCGAAGGTCTGGGTGGCGCTTGCGGTGATGGTCTGGTACAGCGCTTTCGATGAGTGGCTGCAGGGCTGTATCGGGCGGTCAGCAGATGTTCACGATTTCTACGCGAACCTGGCGGGTGTCTTATTTGGTTTGGTTACGCTGTCGGTGTTGAGCTTCTGGTCCAGTTCGGTGATTGTGTCAGCTCTGTTCATCCTGGCAATAACCAACTTCTCAAAAATCGACACGCTTTGGGAATTGCCGTACTTGAATCCCGGTGTTCATTTCTTAGGCTTTGCCATTTTTACGCTTGTCTGGATTCAGTATATGCAGCGGTATATTCGGCTGGTGGGTGTCAAATGGATCGTAGCGGCGCTGGGTGCGCCTGCTGTTTTGTTGGTCGGCGTTAAGCTGTGCTCAGTCGCCCTTGGCAAGCAGATATGGCTCATCGATTGGCTAATAGCGCTTAGCGGGATATTCTGCGCTGCGCTGATTTCGTGGCTGACATTTCTGGCGCACGGCCGGAAGCTTAATTGACCTGCTTGAAGGGTGTGTACAAAGGGTCGCCAATCAGGAGCATCTGCCAGGAATTATATGGCTTTGTCCTGTAGAACGCCTCTGCGAGACATTTACCCTTTATGAGCTGGTTGAAGAACAAATCCGGTTTGGGAAACGTGGCTAAATAAGGCTCAGCCACGGCGCCCATCGTCGCGGTTATGCCATCTCTTAGCATTGCAGGACACCACTGTGTGCTTTGGTGGTTTCGCAAATCGACGGCTTCCCAGCTGGCGATGTGATAACCCACCGCGCCTGTGACAAAATCAAAGGCGTCAACGTATTTCTTCAGGCTGTACCAGCCGCAATACAGGGCGGTGTTCGGACATTGGCCGGGGGCGAAGAGTCTCGGTGTTTGCTCATGGACCACCTTCATCTGCGTGCGCTCAGCGAGGAGCGATGCCGTCTGATACAGCGACTGGTCATATTCTACATACAAGGGCATTTTCTTTTTCAAGGAGTATCCCGAATCTATACAGGCAATTCCGTTAAGCCCGTTTCGCTCGGCTGATACGGCTTTATCGACAAGGGCGGCGGCTATATGTTCGCCGGGCCCATCGAGACGTGAAACCATCAGTGTCCTGGTGCCCATCCAGAAAACACGGTGTTTCAGTTCGTTCGGCACCCAGCGGTACAATTCATAGTCGTCAAACATCACCATTGACAGCTCACTGTCAACAGAAGCGCCCGTCTCCCGGCCCTTGATGTTATCAATATCGGCGTTCAATCGCAGCAGCACACCGTTTACTCCGGCAACAGTCTGGACGGCGTCATAGAATCCGGCTTTCAGGCGTTCCTTAAAACCCCATTTTTCCCGGCGACCCTGCTCGAAGAGCCTGGCGCACTGCTTTATCCTGTCCTGGTCGGCGTCGGTTAATCGGAGTGACAGTTTTGGGTCGGCTTTGGCTGCCTGAGATGCTTTTGTTGGGCCGTGAATATCCGCATACGAACTCAGCCACTTTTTTAATCGCCGCCGCTTTTGGGAGTTGTTGTCAATGGCATCGATTTTGGAGTAAGCGTTTTGGATGTAAGAGTCCAGGTCCTTAAGAATCTTCTTGGCCGACGGCTGCTTTTCGGTATCGGCCAACACGGCATATTGCAGGTCGCTGGCAATTTCAAACTGCTTGATAATCTCTTTCAATCGGTCCGTTTTCCGACGAGCCAGCCCACTCAATCCGGCAAGACTTTGCTGCTCGCCTTTAAGCATACTCCTGGGGCCGACCCTGAACGGCACGCCATAGACAGTAAGCAAGCACTTGATCGTGTCCGAAAAATTGGGGTCCGCAAGTTTGGCACGTACCGGCTGGGCAATCAACTTGGTGTAACGACTCTGCGCTATTTCGTCGGTCAGCTCCTGATTCAAAGCGAGCTTTAAGATATTCTCTTTCGGCACGGCCCGCTTTTCGCAGTAATGGCGGGCGATTCGCAGTGAAGCTGGATTGTTGCCGTTTGCTATGACAAGAATTTCGTTCGGCCCGAGCGCGTGGGCCTGTTGAGCAGAGGAGGCAATCAAGAAGCCGGACAATAAAATCACCATAGCGGACGGTGAGAGGGATGTATTCAAACTCTGGTTGAAGAATCTTTGCATAAGCTCGGTTTTATCTACATATTTACAAATTATTACGTCGGCGTGTTCCAAAAGTTCAGTTTACTTATCCGCCGGTTAAATGTCAACAAATACATGTAGCGGGAATCCGCTGGACAAGCGGGGCTTTGTGCGGTAAATTGTTTGAGAAATTCAAAGTCGCAGTCGTTTCAGGAATAGCAAGTGGTTCTGGGTAATATCATAGATTCTGAAAATTCTCTGAGCTATGCATTCGAGTTCTGGCCGGTGCTTCTCATATCTTTTGTATGTGGACTGGCGGGAACATGGCTGTGCAGAAAAATTGCGCTGCGATTCGGCATAGTCGATAAGCCCGACGACCTGGTGAAGACGCATACAGAACCTGTTGCGTATCTTGGTGGGATAGGCATATTCGCCGGATGCGCGATTGGCATCATCGCAGCCATAATGTATCTATATCCGAGCGGCGCCGTAAAATGGTTGCTGGGCATACTTGGCGGGGGAACAATAGCGTGTTTTGTCGGTGTTGGGGACGATATACTCGACATAAAGCCGTGGCATAAGGTATTGGGTCAGAGTATCGGGGGTGTTGTTTTGGTTGCAGTTGGCATAAGGCCGGCACTAAACTATACGGCGGCGCCGTTGGGCTATCAGATGTCCGGAGCCCTTGAGGCCGTTGTCAGTTTCATCGTTGCCATGGTGTTTGTTCTTGGCGCAACAAACTCACTGAATCT
>CAZLWL010000176.1:0-2993 GCA_964563335.1 uncultured Pirellulales bacterium
TTGTTTACCATCAAACCGTCTATACGAGGACATTCATTTGGTGTAACTGCCTTTATCAGTTCCATGACAGAAGGTGCTTCGAGGTAAGAACGGCATCTTCCCGCCGGATAGCCCTCGATACGCTGGCTGAGCACCCAGACTTTGCGAAACGGATTGTAGAAGGCTGTTGACCGGTCACCCCAGATATCTTTCTTGGCCATAGGTTCGGACCAGTGGATGCCATCTGCGCTGATGCGATAGCTGAGTCCCCAGACTCCATCATCGTCCCTGGTGCCGAAATACTCAGTTGCGAAATATTTGAATCTTTCATTGGGATTTTTGGTCCACTGATCCAGCATGATCGCCGTGGTATTGAATCCACGCTCTGGATTTATAACTATGTTGGTGCCACCTTCGATGTCGAGCTTGGGCTTGACCCAGCCGATGCCGTCTTTACTGGTTGCGTAACAGGTAGCATGCGGTCTGACGCGGGTGTACCACAACTTGAAAAGCTTGTCGGCCGGGTCATAGCATACACCTCCACTGAACGGTGCGGCATAAACTTCATAACTCTTTTTCTCGCCGGGCTTGCTATGCTCGATAACCGGATTCTGTTTACAATACTCTGGCTGATGGAAGGTGCGCTGCAACGTGGTTGTCTCAATGAGGAAATCGTCCACAAAAAGCTGGCGTCCCACATCAATAGGAATGACCGCGGGCAGATTCTTAAGATAGGGAACCGGCATCGGTTCGCGCGTTATTTTACCGTACTTCGGCGGCCATTGGTCCGGCAGCACGATACCATTGTAGAGGGTTTCGCCCGCGCTTGCCGGAGGAGTCAAGGCCGGCAGGACCATAGATACCAAAATCAATACTTTCAAGTTCTTCATGGCATTTTCCTCCACTTTCATTAGAGGTTTCTTGGTTTATCTGACATTTCCCATTTACACGGTTAAAAAACATAATTCACTCCTGTCAGTGTCAATAATCTTATCAAAATCACCTTGAACTGTCAAGGATTTTTATTTTCGAGGCAGCTTTATTGAAAATTGGCGCCGAAAACATGGTTTTTTATGCCCCACCTTTCTTCCAATACCTACTTTTGCACAGACCATGACCGCTCGCACCTTCATAAATCCAAGTTTTTCAGCAATTCTTATCATTAGCCAAGCCTTACAGATTGAGAACATGGAATCAGCTATTGCCATGGCAGGTGGACAAAATCCTTTTCTTCTTATGATTTATTTTCCTTCCTTATTCAATTTCGAACACAACTATCGACTTTGCCGGAAGAGTGGCCTCAAATCCGTTCTCCGTTTTACGATATCCGCGGAAATCCGACGGCTTAACAACTTCGGGATTATCGAAAGTATTGTGAGATGTGATCGCCGCTGCGGTCAGTACCCGCCCGGACATCCGGCGCGTCTTAGCCCCGCGAATTTCGCAGGCCAGTTCGGCATCCTTATTTGGATTCAGATTGCAGATGGATACGTGGATCTTGCCCGAATCGTCTCGCGAAGCAGAGACATTCAATCCCGGAATCTCATTTTCATCGAAGCGATAATCCTTGCAGTCCAGATTAGTGGGAAGCAATTTTGCGTCCTGATGGACCTTGTACAGATCGAACACATGATATGATGGTGTCAGGAGCATTTTCGGGCCGTCGGTAAGAATCATTGCCTGCAGGACGTTCACCGTTTGTGCGATGTTCCCCATCCTGACCCGGTCACAATGCTGGTTCATGATGTTTAAGGATACACCTGCCACCAGCGCATCGCGCAGGGAATTCTGTTGATAGAGGAATCCCTCGTTCGTACCGGGTTCGACATCATGCCATGCTCCCCATTCACCTACGATCAGTGCTATCCTCTTTTCCCTGTCGTATTTGTCCATTATGTTCGATTGTTTGATTAGAATCTCATCGAGTTCCATTGCGCGTCTGAGCTGATGAAACCAGTCGGTTCCCTTGAACTTGGTGGCAGAACGGCTATCTTCTCCACTACCACAGTAGTAGTGCAGGTCTACACCCTGCATCCAGCTTTCTTCAACGTTAGCACTCTTCATCAGGATTTCCATCCATTTAATATTTTGGCCGTATGGACCACATGCGACCTTGTAAGTACTCGCGTCGGGATAATTGCGCACATAGGTTTGGAAACGCCGGTACACATCAGCATAGTATTCGGGCCGCATCTCACCGCCGCATCCCCAGTTTTCATTGCCTACTCCCCAATATTTCACTCTCCAAGGCTCTTCGCGGCCGTTCTTGCGGCGAAGATCGGCCATGGGACTGGCGCCGTCAAAGTTGACGTATTCGACCCACTCGGATAGTTCCTGGACAGTTCCGCTGCCGACGTTTCCGGTAATAAATGGCTCGCAGTCAAGCTGCTCACACAGGTCCAGAAACTCATGGGTCCCAAAGTGGTTGTTCTCAGTTACTCCGCCCCAGTGGGTGTTGACCATGGCGGGGCGATCCTCGCGCGGGCCGATTCCGTCCTTCCAATGGTATTCATCGGCAAAACAACCGCCCGGCCAGCGCAGAACCGGAACTTTAATTTGCTTCAGCGCATCGACTACGTCGTTCCGGATTCCCCGAGTGTTGGGTATGGGGCTATCTTCACCCACCCAGTAGCCTTCGTAAATGCAACGGCCCAGATGCTCCGAAAAATGGCCGTAGATATTTTTGTCAATTGTTACCTTGCCGAGGTCGGCCTGGATGACCAGCTTATTTTGCGCATAAGCCGATTCGACGTTTGCTCCAAGAACCAAGGCGGTCAGCGCAGAGATCAACAGGGTATTTTGCAATATATTTCTGAACATGACATTTCTCCTTCATTATGAGTCTAACACAAGTTCTTTCATATGGACTTGCTCGCGACCACCACGGGCAAGATTGTCAATATAATAAACACAAATGGTGCTTTGGTAAACAACTATTTTTCTGCCGCGACCGCCACAGACTCAGTTCCAGATTGACTTTAATTCGTTCACCGTAAGTGAACTAATTGTGGTGT
>CAZLWL010000177.1:0-2983 GCA_964563335.1 uncultured Pirellulales bacterium
CAGCAGCAAGTCGGCGCAACGATCTTCGGCTATTGGATCAGGGACCCACAGCGCTACGGAGTGCTCGAATTTGACAAAGATGGCTCCGTACTATCAATCGAGGAAAAACCAAAACATCCAAAATCAAACTACGTCGCTGTTGGGCTTTACTTTTACGATTCCCGGATTACTGATATTGCCTCAAGGGTGAAACCTTCACGGCGCGGCGAATTGGAGATCACAGAGGTTAACAATATCTATCTTAAGAAAAGTCAGCTCAAGGTTGAATTGCTCGGTCGTGGCATGGCCTGGCTTGACACCGGCACACCTGAATCCATGCTCCAGGCTGCAAACTTCGTCCAGACCATTGAGCAGCGTCAGGGACTGAAAATTGCGTGCCCGGAAGAAATCGCTTTCAATCTCGGACTCATCGATGCCGACCAGGTGGCAAAACTTGCTGAACCTCTCAAGAAAAGTGAATACGGCAAATACCTCATAGCGTTAGTTGAAAAGGGAGGAGCTGTTTGAAGATTTCAGAAATGAAAATACCGAGCGTCCTGATATTTGAGCCGGCCGTGTTTTCGGATAACAGAGGCTTCTTTCTGGAGACATGGAGTCGGCAGCGCTATTATGATGCAGGCATTACGGCTGCATTCGTACAGGACAACGTTTCCGTGTCTAAAAAAGGCACTCTGCGTGGATTGCACTTCCAGCATCCACAAGGTCAGGGCAAACTGGTTCAGGTGTTAACAGGACAGGTCTTCGACGTCGCAGTTGACATACGCCTCGGCAGCGACACGTTCGGTCAGTCCGTTTCCGTGATACTTTCAGAGTCAATTCACAAGCAAGTGTATATTCCACCCGGTTTTGCCCACGGCTTTTGTGTCCTGAGCGATACTGCCATCTTTTCATACAAATGCACAGACTATTACAATGCTTCCGCAGAAGGTGGGGTAATCTGGAATGACCCCGACCTTGGCATCGACTGGCCGATTGATAATCCTTTCTTGTCAACAAAGGACGTCGGCTACCCGAGGCTCAAAGATATTCCACATGAACGGCTGCCCCGTTTTGGGAAATCATCATGACCAATGCAGAAAGGCAAGTGCTCGTCTTGGGAGGAAGGGGCATGCTCGGCACGGATTTGGCCGCGATACTCGCACAGAAGGGAATCGAAGCTCATATTCTGGACCTGCCTGAGTTTGACATCACCGACCCGCAACAGTTGGAAGAGGCCGTTGTCACCAAGAACACAATTGTTAATTGCGCCGCCTATACTAACGTGGAAAAAACGGAATCCGAACCCGATTTGGCCTACAGGGTAAATGCTGAAGCGGTAGGCCGCCTGGGTCGGCTTGCCGCTGCTGCCGGCGCCCATGTTCTACACATCAGCACCGATTTTGTCTTTGACGGTAAAAGCGACAGACCCTATACCGAGACCGACCCGACTAATCCGATAAACAGTTACGGGAAAACGAAACTGGCGGGCGAGCGGCTACTGGCACAAAGCGGCTGCCGGTTCTGCATCATCCGCCTCGAATGGACGTATGGTCTTGCGGGCACTAATTTCGTTAAGAAGCTGACCGACCGTGCAAAGTCGCCCAGGCCCCTGAAAGTAGTCGATGACCAGGTTGGCTCGCCCACTGCAACAGTTGAAGCCGCCGGCGCCATCTGTAAACTCCTGCCAAATCTGCCGGAAGGCATTTTGCACTTCGCAGCGGCGGGTTATGTCAGCCGTTACGAAATGGCACGATTCATTTTTGACAAGCTCGATATGACCGTTGACTTAAGCCCCTGCAAGAGCAGTGATTTCCCAACCGCCGCCGTCAGGCCGTTGAATAGTCGATTCGATTGCAGTAAAATTGAGGCGCTCCTTGGCGAGCCGATAAAGCCCTGGCAGGAACCCTTAGAACAGTTTTTGGAGCAGTTATGAGAAGAATTCTTGTTACAGGCGGAGCAGGCTTCATAGGAAGCAATTTCGTAAGGATGGTCCTTGAAGAACAAGCGGATTGTCTCCTCGTCAATCTCGACAAGCTCACCTATGCGGGCAACCTGGAGAACCTGGCCGGCTTCATGGACAAACCCAATCACAAGTTCGTCAAGGGCGACATATGTGATGCCACGCTTGTCGAAAAGCTAATCGATGAGCACAAAATTGACGCGATAGTCAACTTCGCCGCCGAGAGCCATGTGGACCGTTCGATAGTGGAGCCCGGCATTTTTATCGAAACCAACGTTACAGGTACCCTGACACTGTTAAAGGCGGCCCTTAATAGGAACCTCGAGCGATTCGTTCAGATTTCAACCGATGAGGTTTACGGCTCTCTCGGGCCGCAGGGCAAATTCACCGAAGAAACGCCGCTCAGCCCAAGCTCCCCGTATTCTGCCAGTAAGGCCGCCGCCGACCACCTCGTAAAGGCCTTCGGACACACCTGGGGCCTGAAATACAACATCACCCGCTGCTCAAACAACTACGGCCGGTATCAATTTCCCGAAAAAATGATTCCGCTGATGATAAACAATGCCCTCTCCGATAAGGAACTGCCGATTTACGGCGACGGCCTTTATGTTCGCGACTGGCTGTATGTCTATGACCATTGCACCGCTGTTTGGAAGGTGCTGACCGAGGCGCAGCCGGGCGAAATCTACAATATCGGCGGCAATAACGAAAAGACCAACTTAGAGGTCGTGGGCCTGATATTGGAGCGGCTGGGCAAGAGTCAGTCACTGATTAAGCATGTAACTGACAGGCCCGGCCACGACAGGCGTTACGCAATCGATTCAGGCAGGATAATGAGCAAGTTGAACTGGCGGCCGTCGGTCACTTTTGAGGAGGGGATAAACAAGACCATAGACTGGTACCTGGATAATCGCGATTGGCTCCAGCACATTGTCTCCGGACGGTACCAGGCCTATTACGAGTCCATGTACGGTAACAGGTAGGGTCAGGAACCGCCCACGCACCCGCAGCGCTCTAACCCGCATTTCTCACCGCTGAGGTCGC
>CAZLWL010000178.1:0-2925 GCA_964563335.1 uncultured Pirellulales bacterium
TTATGGTTTTCTTGGTCGGTTGAAGAATGTGGTGCCGACCTTGATGGTGAGGGTGGCGATGTCATCAGTGATAACGAGGCGTGCTCGGCCTTTGCCTAACATTATATGGTCAAAATCAAGGCCGTATGGTTCGTCAAGTTTTATCGCATACGCCGGATTCTGCTCCAGCCTGGTTATGACCGTATTTACTACGCGCCTGGCCATCATCGAGCCGCTTGTCAGCGTTTGGCTGTCGGGCGTAAGCTGAATGATGTCGGAGTTATAGTCTTTCAACAGTTGTTTCAGGACAGCGATGCGCCTTGCGTTTTCATTGGCGTATGGCTCGGCCAATACCTTCGGGTCAATGACAGCCTCTGCGTCGAACCTGAGCTTTGGGGCGGGTACAACGTAATAGCCCTTAATCCTTTCATCAGCCACGAAGGAATATTTGCGTTTTGCAGTTAAGAGGTCCTCGTCAAAGGCCACTGCGCTGAACCACAGCATTGACCCTTTTCTCTTATCCCCCCAGGCGGCGACAACACTTTCACTCTGACTGAGGAAGTCGTTTTCCTGTTGAATGACCGATAGAATCTCGGCCGAAGAGCTTTCCTTAAGGACAATCTGGTCATAACGGTCCAGAAGCCAGCGGTCGCCGGTGTATCGCTCGTAGCTTGTAAAAATGTTGCAGGCGGAAAGAAAAATGCAGCAGGCAGCGGTGGTTGCTATGGCCCAGATTTTATATTTCACGACACGGTCCTCACCGCAACTACTACGAACTACGAACTCCGAACTACGAACTATGCAGAGCATTAGACTTCCTTCGATTCTATCCATTTCATCATTCTACGAAGCTCCCTGCCGATTTGTTCGAGCTGGCAGTTGTAGTCTTTGGCGTAAAGCTCGTTAAACTTTTTCAGGCCGGATTTATACTCGGCGACCCATTCCTTGGCGAACTTTCCACTGGTTACCTCAGCTAAGATTTTTTTCATCTCGGCCCGCGTTTTATCGGTGATGATTCTCGACCCGCGCGTAAGGTCCCCGTATTCGGCGGTGTTCGAGATGCTGTGTCGCATATAGCTAAGACCACCCTGGTACATCAAATCGACAATGAGCTTCACTTCGTGCATGCATTCGAAGTACGCAATCTCCGGCTGGTAGCCCGCCTCGACGAGTGTTTCAAAGCCAGCCTTAATCAAACTTGTCAGGCCGCCGCACAGAACGACCTGCTCACCGAAAAGGTCGGTCTCGGTTTCTTCCTTGAAAGTCGTCTCGATGATGCCTGCCCGTGCACCACCGATGCCGTTTGCCCAGGCCAGGGCAATCTGCCTTGCGTCCCCGGTCGCGTCTTGCTGTATGGCAATCAGATTGGGGACGCCGCCGCCGGCCTCGAATTCGCTTCGGACAAGATGACCGGGGCCTTTCGGTGCGATCATCACTACATTAACGTCTTTTGGCGGGACGATATATTTGAAGTGAATGTTGAAGCCGTGGCAAAAGCCCAATGTCTGCCCGGCAACAAGATTCGGCGCGATCTGGTCTTCATAGACCTTTGCCTGAACCTCGTCCGGCACCGTTACGATAATCAGGGTCGCCTGGTCCATGGCTGTTTTGATGTCGCCCGGCCTGAAGCGGTGCTCCTCGGCCAGCTTGAAGTTGTCCGTACCGGCTAATTCCGCCACGGAAACGGCGATACCGCTGTCGCGCAGGTTCAGGCTGTGGGCATGGCCCTGGCTGCCGTAGCCGATTACCGCCACCTTTTTGTCCTTTAGCGCGTCGATCGGCGCTTCTGATTCGTAATATATCTTTGCCATAAGTTATTCTCCTTTTAAGGTAGGGTGCGATGAATCGCACCGTCGTTTAGTCCACCTGTTTCTTGCCGTGCCGATTCATGGCGACGGTACCCGTGCGCACAACATTTTTTACTCCATAAGACCGGCACGCGTCGATAAACGCCTCAATCTTGCTCTCAGGTCCGGCGACCTCAACCATAACAAATTTAGGCCCGATGTCCACAACTTTTCCCTTGAACATCTCTATCAGGGCTAAGATTTCAGGTCGTTTTTCCGGTGGCGTGGCAACCGAAATCAGCATCAGGTCGCGGACCACAACGTCCTGGCCTGCGAAATCCTGAACCTTCACCACTGATACAATCTTTGCCAGCTGCTTGCGAACCTGCTCCACGACGCGGTCATCGCCGACGACAACTATAGTCATTCGGCTAAGCGACGGGTCCTCGGTTCTGCCGACGGTCAGCGAGTCGATATTGAAGGCCCTTGCCGCAAACATTCCCGCTACATGGGCGAGGACACCGGGTTGATTCTGCACAAGAGCACTAATGATATGTTTCTGTTCCATTTTCTATACCCCTAATAAAATTCTTCGGGCAACCGAAATAGCATAAGCCGCCCTCTCAATTTCCCTACAGAAGCGCGGCCACGCAAGCCGCCCGACCCTTTCATATACACCGCAAATTCTGTTCTATATCATCAACTTATTTTCACTACCGTATTCTCCTTACCACACCAAATTCTGTGCCGCAGGCCACACCAATCTAAAACCAATATATTTTATCAAATGCTTGTCCCTGCGAAAGCTGGGATAAAATATAAAATCGCTACGCCTTGAAATCCTCATCAGTCTCTATCGCAAACAAATCACCAGTCTTTTTATGCTTGATAATTCTTGATTTAGGTAATTATTGTATCGCCTTCTTAAGAATTTCTTCAAGGCCGTCTTTAAATTCTTTGGCGTTTATCCACAGCCCTGGATCTTTGATTTCAAATGATTGTCCAGCAGGTCTAGCGTTTTTCAATATCGGTCCATTATTACCCCATGAATAACTTACCATAAAGATTTTATCTTCTGTATTTTCGGGGTGTTCAATAAGGAAATTTCGTAACCGTTCACAGTTTTTGACAGATTAGCGATGGATATTTTTTGTTACTC
>CAZLWL010000179.1:0-2873 GCA_964563335.1 uncultured Pirellulales bacterium
GGGACATAACTGGGA
Organism: uncultured Pirellulales bacterium; assembly: GCA_964563335.1. Taxonomy (GTDB): domain Bacteria; phylum Planctomycetota; class Phycisphaerae; order Sedimentisphaerales; family Anaerohalosphaeraceae; genus QNBT01. The sequence continues at coordinate 16 of CAZLWL010000179.1, forward strand.
ATTTCTTTCAGTATTTCAGGGGCGATGCCGGAGATTATCTTGGTCTTGCGAGCATGTACTGAGAACTGCTTGAGCAATTTGAGGTCGGAAAAGCACAGCCCCACCGCCTCGACCCTGCAAAGAATTTGACGCGGGCCGGGTTTATGCACGCCCTTGGATTTATTGAAGATTACCTCGTCCGGCCCAACCAACTGAACCGCATGTTGTGTCCGCGGCAAATTTGCCATTTCGGTTTTCCCTGCTCAATTACTAAGCCTGCTGATTATCTCGTCAGGCGTTACATTCTTATCCAAATCGTTCAAAACATCTTCATCCTGCGGTTCAATCAAACGACCGGCTTCATGGAAAAATTCATTCATGGTCGCACGGTCCTTGAAATTGTCCCCGGCCCAACTGCTCGTATATCCCAGGCCCGCTCTTCGCTGCAAAACAGAATGAGCATAAACGATGTAAGCACCCTTTAGAAACACCTCCAAAAGCGGCGCAAGCTCCCGCGTGCAAAAATCATCCACAAACTTCTGCCCCGGACTGTTCATCTCCGTCCCAACCACAACTACAAGACGCAGCTTCTGGGCCAACTCGACTACGCGGTAGAGGTTTGCCTGCTTTTCATCTTTGTCGCTGGGTGTGTAATTTCGGTCAGGAATAATACTGATCGCGCGAGTGCCCGTTGCCATCGCAACTTCCAAAAGCCTTTCAATTTCCTTCTCACCTTCCGACGTTCCGTCCAGCCAGGTCGCAGTCGGTATCCCGCCCGCTGCAAGAATAAACCTGTTTGTTTCTTCCATCTTGGGAAACGCCCCCCCGTCAGGCTGAACGTATCCGGCGCCGCCACGCTTCATCGTCTTCGCCCTGATTGCATTTGTCAGCTCCGAACTGTCACCCGGCTCCACCCCGGCCGCGTCAATGCCAAGTTTCTCAGACCAAAAATCTGCAACCACCTTGCCCTCACCTAACAATTCTCTCGCCTTGCGAGCGTACGCAATACATAAATGCCGCTCGGTTGCATTACCCGCGGGCGTCAGGCCCAATACGTCCTTTTCATAATCCAATTCTACAGGCCGAAGGTATTCATTTACCCGCTCCATCAATTGCCGGTTTCTCTGTTGCGCCGTCTGTCGAAGCCCAGCCAAAAATCTCTCCTGCTCGCCAGCCAGTTGGGCTTTTGGAAATCCGACCCCTATATGATAAGAAATCCCCGGCTCACCCGGTGAGTTGATGACCTTATCTGCAAACTCCGGCACAAAGACCCGGGTCTCCAGGCTCGCACACGTCTTTAGGCCTAACATCCTGCCCGCCTCCAGAAATTCGTCAAGCCCGTCCAGTACATCAAAATCCACCACTCCCGCAACAGCTAATCCCGCCTTGCGGGACAGGTACGCGAATTTGCTCGGCGAGTAGCCGTAGCAGTTGTAGGAGAAAAAAGTATGACAGTGCATGTTGACAGCCCTCGCCGGCTTGCCAAAAGTGATTTCGCACGCCTTTGCCTTCTCGCACAATGCCGACAGGGACTGCCTTCTCTCGGAACGGTCGAAGCTATCCAGCTTGTCTTCAAGTTCCTCAATCAAAATTGTTGACCTTTACATTGCTAATAAAACACCGGTGCCACCGGCAAACTCGCCTGACCTGAGCATACCACATCACTATTTAGCCCCGCCCGACGGGCGGGGTTACTTGTTCCATCTATTATAAAAAAATCGGCATGGTTCAATTTGGTGTGGCAGCCTCAAACGCAGTCCCGATATATCGGGATTCCAGAAGCGGTGCACCCGCTGCGACGCGCATCGCGGCGAGACCATCCACAAATCCTTCGGACCCCGGGTCGTTGCCCGGGGCAGGCCTGCCGCTGCCACACGCTATGGAACCAAAAATCAATGTTACCCAGAATCTGACTTATTTGAACCATGCCAAAAAATCAATAAACCTTCAACAGCCCAAAGTCCACACCCCAGCTATCAACAGCCATACCCGATACCTCGCCGTCGCTTTGTTTAATTGCCCCGCCAATTCCCCGCTTCACCTCTGAAAACAGCTTTTCAAAATCCCACCGAAGGCCCTCTGCCGTCTCTATTGGCCCATTGGAAAAACGATACGCCTCACGCAGGCTGAGTCCATCCCCAGAAACGGCACCTAACATCACCCTGCCGCTTTCTGCGCCAAGGTCAACCGCGATATATCTTTTTTCGTGCTCCACGTCTGATTTCTCTATTCAGCACACTCGGCAAGCTAACATCTTATTTCTCCCGCCTTTAATCCCAAAATTAGCCGACATTCTGCATTTATGCCCCGTTCAACACCATAAAATCATCAATATACTAAATCCCCCTTCAGAACACAACTATCAGCCCTCTGCGAGCATTTGCCGTTTGTCAAAATCCCCTGCCAACTTAAATGTGAAAAATATTCCGGCAATCGCACCCTAAAACGGATAAAACTTGCACTGACAAATTATGAACGTACGTTACAAAAACAGGCCCCTCGAAACAGTTCAAGGGACTTTGTGAACGTCGATTTGACCAGACAGGTCCCGGCGCGCCGGGAAAGAAATTGACGAAGAATCAAAGGTGGCATAAACTGAATAAAGGGAATAGCCAACAAACCTCCAACTATGCTCGGGACAACATCGATACAAATAAGGATGGTAGGTTTGGGGCAGGGGTGTGGTTAGTTTTGGCAGAGTTTTGAGCGGATGATTTCGGCTCTTACGGCGTCGCGGCTGTCGGGGTCGAGGGGTTTGCCTTTGTTTAGCTGCAGGTGGGCGGGCTGGGTGAGCATGAAAAGCTCATTTATCGTGGCGATGGAGATATTCTTCACCCTGCCGAGGTTGACGCCCATGCGTATCTGGCTAAGCAGAAACA
>CAZLWL010000180.1:0-2855 GCA_964563335.1 uncultured Pirellulales bacterium
TAAACTCGGATTCTAAATGTTGAAAGGTGTTCCCGGATGAGCAGGGCTGGGTCAGGCAACGCCAAAGCGCAACTTAGAGCTCTCTGGTATCTGTGGGCTGGTATAACCTGTTATATCATTAAACTAAACTCGAAATTCTATTGATGTTTGAAAAACTAAAGAAACAGTAACGCTCTGTCACCCCCGCGGAGGCGGGGGTCCAGAAACGCCTTGAACAGGCCTGGATTCCCGCTTTCGCGGGAATGACATCTTCGCTTTGCTTGTGCAGCAACGTTCCATTTAATATTCAAAGGTCAATAAGATTTATAATCTTCTAATTTCGCTAAACCAAAACCACCTCTACCAAATTGATTTCATAGGAGTCTGTCCGAGTAATAATTGAAAGCGTTTTACATCGATGATATAATGCCTCCGAACATCAATAAATGAATCAAGGTTTTTGGGAGACTCAAGGATGACCAAAACATATCGGCCATGGAACCCTAATCAGCAATATCTTCTTCCGCCATCTGTCCAGGACCGGCTGCCGGAGAACGACTTGGTTTATTTTGTACTCGATACCGTCAACGAGCTGGACATATCTGCCATTACGAACAAATATGAGCAGGAAAACCGACTCAAAGAAGAGATTCATCAGTTACTCAGCAAAGCTCAGGCAACTGATGAACGGGAGGACCAGAAGTACGGTGTTGACAGGCGTGGCGATGAATTACCAGAAGAATTGGCTCGCCGTCAAAGTCGTCTCAAACACATTCAAGAAGCGAAAAAGGCATTGGAAGCCGAAGCCAAGGCGGCTGCACAACAGGCACAGAGAAAACATCAAGGTCGTTTTGGCCGGTAAATGTGTAACTTTGGGCATGGAGAGATTTTGAACCTTGAAAATTTCAGTCGAAAGTCGGAAATAGAAAAAAAGGCGTTGCTTGAATCAATTACTCGGACAGACTCCTAGGGTGTTTTTCGAGTAATCACAACAATTTTTGGCGCGGAGTTTTGCTTCAAATGCAAGGCTTTTGCCTTGCCCTACAGCGGAGGCGTACCGGGCCCCCATTTTGCGATGTTTAGCAAAATGGGAACCCCTGTTGTACGTCGAGGATTAGGGACAGGGCAAGTAACGCAGCAGTCGACCAAAATAACCGCTCAAAAAGCCGCTTCCGGCTCCCCATCATCCTCAAACCAAAGACGATAAAACGAGATGATTCCAAGACGCCAAAGAAGCGTTACTTTCATCTGCTCGCTGATTTTAGTCAGGGCAGCCGCCTCAACCTGGCTGGGGCGGCCTCTATGCCTTCCATCCCCGGCCTCGGCCGCGACCACCGCCTCGGCCGCGCCTGCCTGGCCCGAATCGCCCCGGACCCGCCGGCGGTGTAGCACCAGGTGCTCCTGGTACACCTGGGGCAATCTTAATCGGCCCGCCTTCGATAGACAGCGCCTTACCATTAACAAGTGCATCGGCTATCTTCTTATGTGCCGACTCTATTATCCTGCCGAATGTCTGCCGGGACACGTTCATTTTCTCGGCCGCCTGCTGCTGATATAGCCCCTCAAGGTCAGCTAAGCGGACAGCTTCGATTTCGTCAAAGCTTAAATTGACGTGCTGCAAAACGGCAAGGGGGATTCCCCTCGGCTTGAAATAGTTGCTCTGCGGCAGGCAACCAATCCGTCTAAAGTGTCTCGGCCTCGGCATGTCAAATATCCTTCCGACCCCTTAACCATCCAACCGTTTGCTCATCTTAATGATCGCAAATATTCTCCCCGCACTGAAGCCGGCCGGTTATGTATTGAGTAACTAACTCCTCAGCGGTATTATCAGGTGCCCCCACGACCACCTCGATATTGTTTTGTGTGAACAGTTGCCGGGCCCTTTGCCCCATGCCGCCGGCGATGATTACATCGACACACATGCCACTCAGCCACTTCGGCAAAGCGCCCGGTTCATGGGCAGGGGGTGCAAACATTTCTTCGTTGGTAACCTTCTTGACGTCGGTGTCAACATCGATGATCGCAAACTGTTCACAATGTCCGAAGTGCGCACTTAACCTGCCCTGCACCAATGGAATCGCTATACGCATTTTGGTTCTCCTTTTTTTGTAGGTTGTCGTTTATCCGCTACTCTCTCCAAATCGTGCTTACCTGATAACGCAGGTTCGGTAATTATCAGCGCTAAATCCGCTCCCGCTATTGACGCAATAACCCGCAGATTAGTTGTCCGAAAAGATCTTGATTTTCGCAGGGTTTTTATCCCCTTCCTTGTCCACTATGTATACCTTTTCGATTTCGGGGAAAATCTGCTTTATGAACTCAAAGTACAATCGTTTCTTTGTAACTTTTTTCATTTTCCGATACGCCTCCAACTGCTTGACGAATCGTTGTGTCTCGCCATGAGCAGCCAGAATCTTTTGCAGTTTATACGTTTTGGCCTTTTCAATCATTCTTGTCGCTGTTGCGTTTGCCTGTGGCAGTAGCTCATTTCTGCGTGACTGGGACTGGCTTACGATCTTTCTTTTATCAATCTTTGCATTTATCACATCGTCAAAAGCTCCCTGGACTGTGACCGGCGGCCTGACATCCCGAAGTTCGACAAAGGCAATAATTAAGCCGCAATTTAAGCTGTCCAGTTTCCTTTGAGCCTCCGTACTCAATGTATTTTCTATCATCCTTTTACCGTAGGTCAGTATTTCGTCCACCTGCAGGGCGGCTAAAGATTTAATTATAGAGTTACAAATGACGTCTCTGAAGAGCCTTTCGTTGGCTTTTATTCTGAAGAGATAATCAACAGGGTTTGAAACTGTGTATTGAATAGCACAAATGATATTGACAATGTTATTGTCTCCCGAAATACAGTATGGAGTAAGCCC
>CAZLWL010000181.1:0-2855 GCA_964563335.1 uncultured Pirellulales bacterium
TCGTCTAATTCGCGCTGGACGTACTTGAAGATTTTGTCCTGCATAGGCGCCATCCTCTCATACCAGCTCAAAAGGCCGCGGTGAGCGGCGACGAGGGCGTCAAGGCGCAAAAGCTGCCATTTAGCGAGGCATTCGGGCTCCTTGACGTTGCTGAAGGGGTCGCATTTGAAGGTCCTGCGGCCATCGGGCCCCGTCTCGTAAAATTCACAGTCCTTACACTGAATCATGTGAGCACCTCAGATTGGGCAAAAAAAATTCTTAACAGTCCTTGCTTTTCTATATAATACCACATATTATACCGGATAGAAGCATTTTGTAAAGGGTAGTTGGAACCGTTTTTGGAGAAGTGAATGGCAAAACCAAGGCGCCGGCGGAAGGTGGGCAGCAAGAAGAGACGCGCCCGCTGGAAGGTTCGACACAAAATCAGTTAACGGGACGGCTGGATGTTAAGATGGTCAGGCGGTTTAAGCTATGGATGCGGAACCGGCTGATTTGAGTTTTGGCACGGTAAAGGAGCGGGCGAGAGTAGGTCAAAGCCCACCTTTGTTTTATTTTTTTCGCTGATTTCTTCGGCGGAGTATAAATGAGACAGTACAGAGTAACTTTTAAGCCGGACGGGCCTGCAGTATTGGTGCACGGCGGCGCTACTATCTTAGAGGCGGCAGGCCGGGGGGGCATAGTCTTGAACACGGTCTGCGGAGGTATGGGCACGTGCGGTAAGTGCATGGTGGAGATCGAAGCGAACGGTCAAAAGGTGCTCGCATGTCAGCACCGCGTAAAACGCGACCTTGAAATAATTATCCCCCCGCAGGCGAGGTTCTTTGAGCCAAGAATATTGGCGCACGGCATGGACAGGGGAATCACGATAGGCCCAGCTATTCGCAAAAAGTTTCCGGAGTTCAGGGACCCGGCGGCGGGTATGTTCGGTGTGGCGCTTGATGTCGGTACGACCACCGTGGTTGCAAACCTGGTGGATTTGGCAGACGGAAGTTGTAAGGCGACGGCAGCAGTTGTAAATCCGCAGACCAGTTGGGGTGACGACGTTATCAGCAGGATAGCTCACGCCCAGACCGAAGACGAATTAGAAGAACTGCACGCCGCTATCATAGAGAGTGTAGGTTCGCTGATTGACGAGCTTTGCAAAGAAGCCGATATCACACCGTGGGATATTTGCGAAGTGGTTGCGGTGGGTAATACCACGATGAACCACCTGTTTCTGAAGTTCCCGGTCAAGCAGCTTGGGCAGGCTCCTTACAAGGCTTATTCGGTGGAGGCGCACGACCGGGACGCTGCACATTTGAATCTGAACATGAACCCGTCGGGTAATGTGCATACGGTTGAGAATATCGCGAGCTTCGTAGGCTCGGACACGGTGGCGGCGGCGCTGGCGCTGGGGATGGACACGGCAGAGAGAATGACGCTCGTTGTGGATATAGGTACTAACGGGGAGCTTCTTCTGGGTACGAAAGACAAGATGTATGCAGCAAGCTGCGCGGCGGGGCCTGCGTTCGAGGGTGCACGGATAAGTTGCGGGAGCCGGGCCGCAGCCGGGGCAATCGAGCAGATAATCGTGGCGGACAACGATATTGAACTGGAGGTAATCGGCGACTGCGCGCCACGGTCGATATGCGGCAGTGGGCTGATAGACGCTGTTGCCGTGCTGCTCAATCTCGGCCTGGTTGACAGGTCGGGTGGCTTTGTTGAGCCCGGAAAGGTCAAAGAGGGGCTGGCGAAAAAACTATCGGCCAGACTTGTCAAACATGACGGGCAGCGGGCATTTGTCTTGGCTTACAATAAAGACAATGACAACGAACCGGTTATCCTGACGCAGAAGGACGTGCGCGAGACGCAGCTTGCAAAGGGGGCGTTTCGTGCGGGACTTCAGTTGCTGCAGAAAAAGGCGGGTATTGAAGATAAGGACATTGAGCGGATATTGTTGGCCGGGGCGTTCGGCAATTATATCCGTCGCCAAAGCGCATTGCGGATAGGACTGCTGCCGGACGTGAGGCCGGAGAAGATCCATTTCGCCGGAAACGCCGCTGTTGTGGGTGCTCGAATGGTGTTAGTGAGTACGCGGTGCCGGCGACTTTGCAGCAAGCTGGTGAAAAATATTGAATATGTCGAAACCGCAGGCGACCCGCACTTCCGCAATCTCTTCGCTGAAGCACTCCTGTTTTAGGCGGGCCGCCGGCAATTCCGGCGACCAAACAGGACTGGAGAATTCGCAATCGGTCTTCTTGGAATCCGCCTCCGCGGTTGGGACCAAGGCCCTTCACAATCGAGCGGTGAACGCTCAGCAGGATTTACCATCAACAGGTAATCGCTCGCCAGCTTTGATTCAGCTCTTCGAGCAGGTCAATCACCTCACGAATCATCTGGGGGTCACATTGGATGTTCGCCTGGCTGAGTTGGCGGTTCATAAAGTTGTAAAGGCGTCGGAGGTTCTGGGCCACCTCGCCGCCGGCATCCATGTCGAGGACGGTGTTCAATTCGACGATGATGTCCTGGGCCTTTGAGATATTCCGGCCCTTGGCCTCATAATTCTTTGCCGCTAAATCGCGAATTGCCTGCTTCAGGAACTTTATCGCCCCGTCATAAAGCATCACAATCAGCCGGCCCTTATTCTGGGTCGTTACCGCCGTCTGCTTATAAACATCGAGTCCATTCATTGTGCCGCTCCTGGTAGTCTGTCAATATGGTTTCTGTGAGTATCTAAAGTTTGAAGTGCCTAAAGTTAAAATAATCAACAAAGCCCGAATGTCCGCTGGGGGACGCCTTACGGTGCTGGCGAAGCCTAATAACTTTAGCTCACTTCAGGCACTTTAGCTCACTTTAGGCACTTTATTCGCCATTCG
>CAZLWL010000182.1:0-2811 GCA_964563335.1 uncultured Pirellulales bacterium
CGGCAAAGGCGATGTCTTTGTAGCGACGGCGGGGACGCAGGTTGACGGACACGACTTTATTAAAGAGGCGGTTGGCAGAGGCGCAGGCTATGTCGTCAGTGAAAGGTCAGTGGACGTAAAGGGAGCAGAGATAATAATAGTTGAGGATTCGAAAGAGGCCTTGGGGCGGTTGGCCCAGGCAAGTTTCGGTAATCCTTCTGCGAAGCTGACTAATCTGGGTGTAACGGGCACAAACGGCAAGACGACTGTGTGCTTTCTTGTTCGGTCGGTGATTCATGCCGGCGGCGAAAAATGCGGGCTTATCGGCACAATCGTTTATGACACAGGCGATGGTATCGCCAATGCAAGGTTGACAACTCCGGATGCGCTCGGCGTCGCGCGAATATCAAGTGAAACGGTAAAGGCCGGCGCAAGGTTCATGGTCCTGGAGGCAAGCAGCCATGCCCTCAGCCAGAATCGTTTGGCGGGTGTTAATTTTGCAGCGGCGGCGTTTACCAATCTTACGGGTGACCACTTAGACTACCACAAGACAAAAGAAGATTATCTGGCAGCCAAGATAAGGCTCTTCGAACGATTGTTGCCTGGTGGAGTAGCTGTTCTCAATAAGCAATCACCAGAGGCTAAAGAAGTTGCTGCCGGGACAAAAGCCAAGGTTCTGTGGTACGCGGTCGGTGATGTGGCGGATATTGTCGGGCGTATTAAGTCGATGGGTATAGATGGGACCAAATTCAGTTTGGAATATGGCGGGCGCAAGGAAATTGTGAATACAAGTCTTATCGGGGAGCATAATATCAGTAATCATCTGGCTGCTGCGGGTCTTTGTATTGCAGCCGGCTTTGATTTTGGTGTGATAGCAGCGGGCTTATCTGCGCTCGAATCTGTGCCGGGTCGCCTGGAGGCGGTCGAGGGCGGGCAGGATTTTAAGGTCCTGGTTGACTATGCCCACACGGATGATGCGTTGAAAAATGTGCTTACGACTTTAAGGCCTTTGTGCGAAGGCAAATTGATAGTAGTTTTCGGCTGTGGGGGCGACAGGGACCGCTCGAAGCGGCCGAGGATGGCGAAGGTGGCGGCGGAACTTGCGGATTCTGTAATCGTAACAAGCGACAATCCGCGTGGCGAGCAGCCGGAAGACATAATTGAAGACATCATCAAGGGTTTTGACGCAACCGCGTGGGCCGAAGGCCCACCCTACCAACCTACGAGTATCGAGCATCCAGCATCCAGCATCGAGAGTGTGATTGAGCCGGACCGAAAGACTGCGATTGAGTTAGCGGTAAAGACCGCGGGCAAGGACGATATCGTATTGATAGCGGGCAAGGGGCACGAGACGTACCAAATCATCGGTGATAAAAGGATTGATTTCGATGACAGACAAGTCGCGCGGGACCTGCTGAAGGCAATTACATGAAGCCTGTCACGATTGAAATATTGGCGAAGGTTTTGGCAGGTGATGTCCTCTCGCACGGTGCAACCGGCGCGAGTGTTACGGGGGTAAGTATCGACTCAAGAACGATTCGGGGCGGCGATTGCTTTTTTGCTGTCAAGGGCGAAAACTTTGACGGGCATGATTATGTCGCCCAGGCGTTTGCGAAAGGTGCAGCCTGCGCGGTTGTGGAAAAGGGGGCTGAGCCTGGCGGCAACATTTTGAAGGTGGCCGATACGGTAAAGGCGCTGGGCGAGTTGGCCGGGTGGTATCGCAGCGAGATGGGCTTTAAGGTTGTGGCTATTACGGGTTCGGCGGGTAAGACCACAACCAGAGAGATGGCGCACCACGTTTTAAGGAGGCACTTTAGCTGCATGCAGGCGCCGAAGAGCTTTAACAATGCTATCGGGCTGCCTTTGACGATTCTGTCGGCTGATGAAAACCATGAGATTGTGATTGTTGAGATAGGCAGTAACGCACCCGGTGAGGTGTCGCGGCTTTCCGGGATTGGGGCACCTGATATTGCGGTGGTTACTAATATTTATCCTGCTCATCTGGAAGGGTTTGGCAGTACTGAGGCGATAATAAAGGAAAAGGCGTCTATCGTTGAAGGCTTGAGAGCCGGCGGTATGGTGCTCATAAACGGCGACTTCGAAGACCTCGTCAGCCATTGCCGTACTATTACAAATGATTTCACAACTTTTGGCCGATTTGCCGGCTGCGATATTAGAGGCCGGAATCTGGTCAGCAAAGGTCGTAGCGGTGAGCTGACAATTGAAAAAACCAGGATTTCAGTACCGTTAGCAGGCGAGGCTAACCTTTCAAATGCACTTGTGGCGTGGGCGATATGCAGACAGTTTGATATCAGCATTGAAGACTTTGCCGAGGCGATAAGCACATTTGAAGCTATTGATATGCGGCTTCAAATCCAGACGGCCGGTCCGATAACGATTATCAATGACTGCTACAATGCTAATCCGGTGTCGATGGCAAACGCGCTGGATTGCTTATCGCAAGTCGGCGCCGGCCACAGAAAGGTATTTATCTGCGGGACGATGGCTGAATTAGGCCCCCAGAGCCGGAACCTGCATCGCCAACTCGGCAAATTAGTGGCCGAAAGCGGGGTCGAAGTGCTTCTGGCCGCGGGAGATTTTGCAGATGTGGTCGCCGAGGAGGCGAAGACAATCGCCTGCGACGAAGATTTCAAGGCGTTTGTTTTCAAAAACACAGATGAGCTGTGTAATAATTTGTCAAGATTCGTGCAGCGTGACGATATAGTATTGGTGAAAGGTTCACGCAGCGCAAAACTTGAAAAAGCGGTTGTGAAACTGGATGTAATAAGATTTGACGCTTGACTCGAACCTTTCACTTTTTTTATCCCGGCG
>CAZLWL010000183.1:0-2793 GCA_964563335.1 uncultured Pirellulales bacterium
AACACTTGATTATCCGGTCGGCAACGTCGTCGGCAGAACCACGAAATACCCTGACGTTCTCTTGCCTGCAGTAATCCGCAATTGGGTCATCAACCTTCCTGGCGCTGGTTGCCACGATTATGCTATCGGCGGGTGTCTTCAGTTCCTGACATCGTGATATGATGTACCACAGAAGTGGCTTGCCCCTTGCAGTTCTGAGGACTTTACCCGGCAGTCTTGTCGAGTCCAGCCGGCAGAGGATAATCGTCCCTACTTCCATGCAAACTGCTTCCAATCCATAGATTTCAGGTTCTGTTTATTGTATCAGCCCTTTTAGCACAGAGCTTCAAGAAACACTTATCTTTACTTATTTGAAAAAACTTTCCATCATTTTGCAAGCGTTTTCCGACAAATCGTTGTGGGCAGTCTGGTCGAACTGTGTATATTTTAACATCTCGTCTGGAATACATACACGCTCTGTGAACGTGAGTCTGGTTATCTCCACGAAACCGCCGTTTTTGGCACAAAAACGGCTATAATGCCCAAAATCGGCCATTAGGCTGTACTGGCACAGCTATTGCTCATCTGGTAGTGCGGACACATGGTGCGCCCAGGTTTTGGTGTGATATTTTGGTACGAAATCAAGAAATGGACATGAAAAGGCCCAAAGGCTGATGAGTTGCTTGCTTTTTATAAAAAATGAGAGGCACAGCTTCGATTTGTCAGAGAACGGCTGCCGAAGCTCTCACAGCCAAATGTGCGGGTTCTGACGACTTCTCCAGCTTAATTGATGGTTTGTATGGTTAGACGGTTCATCTTTGTCGAATAGATATGCGAGACAGTATGATGAGTGTAGAAACAAAGCCGAAAAATTTTGTCCTGACTCAGGATTTCCTAAACAATATTCATAAGTTCAATATCCCTGCTCTGAAGGCAGGTGACTTGAAAAGGGGAATAGCCGGCCTGCCAATGGAACACGTGGTCGATGATATCTATACAAATAATATCCCGGCCGATTTAGTAGATTTCATGTCCTCAAGAGCTGTGTTGGAGCATTTTTTGGATTTCCCGAAAGCGTTGTCGGAAATCAAAAGGATGATGTCTCCGGGCGGAATAGCGTGTCACGTCATAGACCTGGTGGACCACAGGTATTATGCAAATCCAGACAAATATCACTACTGGTCGTTTCTTGCGGAAGACGATGACTGGTCGGATGGTGTATGCAATCGTCTGCGTCACAGTGAAATAAGGAGATGTGTCGAGCAAGCCGGTTTTGAGGTTCTGCTTTTCCATGGTACTAAGGATTTAGTTCCTGTGCCGGCCGGTTTTCGCAAGCATTTGAAGGGAAGGTTCAAAGAAATGTCCGATGTAGATATCCGAATTTATGGGACAACTTGTGTCATCAGGAAACCTGTTCGAGATATGACAATAGGCAAAGGTAATTATGGGTTCTCTAATTTATGTAAAAAATGAGCAGCAGCTTCAGTTTATCCGGCAAAAGATGTCGCATGCTCTGACGCCACGGACTCTGTATCTTACAGTTGACCCTCAGGTATGGTACGAACTGGCCTCTGACAGCAAAGCAGTGTTGTGGGCGGGTGATTTTGTTGGTGGTGATGATTGGATGAAGATTGAAGATGAGGCCTTATCCCTGCGGGACGGCTGGTACCGGCCTATTGAGCAGTCGTTAGTGTACGAAGGGATTAATCTTGCAGAGCTTATCCGGCTGGAGCATACCCACTTTTTCCGCCAGATCGTTCGCTCACAGACGATACTCGAAAGAATTCTTCAGGAGTACGCCGTCAGGCACGTCATTGTGATTGGCCAGTGCGACAAACCGTGTTGGGCTGGTGAACGGGCGAATAACAAAAGCGGAGTCTTTGAAGGAGTATTATTGTGGGAAGCATATAAAAGGGGCATAGGGATTGAACGTATATCGTTTGAGGTTGCACCTTCTGAGCCCGAACCCCCCAAAGCGGTTAATCCGGGTCAAGTTGGAAACCGGATTTTCGCTTTCGATTGCTGGGAAAATGAGGACTCTTCGAAACTTATCGCCGTTGGCAGCCCGTTTCATCTGATCATTCTGCACCCCTTTGTTCAGGCGTGGAACAATCAGACCGGCAGTGAAGGGTTATTATTGAATTTGAGCAGGTCAATCGAGCAGGGCAACAAGCGGGCGGGCTTCCAGTTACCTCAGAACACCCGTTTTGTGAGTGTTGCGGACTTCTCAATTTACAATCAAAGCGTGGAGTATGTGCAGACTCAAAGGCGCATTCTGGAGGCCTTTGACCGGTGGAATAAATCTCGCGAACAGATCCAGGACAAGCACATATTGAAGAATCCGCACCTTAATTTTCACTGGACGTTTATTTGGAACAGCCTTATACAACTGCCGGCAGTCGTTCAAAAGGCATTTGAAGCCCTTCGGGTTATGGACCCCGATGTCGTTCTGACATGTGAAATGGCTTCATCTAATGTTCGCGTGTTTACTGAAGCGGCAAAGAAAAAGGGGATTCTTACAGTTGACTGTCCGCACGGCTATGTGGGCGACATTGAAGAGTTCCAGCCGCACGGCGATTTGTATTTGGCCTGGGGCCGAGCAATGATACGGCAACTCGCCCAACGCTTCAAAATTGACAGTGCCCCAATCGTCGTAACAGGTTCACCGATTAATGAGAAAGTCATAAAGTCAAAATCGCACACAGAAAAACGACAACTGTATGAGAAAACGGGCCTTTCTCCGAATAAAAAGACAGTATGTGTAGTAACACGTAGTATTTTTGCCAATGTCTGGCCGGTAAATATAAAAGAATT
>CAZLWL010000184.1:0-1275 GCA_964563335.1 uncultured Pirellulales bacterium
ACTTCAGACCGCAATATCTTTAGCCTTTTACGTGCAACCTTTTTAGAGTGGACTCTTAAACGCTTTACTATTTGTGGGCGCTTGCTCCACAGGTCGTTGGTTTCGTATGGGTCATCGGCCAGATTGTATAACTGTCCGGGTGCGCCGGGTTTGGGCGGCCCGTCGTGATATCCAGCGCCTTTGCTTTCGAGAATGAGTTTCCAGTTGCCTTGTCGAATAGCAAAGACTCCTGCGCCGGAATGGTGTACGATTGCCTGGCGAATGGGGGCATCAAGTTTTTCGCCCAAAAGGGCCGGAAGCATATTGTAGCTATCCTGGCCTGCATCGGTGGGCAGGTCAACGCCGACAATCGCTGCGCATGTTGCCATCAGGTCCGTGAGGCAGGAAACCTGCGTACTGGTCGAGCCCGGTTTGATCTTGCCGGGCCAGCGGGCGACAAACGGTATGCGGTGGCCGCCTTCCCATATTTCGCCTTTGTAACCGCGCAACGGACCGGCGGATTTGTGGCCGTTGACGCCTTCGCGCGGGCCGTTGTCACTCGTGAAGACCAGCAGCGTGTTGTCGGCGATGTTCAGTTTGTCTAAGGTTTTGACTGTCTGGCCAACAATCCAGTCCATTAGCACTACCTGGTCGCCGCGCGGGCCGGCCTGGCTTTTGCCTTTTACAAAATCCGGCGGTAACCACGGAATGTGCGGAACTGAAACAGGGCAATACAAGAAGAAAGGATTATTCGGTCTTTTTTTGACGTGCTTTTCGATAAAGTCAATCGCTTCGGCTGTGAATCTCGTATCGGCGTCCTCATGTCGCCAACCGGGGACCATTAACAATGTTCGGCCCTCGCCGGCGTGGTCCTGTCCACTCACCGCATTTAGCACGCCGACCGTGCGGTGGTCGTCTATGAAGCAGAAAGGCGGGTCGTCTGTCGTGCATGCCGATGTGCCGAAGAAACGGTCGAAGCCGAGTTCGGTCGGGCCGCTGATGGCTGGCTTGGCAAAATCAATCGTGTCATCATTCTGTCCGCTGGCACCGGCTTTTAATGTCCAGTTCATGCCGAGGTGCCACTTTCCGATACAAGCAGTACCGTACCCATGCTGCTTCAGCAAAGAGGCAACGGTCAGGCGGTCTTTTTCTATAAGCGGACGGTTAAACCCGCCGAATACACCACGTTTCAATCGGCTTCGCCAACAGTATCGGCCCGTCAAAACACCATACCGTGTCGGCGTGCAAACGGACGAGGGTGAATGCGCATCTGTAAAACTTACTCCCTGTTCGGCA
>CAZLWL010000184.1:1375-2707 GCA_964563335.1 uncultured Pirellulales bacterium
TCGGCAGACCTGCTTACGAGTTGCTTAGATGCTTCGGCGCAGCCCTGAACGGCTAACGCTGCTGCGCCCCAACTCAGGGCCTTTAGAAAGTCGCGTCTTGTTTGAATTTGGCCAATCAAAATTTATTCCTTTCTTCTATTAGAAAGCGGTGACGACCCACTTTGGGCGGAACGTACAAGTCCACCTTTTCCATACTTTTCATCCCTTTCGCCTACGGCGAAAAGGCTGCGACCGACCGCCAGAGGCGGATTTCGCTGCGCTCAATAGGTGAGTTGGTGAGTTGGTCAGAAGGTTTGAGGGTTAGATGGTGAAACAGCGGAAAGTAACCCCGCCCGGCGGGCGGGGCTAAATAGGACTGTGGTATGCACAGCATAGCCTACATTTTTGCTTATTACCGGTCGCTGACGCTCCCGGCCCTGTCTTATACCCGGTGTGCAAGAATGCCAAGATGAGTTTTAGACAATTGACGAATATCAGTTTGCTGGTATAATCCTGGGCGATAAGCTGTTTTTGCGGTGAGGACTATATCAATGCATGGTAAGAGTCTAAAAGAATTGGCTGAGCAAGTCGGCGGTGAGGTTCGCGGCGACGGCCAAATAGTAATAAAAGGGGTCTCGACGCTGGAAGAGGCCGGCGTGGGTGAAATCACCTTCTTGAGCAATAAGAAGTATGAGCCGCTGCTAAAAACCACCAAGGCAAGTGCCGTGATTGTGGCAAAGCCGGTCGAGACGGATACTGCACTTCTGATTGCAGAGGACCCGTACTATGCCTTTATGCAAATCGTGGTTCTGCTTCACGGCCATCGAAAACATAAAAAGGTCGGTGTCAGTGAGCGGGCGTCGATTGCAAAAACGGCAAGATTAGGTGTGAACTGTAACATTTACGATTTTGCGGTAATCAGTGATGGGGCGCGGGTAGGAAAGAATTGCTGTATTTACTCCGGGGCATTTGTCGGGCCGGATGTGAAGATGGGTGATGACTGCATCGTATATCCGAACGCTGTTATCTATGATGGGTGTGAGGTCGGCAGCCGGGTCATCATACACGCCAACGCCGCTATCGGTGAAGATGGTTACGGCTTTGCCACGCACAAAGGTGAGCATCATAAGATTCCGCAAATTGGAAGGGTCGTATTAGAAGATGATGTCGAGATAGGGGCGTGCTGTACGATTGAGCGGGCGACGTTAGGTGATACAATTATCGGTAAGGGGACCAAGGTTGGCGATATGGTTGCGATTGGTCACGGTGCCAAGATAGGGCCGCACTGCCTATTGGTTCCGCAGGTCGGCATCTCAGGCTCAGCGACGTTGGGGCATCATTGTGTACTCGCCG
>CAZLWL010000185.1:0-2687 GCA_964563335.1 uncultured Pirellulales bacterium
GGAGTCGAATGGATTGTTTGGCCGTGCAAAGGTAGGGTATGCCATGCATACCAAATCTATATTTAGCCCTGCCCGCCGGGCAGGCTTTCACGCTAACGAGACACCATTCACGATTCACGAACAACGAAAATGGCGAAACGTGTCCGCCGTAGCCTCGTGCGAAGCGATTCCCTCACGTTTAGCCCCGTCCTCCGGGCGGAGTCCTCTCCGCCGCGGCAATCTCAATCCCAATCGTAAATAGAAAATAGAAAACCTGTCCTGAACTAGCCTTCAGCCCTGAGCGCAGCCGAAGGGGAAGTCGAACGGATCCAGTCAAATGATCTATTAAACCTCGTTTGGAGCATTTGAATTTTGCTATTCGATATTCTTCTATACCTTCGGCCCTTAAGGGACTTTCGTATTTCGACATGCTTACATCCCGATTTATCGGGGTTCTTATTTCGAGTTTCGCCGCACGCTATACGAACCAAGAACAACGAACTACGAACTATTTATATGCAATACAAACCCAATTTGCGGAATGCCCAAATGAACGTAAATAAAGTATTAACAAAGGAATATGAAAATATACGACTTCGCAGATGTGCAGAAAACAAACCCAATCAAACCCAATTTCACCCTCCATTTCATGTCCAACATCAACGTACTTGCTTCCAATTAGCTAAAGCTATAGACTCCGTTTTGACTAAAATTAACCGACCAGAACCCTCCGGATATGTTAATCTGGGTAAAATTTTCCCCTCATTTTTTGACGTGTGCTCTTTAGAAATTCTCCAGCCTCTGCTGCTTGTCGTGGTCCTGAAGTGCCCCCACAATCTCATCCATATCGCCCAACATTACCTTGTCAAGGCTGTAAAGCGAAAGATTAATCCGGTGGTCCGTCACCCGATTTTGAGGGAAATTGTAAGTCCTCACTTTTTGCGACCTGTCACCCGACCCAATCATCGTCCTTCGCTGCTTGTCCCGCTGCTCCCTTTCCTTGCGTCTGTGCATCTCATAAATTCGACTCCGCAGTATCCGCCACGCCTTCGCACGGTTCTTGTGCTGGCTCTTCTCGTCCCGCATACTCACCGTAATCCCCGTCGGCACATGTTCCAGCTTTATCGCGCTACTCAACTTATTCACGCTCTGTCCGCCCGGCCCGCTCGCACGGCTCACATGCTCTATCACATCGTCGGGTTTTATCTCGACATCGATTTCTTCCGGCTCAGGCAGTACCGCCACCGTCGCCGCCGATGTATGCACCCTGCCCTGCGATTCCGTCTCCGGCACTCTCTGCACTCGGTGCCCGCCCCCTTCGTAGCCCAACTGGGCCCATACCGCCGGCCCCTTCACATTCATTATCACCTCTCGAAATCCCCCCTTCTCGGTCGTCGAAAACTGAAGCATCTCCACCTTCCACCCGCGCCGCTCAGCATACTTCATGTACATATTGTAAAGGTCCCGCACAAAGAGAGACGCCTCGTCACCACCCGTCCCCGGCCGGATCTCCATAATCACCGACCCAACCGCCGCATCGTCGGCCATCACGAGGCTGTCTTTGATTTCCTCCAACAGCCGCTCCTTCTTCTCACTCAACTCTCTTATCTCCTCCTCGGCCAACGACCGAAAATCGGCCTCCAGCTTCTCATCGGCTAACAGACTCCGGGCGTCCGCAATGCCGGCCAGCACACCCTTATATTCGCGATACCTGGCGACAATCGGCTTTAGCTTACCCTGCTCCTTACTGAGTGGTATGAATCTGTCCGCATCGCTCGCCACAGCCGGGTCGCTTATCTGCCGCTCAATCTCGGCATATCGCCCATCCAGCTCATCGAGCTTGGCTAACATACTCTTATCCTCTTCGGACATAATTTATATCCCCGTCATCCTTGCCTGTTATAAGTTGACTTCTATGAACTACGAACGACAAACTACTATCTTGCCACCGTTGTCATCCCGACCGAAGCGATGCGCAGCATCGCGAAGTGGAGGGATCTATTTAAAACAGATTCCTTCCCGGCGCGCCGGGACTCGGATGACCCTACCGGAACGATTTACACAAAAAAATTACGCTGCCGGATTGGAAATGGTACAATGCCCAACAGCGTAAATTGTAAACTTAGGAATAGCTACTGTTTCTTGTCAGTGGCGGTCTTTTTGAGGTAATCCTTGCCATATTTCTTCTGGAAACGTTCGATTCTCCCAGCAGTATCCACGTATTTCTGCTTGCCCGTATAAAACGGATGGCACATAGAGCATATCTCGGCATGGATTTCCTTGGCCGTACTGCGCGTCTCGAACGTATTGCCACAGCCGCAATGCACCCTTACGGTATGATATTCAGGATGTATGTCTTTTTTCACTTCACAGGTCTCCAAAACAAACGAATACCCGTGTATTATATCGACCCGAAATGCAATTGCAACACAATTTTCAGATTTCTATGATGGGAAAGGAACATCGTATCCCAAAGATATTTTAGAAACATCTTGACATCAAGACATTTTAATGTTATAATGCTAACAGAAAGGTAATGACATGAAAAGTAACACAAAAAGAACGACAATTTATCTGGATTCCGGCTTGCATCACGCCCTGCGAATCAAGGCAGCCCAGACGGAACATTCTATGTCGGAATTGGTTGCCGAAGCGGTCCGATTCTCTCTAGCGGAGGATGAGGTTGACCTGGCAGCTTTCCATGAGCG
>CAZLWL010000186.1:0-2673 GCA_964563335.1 uncultured Pirellulales bacterium
TAAACGATTAACAAGCATGATTTTCTCCGCACAACACCAACAATTTTACAAAATTCTCTTCTAACAATCAAAAATTTACTCTTTCGAAGTTCATCTGCCAAATCCGGGCTTGGCATTCTTTTCAGGCGGTTCAAATACTGGATGTTCCTTGTACATTTTCTATCGTTATCCGAAAAAAAATCCTAAACCGTCTCTCGATTAGTCACGAAACCCGAGTCCCGAGCGACGAGCGACGAAACTATCGCAGCCTGCCCTAATGCAATCCCACCGTCATTGGCAGGCACATCTCTATTAAATAATACGCAAAAACCCTCCTGTTTCAACCTGCTAATTAAGCGATTCGTCAAATGGCGGTTGCAAAACACCCCGCCGCTCAGTGCGACTGTCTCCAGACGATACTTTTCCCTCGCCTTGAGCGCAAGGCCTAAAAGGCCCTTGGCGACGCCATTGTGGAACTTTGCCGAGATGACCCCCGGCTGCTGACCCTTTCCGGTATCTTCAATTATTTGGCCTATCATAATACGAAAATCAAGCTGTAATGTTTTATCTGGGGCATCTGTTATCTGGATGTCATACGCGTCGCTGACGCCGGGGGCCGCTATTGCCTCAAGGGCCATCGGAAGCTGGGCCTCGAAATGATTATAAGAGCCAAGTCCCAACAAAGCCGCAACCGCGTCAAACAATCTGCCAAGGCTGGAGGTCTGGACAGTATTGAGGCCCTTTTCAAGTTGGTCCGCTATCACATGCACTTTCTCAGCGTCCGGTTCTATCGTTTCAAGGAGCCATTGATACTCGTTAAGGTAATCTGAGTTGTCTCCACTAAGAAGTCCAAGAATCGGTCTTATGGCCTCCTTGCCGGCCCTGTCGGCGCCGGGCAGCGGGTAGTAGGCCAGTTGTCCGAATCGCTCGAAATCAGTCAGCGAAGCTATGAGGCACTCACAACCCCAAATGGCCCCATCCGTTCCGAATCCGGTGCCATCGGCAGCAAGGGCGATGACTCTGCCGGCAAACTTATTCTCAGCCAGGACCGAGGCGATGTGTGCCCAGTGGTGCTGAACCCTGATTAGCCTGTCGGGCTTGAGCGATTCGGCATATTGTGTGGAAAGATATCCCGGATGAAGGTCGCAGACAACCACCTTTGGCTCGACTTCAAACAGTCTCTGCAGATGTTTTACTGAACGTACATAGTGCTTGTATACAAGACCATCTTCAAGGTCGCCGATGTGCTCGCTGAGAATCAGTTGATTTTGCTTGACGAAGCAGAAGGTATTTTTCAGGTCGGAACCGACAGCGAAGATATCCTCTGCACAACCTTGATCTAAGTAGATCGGCCCAGGTACATAACCCTTTGCACGTCTCAGGAACGCAGGCTTATTGTCAATGATGTGCACGACCGAGTCGTCAATCCGCCGGTAGATTTGGCGGTCGTTCATCAAAAACGCATCGGCTACGTCGCCGAGCCTTTCGGTGGCCTCATCGTTGTCGCATATCAGCGGCTCATCGGAGATGTTGCCGCTTGTCATCACCAGGACCTCTATCTGCTCAGCCCCAAAGAGCAAGTGATGAAGCGGTGCATAGCAGAGCATAAAGCCGAAGGTGTTTACCCCTTGGGCCACGGATGGCGCAATACCGCTATTCGGTTTTTGCGGCAGCAGCACAATAGGGCTTTGCGGACTTGCCAACAGCTCCTTGGCGGTCTCATCTACAATTGCATATTCGGCGATTTCTTTAATTGAAGGTGCCATCATTGCAAAGGGCTTGTGGTCCCTGTGTTTACGCCGGCGGAGTCGCGATACTGCCTTGTCATTCAAGGCATCGACGGCCAGGTGAAATCCACCGATACCCTTAATACCGACTATCTTACCGGCACGAAGCATTTGCGCAGTCTTTGCAATCACTGCGTTGTTGTCGGTTTCGATGCAGGCGCCGGTATTGTCCGTGAACCGGATATTGGGTCCACATTTGGGGCACGCCACCGGCTGAGCGTGAAAGCGCCTGTCGGCAACATCCTCGTATTGGGAGCGACACTTAGAGCACATTTCGAAAACGCTCATGGTGGTATTGGGCCTGTCATACGGTATGGCTTTGACTATCGAATATCGTGGGCCACAGTTGGTGCAGTTGATAAAAGGATACCGATGTCGGAAATCGTCGGCATCAGCCATTTCATTAAGACAATCCCGGCATGTGGCCGTGTCGGGCGTAACCTGGGAAAGCGGCGCGCCCGCAGCATCACTTGTTTGTATCACAAATGTCCTCTCATTCTCAACGAGGGGGATTTCTCCGGCTCCCAACGAAACTATCTCCAGAAGCGCGGGTTTTTCGTTATGTGTCTGCAACCGGTCGAGGAATTCAGTTATTTTCTGATTTGCTCCCTGGACTTCAATAACAACGCCGGTAGTATCGTTGTATACCATCCCCGTCAGCTTAAGCTGCGAGGCGATTGTGTATATAAACGGCCGGCACCCAACGCCCTGCACCCGGCCGGCTAATATTATTCGCTGTCTTTTAACCAAAATATCTTTCTGCAGGATTAACTGATTGAACTCATCCACAATTGCGGCATTATAAGAGAGGATGGTTTGCAAGAGAAAGGGAAAATGCGCCGGACTTCAAAAGGGTGTGAAATTATTTTCTGGCTTACTTATTTTACTGTTTTTCAACTCAATTTTT
>CAZLWL010000187.1:0-2402 GCA_964563335.1 uncultured Pirellulales bacterium
GCCATCTGGACGAGTTTCTCGACGTCTTTTTCGAAGAAGGCCGCGCTGATCATGACCCCATAGGCAATGGTTGGGTGTGTCCCCCAGTCGTCGTTAGTTATCCGTGCGCCCCATTCAGCCCGTTTGGCGGCGAGTTTTGTCATACCCGGATAAAAGACGCTCCAGATTTCGTTGACTAACTGAGGATCAATCTGGAACCATTCCTCGTTGTTCTCCTTTCGCCCTGTGTCGGGGGCGACAAGCCCCTTGCTCATCAAGTCTCGGGCAAACCGGTTCGCGCACCAGATGTGGTCGTTGATGTGCTTCTTCCACATCCCGGTAATCTCCGGATAGGTGATATCCAGCCCGTATTTCTCAACCGCGTGCAACGTAACAAACTCAATATCCGTATCATCGTCGGACCAGGCCCCGTGAACCGAATCACACATGATGGGAATAAATCCTTTTCGGTTGTAATCGGCTATCCTGAGCTTCTTATCGTCCTTGTAGGTATAGATTCGGTCCACGAACAAAGGTACCGGTTCATCCACCCAGTTATTCTCAAACGGGAAACCCATGTAGTTGCCCAGGAGCTGTCCAATCCAGTATCCCGACACTTTATCCATCAGCTCCTTGTGAGTGATGGCTCTGTCCTTTGCCTCTACATTTGCGGCAGGAGCCAACAATATTAGAATCGCCGCTAAAAACATAACATAATGCATTCGTCTCATCATTTTATTTCCTTTCAATAATTAAGACAGCCCAATAGTTTACAACACGTTACCCTATCTTTTACAATCTATTCAAAACTGAACGAGTATAGCTTTGACTCTCTCAGTTCGAACCCCAACTTGATTTTCTTTCCCTTGAGTTTCCTCAATGAAAATCCGTCCTTCCACCGAATCCGGGCGTCCGTCACGGTTTTCGTTATCAATTCGCCTTCAGCCAGTTTCTCATTGTCTTCATCGAGGGCCGTTACTTTGACATAACCCGACGGTGCAACGTCGGCACTTATGCAAAGCGAACCGGCGACAACTGAAACAGGCTTGGTTGTGATCGAACCCGTTTTGTTGCTCCCTCCGGTAATTTGCTCGTAGCCTGCGAAACCGTCCGCCCGCAACCATGCCAGGCAGAAGTATCCGTTACGCCACGCCATGAATCGGCCGTCGTTGGCGCCGTAGTACATGCGTATCTTGTCTTTGGCGATAAGTGGTACGGAAGCGAAGATGCAGCCCCAATCATAGTCTCCCATGACCGGGCCGTTGGGAATCAGCGGCGTGCCAGGCTGGATCCTGTGCCATTCGATGCTGTCCGGGCTCCATGCCAGTTCGCACCACTGTTTGCTTGCCTCGATATCAAACAGTCCGACCATTCCCAGGTAAACACCGGCGTGACGGACCACGGGCATGTCGTGAATCTGCATGCGCAGGTTAAGCCCCTCAATGACAAGCTTCGGTTTTGACCATTTCAGGAAGTCCGACGACACGCTCCTGACTTTCTGCCGATGCCCACCGCTGCCGTAGCGTCCCGAGGTGTTTGCCCCGCCCCAGTGACGTGTGATGATCACATACTTGTTGAGGTCCGGGTCCCACCACACACAATTGTTCGTGTCACCATCATCCATGGGGCCAATGTCAATTTTCTCCCCCCAGTGAATGCCGTCCGGAGAGAACCAAACTGCGCTGTCCTCCGTCATAGGATGAATAGCCTTATAGCGCTTCTGCGGGTCGGTTTCATGCAGGTCCTTAATGACCGTTACGCCATGTTCGAATTCTATGACAATATTGTTCTTCTTGCTGCCGTTGAAATCAATAATGCCAAGCTCGGGTTTCTCCCAGCCGATGCCATCCCTGGACGTGGCGTAACAAAACCCAAAGTCCCGTTCGCCCTCTGTCCAGTTGACCCAGGCCCGCTTGTCGGATGGCAGGCCCTCACCAGGGGAATCGCCTTCCCCACCGGATTTGATGAATATGCTGTACCAGCACTTGTAGATCTTTTCTTCTTCATCAAATATGACGCTGCAATATGGATTGTCGAAACGAGGTTCCCATGGCTTGTCTTCTTTGAAGAGGGGATTGTTCTCGTCCTTCTGCACCGTGCCGACGGTAATGTGCACGTTCTCGGTATCTTCAATTATTCGCGAATCAAGTAGCAGATACCGGTCGCGCTTCGTATCAACATTGTCTGCCATCACAAATGACGACATCGACATGGCCCAGACAATAGTCGCCACAACAACGTAACGACTCACCACGCCAATTTCCTTTCCGTGTCGATGTCTCATAGCTTTCTTTACTCTCAGATTAGACAGCCCAATACACGCTATCCCCTAATCGAGTCATGCAGGTGCACTCCCGCACCAGATGACTCTACATCAACCATATACGATCCCGCTAATCAGTAACAACCTCGATTTTCGCCCA
>CAZLWL010000188.1:0-2361 GCA_964563335.1 uncultured Pirellulales bacterium
CGAAAGAGTAATAGACCAATGGCGTAACCTGAGCGTTCAATTAGGCCACAGGGTACAGCTCATCTATAACAGCCAGGAATTTTCCGGCAATTGCATCGGAATAGAGCCCGAAAAAGGCCTAATCCTCCAATTAGATACCGGCGGCGTAAGAATGTTCGACGCTGGTCATACCACTATCGTCAAACAGTAACATACCGTATTTGCAGGCATTATAGAGTGTTTTTACGTTAGACTCTGCTCAATCTTCCGCCGTAAAAAAGCAAACATTAGGTTTCATTTCTTGTCTTTTTCCGTTATATTATTTTTATGTAAACACGTATTCTATTCTGAAATAAAAATGAAGATGGAGAAAAGACCATGAAAACACAAGCAAAGGTACTGATGTACATCACAGTTGTGCTGCTGTGCGGAGACTGCCTGGCGCGAGCTGCGGGACCACTGCAGTTCCGCGAGCTCTTTAACGGCAGGGACCTGTCGGGATGGGTCAATGTGAATACGGCCGAGGACACCTGGACCGTACGCGACCGCACGCTCGTATGCAGCGGACGCCCTATCGGAGTGATGCGCACGGAAAAGCAGTATGAGAACTTCATCCTGCACATTGAATGGAAGCACCTGGAAGCAGGAGGTAATTCCGGCGTTTTTGTGTGGAGCGAAGGGATTCCGCAGAAGGGTAAGCGGTTACCCAAGGGGGTTGAGGTTCAGATACTTGAACTGGATTGGGCGGTTCAACACAATGCGACGGACGCCTATGTCCACGGCGAGGTTTTCGGCACAGGCGGACTTAAGACGACACCAGACAACCCCCGAGGCAGTCGCAGCAAGTCCATCGAGAACCGCTGCAAAGGAAAAGGCCAGTGGAACACATACGTTGTTGTGTGTGTTGACGGTGTCATTAAACTGTCGGTGAACGGCAAGTTCGTGAACGGCATCAGCAATGCAGCGGTCAAGAAAGGCTACATCTGTTTGGAGTCCGAAGGTGCTGAAATCCACTTTCGCAATATCCGGATCATGGAATTGCCGCCGGGCATCACGAGCGCTGAGAGTACCGCACCGGTTGTCAAAGACAAGCAGTAGCCGTTCGCCGTCTCCCTCGCGCATCAGCGAAGGGTAAGATGAGTGGCAGGGCAAAAGATGCTTATCGGTTGGCTCTGTGCAGCATCTGAGTTGATTGAATATTGTTGTTATATTATTGTTTTTGTGTAAACACGTATTCTATAAATAAATGGAAAGGGCTGGAATTATGTTAAGAAATGAATGGGTCAAAAGGTCGCTTGTAGTTTGGTTGGGATTGGTGGTGTGTTCACTTACGGTCTGTTCTATCGAGCAGGTCAATGCCAAGAGCTTAAAAGGGTCCGCGGATTTCTTAAAAGCCGACAAGCAGGACATACAACAGTGGCGTGAAATGAAATTCGGCCTGTTTATCCACTGGGGGCCGGTCAGTCTGAAGGGCACAGAAATCGGCTGGTCCCGCGGCGGTGAACGACGAGGACGGAAAGATAAATCTACAGGCTCAATCCCAGTAGAGATTTATGACAATCTCTATAAACAATTCAACCCTGTCAAGTTCAATGCGGACAAATGGGTACAAACCGCAAAAGATGCCGGTATGAAGTACCTGGTGTTTACGAGCAAACATCACGATGGCTTTTCAATGTTCGACAGCCAATTAACGGAATATAAGATTACCAACTCGCCGTTCAAGCGCGATGTCGTGAAAGAATTAGCCGATGCCTGTCACAAGGCTGGATTAAAGCTCGGCTACTATTACTCCCCACCTGACTGGTATCACCCGGACTATCGAACGGAAAATCATCCGCGTTACATCAGGTTTCTGCACGGCCAGCTTCGGGAGATTTGCAGCAACTACGGCAAGATTGATATAATCTGGTTCGACGGCCTTGGCGGCAAGGCAGAAGACTGGGACTCGGAGAATCTGTTCAGGATGATTCGTCGGCTTCAGCCCCACGTTATCATCAACAATAGGGCAGGGCTGCCCGCCGACCATGACACGCCGGAACAGAGAGTCGGAAAATTCCAGAATGACCGTCCCTGGGAGACCTGCATGACAATCTGCCGGCAGTGGGCATGGAAACCTAACGACCAGATGAAATCTCTAAAGCAGTGCATCGATACACTCGTACGAGTTGTTGGTGGGGATGGCAATCTCCTGTTCAACGTCGGGCCTATGCCGGATGGCAGAATCGAGCCGAGACAGGTCGCAAGACTCAAAGAAATGGGAAATTGGCTGGAAAAGTACGATCGAAGTATTTACGCCACCCGCGGCGGACCATTTAAGCCGGGCAACTGGGGCGCCAGCACATACAAGGGCAATACCATTTACATCCACGTTCTGAATTG
>CAZLWL010000189.1:0-2360 GCA_964563335.1 uncultured Pirellulales bacterium
GCCTGAAAAACAGAATCAAATCCCTTGGTATTATTCGCATTCAACTGATCAATGTACAGGGTTGCTTTGTTGCCCCTGAAGTCATCTATCTCTAAATAGACCCAGAACTCAGGCTTACCCTCAGCCAGATTAATCCGAAACTCGCGAACAATCTTGCCATCGATGAGCAGGCGAGCCACACGCACGGGCGAACTGTGATTTATCGGAAAATTCAGATATTTCTTTTCCAGTCTGAAATTGCGGGTAACATCACTAACCGGTTTCATGGCATAGTTGCTTTGATAAATATAATCAACCGCAATATAGCCCCACAAACCCTCGCGATTATCGACAATCTGAATGCGAGCATTCTTGCCCTTCAATTTTTTTACATCCCACCCATGCCACGCCAGCGCCTTGGTTCCACCTTCCTTTGTATTGGGTCCGGTGGCTGTGCGAACAATTTCACCACCGACAATAAGATTCATGCACGTTTGGCCCTCGAAACCGCCCCCGCCAATCATGAAGTTGATGTAATTACGCTCTATCTCGAACGGCGGAGACGTAATCGATCCTTTAGAATCGTCCCCGCCATTACCAGCCGAGTACATAAAATGTTCGCCCTGGCTGCCGGTAATTTCTAAATCACCTTCTGAACTGGCTGGTCCATCACCAAATGCTTCGCCCTCGACAATCCATTTAGTATCCTCCCACCATCTTTCAAAGTTATCGAACAGAATATTTTCCTCCGCGCAGGCCGCACCAGCTATGAAAATAACTGCGAGTCCGAGTACGCATCGCAATGATTTTACAATCATGTTTTTACTCTCCTTAATTTCTGTTAGCTCGCTTCTGATTTATAAAAACCTTTTCCGACTGTGTCGGTCGAGCCGGTAAATCCGGGTCCGCCTGCCCCCACGTATCAGTGGTTGGCGCCGGGCTTGTTCAGGGCCAGATGGATTTTACTTCATAAACGGTAAGTTCCTCGATGTGCGCGTTTCCACCTTTGGAGTAGATTTTTAATGACTTGTTATCCAGGTCGCGAATCGCCTGCATAGGCATATAAATTCGGCCTTTGTTGGCATAAATCTCTATTGACGGTCGATCCACGAGAATACGGAGGTTGATCTTTCCATCGACAGGCGAAAGCTTCGCCATTGTCTCACCTGAACTGAATTCGTCGCCTTCCTTACCCTTACCGGCGACCAGACGCTTGTTTTTGACATTATAGGATATCGGGAAACCGTTTATCTCGAATCCTACTTCCTCTGCACCACGCACATCGATTTCGGCTTCTATGTCGAACAGATTCCCTTTCACTTTTTCCAGGAGATTCTTGCCGGGCTTAATATCTTTGTGTTTCCACTGGTGCTTTTTGCCGTGAATATTTTCGATTTCCTTAACAGGATACGCGAACATTCGCAGCCCTTCATCGGTCGAGTTCAGAGTTAATGATACCGGAAAAGTCATCATCTGGTTGAAAGGCATTTCCGGCAAATCAACCCGGCCCCAGGCAATCTGGATGCGCCGGCCATCGTCTTCGGGAATGTCGCTGAAGGTCTGGGAAGCGTAGAAACAGTTGCCGTAGTTGTAGCGGATGCCTTCTGTTTTCGGTGTGAACGTGCTTCCGTCGAAGTCGCCGATCAAGTATTCGCCATGCGCGCCATAGTGGATCCATTTCTTGTTATCTTCGTCTCCGTCCACAGCCAACTGGAACAATTCCGGGCACTCGTGGAATGACTGAAGGAGGCTTTGGAGTTCCCACCGTTTCAGGTCCGGTGACCTGAAGAAGGCCATTTTGCCGTCCCTTAAGTACAACACAATAACCCACTCGTTCGTGGGTTCCCACCAAATGACCTTTGGGTCGCGATTGGCCTTCCTCAAGTGTCCCTGCACGGGGTTCCCTTCGTACTTAGTCCAGGTGCGGCCCCGGTCGTTGCTGTATGCGATGCCTTGTGTAAAGGGTTTTCCTTTAGACCAGGCATTGTCGCCTCCGGCGTTTGAATAGATGCAAACCAGCGGTGGCTCGTCGCCGGTCTGGAATCCCGTCGTATTCTTCCAGTCAACTACACCCGAGCCCGAGAACATCATGCCAAACTCGTCTTGATGCAACTTGTCGCCTTGTTCGACCCAATGAACCATGTCCGTGCTGATAGCGTGTCCCCACGTCATATTTCCCCAGTTCCATCCAAAGGGATTGTGCTGATAGAACATGTGGTACTCGCCCTTGTAATACATCATCCCATTTGAATCGTTGTTCCAGCCGCGTTTGGATGAGAAGTGGAATTGCGGACGGAGTTTTTCCTTATATAGCTTGTCCTGGCCCGGGAAGGTGTCGGCCTGGAAGACAGCCTTGAAGCCTTTCTTTTGGCTCTTCGAGA
>CAZLWL010000190.1:0-2353 GCA_964563335.1 uncultured Pirellulales bacterium
CCGCAGGTCGGCATCTCAGGCTCAGCGACGTTGGGGCATCATTGTGTACTCGCCGGACAAGTAGGCGTTGTGGGCCATATAAAGATTGGTAATATGGTTACCATCGGAGCCCAGTCCGGCGTTGCCAATGATATACCTGACGGGGCTACTATTCTCGGGTCCCCGGCTATCGAGGCCAATAAAACAAAGCGGGTGTATGCTTCGATGCAGTACCTGCCCGAGATGCGAAAGAGCATTCGCGAGCTTGAGAAACGGCTTGGGGAGCTGGAAAAGGCCGGCGAAGAGTAATACATGGATATGGGATCGCTTCGCGGGAGTTTAGATTTTAGATTGTATATTTTAGATTTTATATTTCGTGGAGCCGCTTCGCGGGCTTATTTTAATAGATTTCTCGGCTTCGCTCGAAATGACAAGTTTCGCTCGGGATGACGTGGGTATCTCGACCTGGCTTGGGATGACAAGTTAGCATCTGTTCAAGACGGGAAGAATATGGAAAATGTGGTTGGTTTAATTGCCGGGCAGGGCAGACTTCCTTTTCTCGTTGCCGATGGCGCGAGGCGTGCGGGGCTGAGAGTTATTTGTGTTGGTCTTGCGGATAATGCCGAGCCTGCTCTGGCGGAGCATACGGGCGTCTTCTGCACGGTGCCGTTAGCTCGCGTCGGCAGATGGATAAGGGAGCTTAAGAAACATGGCGTTACCACAACGATAATGGTCGGTCGGGTCGCCAAGAAAAGGATTTACACTCCGTGGCGAATCTTGCGGTATCTGCCTGACTGGCGGGCTGTTAGAATCTGGTATTGGCGTCTGCGAGGCAAAGACAAGCGCAATGATACTGTTTTATGCGCCCTTGCTGATGAATTGGCCAGCGGCGAAATTTATCTGGAGGACTCGATAATGTATTGCAAAGACCATCTCGCCACAGAAGGCGTAATGGGCGCGTGCCAGCCGGGGCCATTTGTAAAGGCGGACATTGAGTTCGGGTGGGAAATTGTCAGCAAACTCGGCCAGCTTGACATCGGCCAGGCTATTGCCGTCAAGGAAAGAGAAGTAATCGCCGTTGAGGCAATCGAGGGCACGGCCAAGATGATTGAGCGTGCGGGCAAGCTGTGTCCGAAGGGCAACTGGACACTCATTAAGGCAGCCAAGCCGAATCAGGACATGCGATTCGATGTGCCCTGCGTTGGGGCCGATACGATTAGCAGTCTTGCCGAAAACGGCGGCAAGTGCCTCGTACTCCAGAAAGGTAATGTCGTAATAATTGACAAGCCCGAGACGATTGAATTGGCCAATCGTCTGGGTATAGCGATTGTCGGCTACTGATTGCATCTGTCATGAGCAGACGTGCCCACCATATCCGTTTTGAAAAAACGCGCGTTAGCGGCTGGACACTGCACGTCAGCAGCGACTTTGGCAAACCATCAGTTCACAGCCTGTGGCCGCCGGGCGAGCAAATCGACGGTGTCCGGGGACCGTTCGATGAGGTGCCTGCGTCGGAGTTTGCGTGCGTATTCAAGTGCTCGGTCGGTTTTGGGAGCCGCTGTCAGAAGCTTTACCTGAAACAGTTTTTTTTCCGGTCAACATGGGATTTCATGAAACACCTTTTTCGGCCCAGCCGGGCCAGGCGTGCCTTTTGGGGGTCGCTGATGCTGACCGAGCACGGCTTTTGCGTACCTGAGATAGTGGCTGTCGGTGAGCGAAGGTACGGCCCGGTGTGCATGTCGAATTTCTTGATAACTTGCGAACTGGACGGCGCCGAGGACCTCTATGCCTGCTTCGATGGTAAATGGCAGGGCAGCTCGCCGGATGCGTTGGGTGGAAAACGCCGGTTGATTAGAGCGCTTGGTGAAATAGTCGGGCGTATGCACGGGGCGGGGATATTTCACGGTGACCTGCGTGCGGGTAATATATTTGTCAAGAGTGCTGAGGCCACGTGGCAATTCTTCTTTCTCGATAATGAGCGAACAAGAAAGTTCAACTTGTTGCCTGAGCGGCTGCGGTTAAAGAATCTGGTGCAGGTGAATATGCTGCAAAGCGAGATTATCACCCTGACGGACCGGATGAGGTTCTTCAAGGCCTACCTTGAGCAGAGCGGGCGTCTCCGGGGCCGGTGGAAGGACCTTGCGAGGCGAATTGTCGTCAAAACGCGTCGCCGTTTAACCCGGATATTTCACCGCAGAGAGCGCTGAAAACGCGGAGTTGGTTTTATATTACTCAAACTGACCGTTTTTGTTTTTAGACACGGATTAACACCGTTTTCTTAATAAATTTCTTAGACACGGATTAACCCCGATTAACACTGTTTATAAGTGCCTGGGTCCCCGCTTTCGCGGGGATGACAATATTAACACTGTTT
>CAZLWL010000191.1:0-2337 GCA_964563335.1 uncultured Pirellulales bacterium
GCTGCTATCTCGAACATAAACTCGTCGAACCACGAGTCGTCCATAATAAAGAAGCCCTTCTTGCCGGTGTCGTCGCTCCAACTGTTCTCTACGCGCCAGCGGCGCGGCTTGCTATCGACGACATCCACACCTGTAAACAGCATAGCGTGGTTCATACTGCTCTGGTGGTAGATAAGCCGGTCGGCCTTATTCAAGGCAAACTGCGTGTCGTAAACACCCTCGTAATCGAACAGGCGGACGTCCCACAGTCCGATGTCGCGGGCCATCTGCGGGCTGCAGTCGCATCCAAACCACACCGGCTTGCCGTCAAGCAGTGTGCGCATAGCGATATTTTTCATCGTATCAATGTCAACGTTCAAATACTTGACCGGCTCACCGCCGACCACATTGCCCAGGTAAGCCACGGTAAAAGTACGACCGAACGGACTGCTTGGCCGTGGGTCATGCACCAGGCAAACGTACTCGTCCAAGTCCACGGTTACATATTTTTTAGCAAACTCCTGGGCAGTCATCAGCCCGTCGCGGTGAAACTTGTTATCCTTGTCGCGCCACTGCCAGTCGAAACGCGCTGGGGGCGTGCCCATGTGGATACTCAGAATCCGATAAATAGTGGTAAGTATCTCGTGCTTGGCTTTCCGTAATTTTTTAACGCTGGCGCCTTTCGCATGCATGTCACGCAATCGCTTGGCACCCTCACGGAGTTTGGCCTGAAGGGCCTTGTTCATCATACGGCTATTCGAGGAACTTTCGCTCTCCGGCATAGCCGTTTTGGGCACCAAGCCATGCTTCCTGACGAGGCTGACGAACATGTTCCACTGTCCGCCGTCGCCGAGCACATTGGCCAGCAGGAAATCAACCGTTCGGTCGCCGTCCGGGCGGTCAGCCGTGTCGATGATTGACTCCAGGAAGTAGTTGGCACGCTCGATTTTGTCCCAGAAGAAGACGTAGCTCTGGCTGAACTCGAATTCCTTGAGGTCCATTTTTTTCATTGCGCCAACGCGCAGAAGGTTCGTCCCGGCAAATATCCAGCAGCGACCTGATTTCTTCTGATTGGTTACCGCCCAATCGTCGAGCTTGCAGGAGAAGGAATCGTCGATGCCGGTAACGACCGCCCGGTTAAGCGCGAGCTTGTCAATAGTAGTAACCGTTACTGCGTTCTGCATCTGCCGGTGTTGAGGCTCGCTGTCGAAAGCCTTTTGCATAAGCTTGAGGTGGTTCGACTGTAGGTCCTCGGCTGTTCCGCCCGGCGCAAACTTCTCAATGACGAAAGCTGTGCCTTTAACCCGGGAAGTTTCTGCTTTACATACAGACAATAAAGTAATAACGACAATCAACACTCCTGCAATTGACCGTAAGTAACTCATCGGTTCCTCCTTATTCCAAAATCCATTGCTTAGTAAAAACTATTTGCTAACATTGTAACAACTAAATTCAAAAGTTTCGTTCGACGAAGCCGGTATCAATCTTGTTTTTGACAAAAAGGTTATGCGATAGGATATCCAGACAGGCAGGTATTGTGGTTTTGATTGGGTCGATAACAAACTCCCGCAAAGCCCTTTTCATTGTGGCAATGGCTTCCGTTCGCGTTCTTTGATGAACGATAAGTTTACTAATCATCGAATCATAACTTGGCGAGACCGTCCAGCCCTGATGAACGTGCGTATCGACTCTGACGGAGGGACCGCCGGGCAGAATTAACTTGGTAATCGTGCCCGGAGAAGGAGCGAAATTATTTGCGGGGTCTTCGGCGTTGATTCGGCACTCAATTGCCACACCAGTATGCTTTATATTCTTCTGGCGAAATTTAATGGTATGACCGCTGGCGATTTTTAGCTGCCACTTAATCAAATCATGGCCGGTAACCATTTCGGTAACCGGGTGCTCGACCTGGATTCGCGTGTTCGCCTCAATAAAGTAAAACTTCTTGTCCTTGTCCAAAAGAAATTCGATCGTTGCGGCATTGACATATTTGGCCTCTTTTATAATTCTCAACGCGGCCTTGCAAAGTTCTTCCCTGTCACGTTCATCCAACACCGGACAAGGTGATTCTTCAATCATTTTTTGGTGCCTTCGCTGAATTGTGCAGTCCCTTTCGTAAAAGTGCAACGCATTACCCTCTTTATCAGCTATTACCTGCACCTCCACATGGCGGGGCTCAACTATACATTTTTCCAGATAGACTCTTGAATCTCCAAAAGCAGCCTCTGCTTCGGTACGGGCTGCGCCGAAAGCAGCGCGAAAGCTGATATCGTTATGCGCAACTCTCATACCCCGCCCGCCACCACCGGCAGCAGCCTTTATCATTACCGGATAGCCCATCTTGTTCGCGAGTTTCAA
>CAZLWL010000192.1:0-2300 GCA_964563335.1 uncultured Pirellulales bacterium
GAATGTTGGGACTTGACAAAGGTCGTTCCATATCAGCCCTGAGCGTAGCCGAAGGTGAAGAATCTCAATCTGACGTATGCCGGAGATTCTTCAGAATGACAAATGGACATAACACCATATTAGCTAAAGTGTTAGCAGGAGCCGGAAAAAAATTTCACACCTTTAATCCACGGCTATCACCTGTTTGACTTCCGGCACTCTTTCTTTCAGAAGCCGTTCCACACCCATCTTCAGCGTCATCGCCGCGCCGGGACATCCGCGGCAGGCGCCCTGCAGACGAACCTTAACGTTATTATCTTCGTCGGTGCCGACCAACTCAATGTCGCCGCCGTCGTTTTGAAGCATCGGACGAATGGAGTCTATTACCTCTGCGACCTTGTCGCCAAAACTTTTTTGGCTACCGCAACCACAACTTTCGCACATTTGAAGCCTCCCGAAAAAATGATATTCTCAACGGAGTCATTATACTATAACTCGTAGCCAACGCCAAACCCTTTTTTGGCCATTCTCTGCTGTTTCAAGAGGCTTCGTTGTTTTTTTTCGTCTAATCGGCGCTGTACGGCCGAGGCTGGCACCCTGGTTTTTTTGCGTATGGGCCTTTTCGCCAAGGCACCTGCCAGTAACTCCACGAGCCGCTCCTTAGCCTTCTGGCGATTTGCCCTCTGTGTCCTGTGCCGTTGTGAGACGATGTGCAAGACGCCGTTTTTGTCGGCCCTGGTTCTAAGCCGCTTGAGTATTCGCGTTTTCTGGCTGTCGGAAAGGCTTTGGCAATTCGATACATCGAAAAAGAGCGTAATTTTCGTGCTGACCTTGTTTACATTCTGCCCGCCCGGGCCGCGACTGCGTGAGGCCTTGAAGATAAATTCATCATCGGAAATAACGATGCCGTCTTTTATTTCAATCATGGTCCTGTTTCCATCGTCTTTGTACTGTTAGCTGGTGTGCATTGTTCAGATAATCGGGCTATGTAAGTTATCCAAAGCCAGCCGATAAAGCTGCCCAGAATGTAATGCGGAAAGTCCCACCACACAAAAGTAGTGCCTAACAGAGCCTTACCTGAAAATGTGGACCGGATTTGCTGCAGGAAGGCCGGATGCCAGAGTTGAAGCGTCTCCAGCGCGCACGTTACAACAAATACGCCCACTGCGATTTTTACGGCGTCTTTTTTCTTAGGCCAGAAGAAAAACACTATTAGGCACCAGAATATCTCGTATGCGACGCCTCCGCCATAGTCATTGAACCACCATCGGCCCGGCCCATTGTAAGCCTTGAACCAAAACCCTAACGGTGTAATCACACACAGTGACAATACTATCGGCCACCGCTGCAAAAGGGATAAAATGGCAGCTTTTGACATGGCTTCTTTATACCCCATCTCAACCAGTAGTCAATGTCGAAGACCGGTCTGTGGCGGAATCAATTGCAAAGCCAAGATTTTTTTCGTTCAAGACTTGACAAATAAATCCATCACGATTAATATTATTGGTAGTTAAAAATGAGGGATTTATCATGAGACAGATTAAAGTAGTTGTAGAGAAGCATCCTGATGGTTACGTAGCGTATCCATTGGGGCTCAAAGTGGTCGTTGTTGGGCAGGGGGATACCTATGAAGAGGCGCTTTGTGATATAAAGTCGGCAATTCGTTTTCATATTAAGACCTTTGGCAAAGAAGTATTAGACGTGGAGCCGCGAATCATTGAAGCCTTCGTTGCCGAAACCGGGGTGGAAGTTTGATGGCGAAGTTCCCTGTTGATGCACCCAGGCGAAAGGTGGTCGTCGCTATTAACTTTTAAAAGAGCGGATTATAATTTTCTATTTTTTGGTTCAACTCCCAAAAAGTTGGTTGAGCACGGCTCTTGCGGATCCGGCGAATGGTTTTCGCCTTCGCCTTTCTTTCGCCGCCTCAAGGGCTTACGCCCAAAGGGTGAAGGCGGCGAAAGCGGACTACGGCGAAAACAAACGCCCTAATATGCTAATGGCCCGAGAATCAGCCTAAGTCCTTGAAAGACATAAGGTTGTATTAAGTACCGTGTCCTCCATCACCAACTTTATTGGATGAGAGCCATATTTACTATTGTTAAGATTGCCGCGTCATTCGTCTGCGCGCAGGATCGGGCGGCTTGCGCCGCCGCGCTTTTGTAGGGAATAAACCACCCCTTTCGCCTTCGGCCCCGGGTCTTAGCCCGGGACAGGCTCCAAGGGTGCCACCCGGACGAATGATGCAGTACAGATCCCGCGTAAAACACAGGGCTGATATGGAACGACCTTTGTCAAGTCCCAACATTCAAATTATTTTTGTC
>CAZLWL010000193.1:0-2070 GCA_964563335.1 uncultured Pirellulales bacterium
TGGATACTCGATGCTTGATGCTGGATACTCGATGCCGGATGCTGGATACTCGATGTTGAGCGCAGCGAAATCCCGACCTGTCGGGGCTGGATTCTCGAGATTCGTGAATCGGTGAGATGGCGTTAGTCCAGAGGACCCCACACCAAATTACCCCAGCACTAACCTTGTAAGTGCGGGGTAAACGGCGGAGGCCCAGCACTAACTTTGAAATCAAAGTAAGGGCGGGATAAACCTATTTGGGGCGGGGCAAACGTGAAGTGTGTGTCGTATAGCGTATAGCGTTGGTGGAACCCCGAAAAATCGGGATGGTGTTTTTGATGTGGGGATAAGAAAATGGTTGCATTGGCTGAGTGGGTATTGTAGTATACGGGTAGATGTGCTCTTGTGCCCTGTGTTCTTCGTTCTCTGACATCTGGCAGATGTCTGCGTATTATACCCGATTATTTTCAAATTACAAGCACTTTTTTCAATATTCTACTAATATTTTTGGATTGGCCACAGAGGGGGAGGAACATCGAATATTCAACATCGAACTTCCAATGCGGTGTCGCTGCGCGAAGGTGTTACGATTTTTGGTTTGACAAGAGCGCGGATTTATGCGCGCGCAACGGATTTAATGGGGAGTTTTTATATTCAAAAGCTATATCGCAACGCTGTATAGATATTCGTATTGTTTTGGAACTGGCCGAAGAAAGTGCTTGGATAGTCTCCAAAGAAAATGTTTGCTCCGGCTTCAATGGCCAAATTATCGCTGACCTTATAATTAATGTTCGGCCTCATGTAGACGTCCTTATCGGAGGGGGAAAAATATGTGAATAATGAACATCGCAGGTTCTGATTCATTAAAAGTTTTGTCAGGCGAACTGTGATTAAGTGCCTGTCTCTGTCACGGCTTAGACCTGAAGGAGAACTGTCATTATGTTGACTATAGTCCAACATGTGCTCAATATAGTATTGGAGGCCGGCTGTAAAATCCTTGCCGATTTCCTGGGAATAGCCCACAAGAAACCGCCATTCAGAGTTATTGGTATTGCCGTTTTTCCCGCTTTGGTCGTCATCTGATTCATAGTATCCAAATTCCAGGTTGCCGATGCCCTTACCAATATTGCCTCGGACACTTGCGCCATAGACATTTAAGTCGGGAAATATTGCTTTTGTAGCGGTAGCGTTCTGTCCGCCGGGGCTTTTCCAGTAGCCGCGGTATGCATAAAGGGCGTATTCATAATTGTTGATATTCTTGTACAAGCGAATTGCAATCTCATCATCACGGAACCAGCGGTCGGGTTTATCAACGTGCTGTATGGCATCGCGGCCGGCAATTCTTGTAAGGTTGGAATTCCAGTATGATATGCGCCGGCCGCTTATGAAACGGTCCGAGTCAAACTGCGGTGTGTAAACAACGTCAAGATTTGCAAAATCGCCAAAGAGGCTTACCTTGAGGGCATCGGAAGGGGCTTTTAAGTATTCGGTATCTCTTCCGATAAAGAAAGACTGCCAGTCTTTAGGGAAAAGGTCATTGATAAAGACAAGGTCGCCTGTGCCCCAGGTCAAAATCTGCCTGCCGATTTTCAAATCCATAAAGCCAAACGGGCTGGATGACAGATATGCCTCGCGGATATCAAAGTCGGCCTGCTCGGTTACCAGGTCGCCGAACAGGTCGCCCTTGAATTTGAAATCCGCCCAGTCCAGATATGATGATAAATCGATTTGCAGACGCTGTTCCATGATTGACATGTC
Organism: uncultured Pirellulales bacterium; assembly: GCA_964563335.1. Classification (GTDB taxonomy): domain Bacteria; phylum Planctomycetota; class Phycisphaerae; order Sedimentisphaerales; family Anaerohalosphaeraceae; genus QNBT01. The sequence goes on from CAZLWL010000193.1 coordinate 1,738, forward strand.
TTTTTGGTATTTGTCTTTTCTGGTGCGGTATCCTGAGCGTATTTCGTAAAAGCCGTGGACATCCAGATTTGAGAACAGTGAATTCAGGTCGCCGGCATTATCTTCCTGTGCCATAACCGGCAAAGAAAGAAACACACACACCGCCAAACCTGCGAATAACTTAGCACTCATTTTGCAATATCCCAAAATTACAACTCAGCCGCACTGGTGCGGAGCTTTTTTGATTATCCTTTCTGTATTTCGATTATTCTCATGGCTGCTTCTTCAGTATTTATCCACCTATGGCGGACTCGTCCAATTCAATGCTTAACAATGAAGTCACCGGTCGGCTGG
>CAZLWL010000194.1:0-2066 GCA_964563335.1 uncultured Pirellulales bacterium
ACTTTAGCTCACTTTAGTTCACTTTAGCTCACTAACAGATTTAAATTTGACAAAATAGTATTACTCAAAGCAAAGCCAGGGCTGCATCTTCTCGGCGGTTTTGGGACCGATTCCCCTGATATTTTCCATATCAGCGGTGCGGTGAAATGCCGGCCCCTTTGAATCGGCAGTTTCACGATATTCGACAATGGCCGCCGCCCGCTTGGGGCCTATGTTTGGCAGCCTGACCAGGCTTGCCGCCTCGGCTGTGTTGGGGTTAATCCTGCCGTCCAGGATAATGCTGCAACCGCCGGCGGCCCGGCCAAAATAAGAGACGGTCAGCAGTATTGAGAACACACAACATATTATTGCAGCGGCGACGAATGCAAATAGTTGCGCTTGCCTTTGGCCGGTTCTGTCCCTATCGAAAGTGGTTTCGGTTGTCATATCAGCACCCATAGCCCAGGCACTTTCCAAGATGGTATCGACTACACCTTTTTCTGCCTGGTCAGAATAAGCTTCTGAAGTTTTTCCAGAGTATGGAAAGTTTCTTTCGGCTCAAAACCTTCTGTCAAAAGGCCGCTGCCCAATACCTCGATCTCGTTGGTGTCGGCAAGGTTCGAATAAGTAATTGAATTGACGAAGGGTTTGCCAAGAGCGATTTTGTAGAACTGCTCAATCCAATCGCTTTGAAGCGATGGGTCCCATTCCCTGTGCCATTTGCCCGCAACGCGCCAGGCCTGGTCGTTCGACCCGCTGAGGCCCGGTATCGCAACGCCGGTTATGTGCACTGGTTTGACAACGGCTGCAAAATAGTCCAGCATCGATGATATTTGCATCATATCTCTAATGTGCATGCCGGGCTGGTCTTTGCCAAAGTGCAACTGTACGGCAAATGCGTCGAAACTGATGGCGCTTTGGATAACCATATCGGCATAAACGAGCGGAGGAACGGTGCTCTTTTGCGCGGCATAATACTCTCCCCACGGAAGCAATATCTCCACAACCTTCCTCGATTTGCTGTCGGCGGACCTGGCAGCCAGACAAGCGGTGCGGGTTATTTCTATCATCTGCTCAAAATTAAAACCGAAATGGTTATGCGCGTTCATGCCGCTGATTACCCGCCAGGCATGGATGTACCTTGAGTAACGGGTGACAATCCGGGAGATAAACTCGTAGGAGGCCTCGCGGATTTTTTCAAATTCCCGTTGCCCGCCGCCCAGCCACTCGGGAAGATATTCCGGGCAAAAGTATAGCAGCGGGCCCGCGCATATCGCCAGACGCCTGCCGACCAGCACGTCAATACAGTGGTCGATGCTGGAGAAATCGTAGTAGCCCTTCTCGGACTCTATCCGGGCCCAGTTCACCGGAATCGTAACATACCCGAACATGTCAAATAAACACTTGCGATATTTTGCATTGTTCACCAGCTTTGGGTCTATACGACAGCCCAGGCTGTGCCGACCTAACCCTCTGGTCCTGCACCTTGCGGCGAGGAACATCTCTGCATGCTTCGCCGCCAATCTCTCTGAAAAGACCATTGCTCCTTTAAGTGATTCGTCGGCGAGAACAGAGGCCCTGGAAGGATCGGCGATGTTTTGAACCGCCTCAATGAAAATGTCCTGAGCGTGGTGGGCCATATCTGCAAATTTATTAGTCTCCTCGCCGAAAAGCGACCAGTCCTCGCGCTTAAGAGTAATCTGCATCAACCTTGCTCTGGCTAATTCGACGTTCAGATTGTACGGCCGTTTTCTTTCAGGCACGCGCGTGGTGCTCAGCAGTATTCTGCCGAAATCGGCCACAGGCCAAAGCAATGCGAGGCCTGCCGACTCGGGGCCTTTTTTGGTGCACTCGATCAACCCGTTCTTGAACCTGATCTTATTTGAAGCGCGTAACGGAACCCTGTCCGCACCAAACATGTAAGCCGCGGATAATTCAAAATCCTTGGCAAGCTCGCCGTTTTTGAAAACTTGAAATCTCAATTTTCTTTACATCAAAAGGTCGCAATACGGACAAAACGATAAACACGGATTATAACACGCCCGCGGCTAAATGCAAAACACTTTCTACAATGTGACGCACGGCCG
>CAZLWL010000195.1:0-2054 GCA_964563335.1 uncultured Pirellulales bacterium
TTGTGCTGGATCTTGTAGAGCTCAATCTGCGAACGAATAGTCTGCAGATTTGCCCGCAGGCTGTTTTCCCTTGCTTCGGTACTCGCCTGGGTGAACTGGGGTATCACAATAGCCGCCAGGATACCGAGGATGACCACGACAATCAGGATTTCAACCAACGTGAAACCAGCATTTGTCATTTTAGTCTTCATGATAAATCTCCCATTCTCTGAAACGTTAACTTTTCCAAAATAAGGTCCCGAACCGTTCAAAACCTTTCTGGATTCTTTGACAAAGAAAATATAAGAAATAAAAATCAGGATGCCAAATCAGCAGCCGAAAAAACAGGCTGGACACCGGAGAAACTTTGAACCTGCTCTTAAGGCCGATAAATGAATCTTGCCCCCAATTACTATTGCCCCACCAGCAGCCTCTGTGGCCCTCAATGAATTGTTTGTTATTATAACCGAAGGGCGACTGAATGTCAAGGAGATATTATGATTATATTAAGATTATGACCATGTGGCCATAGACAGTGAGTTGTGGGCTTGCCAAGCAAATTATTATAGGTCTGTATGTTAAGATTTCTGTAGACAGCTTAACATTTTTTTCGGCGGTAATTCTATAGAAAACCTTATAGATGTCATTTATCTCAACGACCCAAGAATGTAGCCGGGGGCGCTTTTTAGGCGGATTTGGCGCCTGTTTTGGTCGATGTGGGACAATTCAACTTGCATTGCATCGACGTTTCGAAGTGCGGATTGGACCCTGTCGGCCCACTCGATTAACACGACCGAGTCAGGCCGACATAAATCATCGAAACCCAACATTTCGAATTCGGCGACCGATTCCAGGCGATACGCGTCCACATGATAGACGTCGAGCCGCATTTTGGGCCCTGTGTATTCGTTGATCAATACGAAGGTGGGGCTGGTGACGCGTCTTGAGTCGGCTGCGCCCAATCCTGCGGCTATGCCCTTTATAAGATATGTCTTTCCGCTGCCTAACGGACCGATAAGGGCGATGACCTCGCCGCCCTTCAGGGCCGCGGCAATCTTTTGGCCGATTTGCATTGTCTCGGCAAGCGAATGTGATGTTATCTGCAAGCTCCGATTTTGTTGCCCACTGTTCATAAGTGGTCGTAGCCTTTCGGCTGTAAGTCCTTTATCTCGCCGTCCGGCATCGTTATCCGCATTTTGGCAATATCGGTAACCGTCCCTATTTTTGTGATTGCCGTCGATGTGTGGCACGTATCCATGAGCTTAGTGTAAGCCTGCGAGGAGAGAGTAAACAGCAATTCGAAGTCTTCGCCGTCGTTAAGTGCCGAATCAAGAGGGTCAGCGGTTTTCTTTGCGTCCTCGGAGATGGGAATCTTGGCCGCCTCTATGAGGGCCCCTGCTTTGCTTTGGGTACAGATGCGGTTAAGGTCGGAGCTTAGGCCGTCGCTTATATCTATCATCGCATTTATCCAGACGGTCCCGGCAATCGCGATAGCCTCGTTCACTCTTGGAGTGAAACTTAAATGCTTACCGGCAAGTGCACCGCCGAGCGAGCCTGTTACGCAGATAAAGTCGCCCACCTTTGCGCCGGAGCGTCTGATCGGCTCAAAACCAGCGGGTTTGCTCAACATTGCTACGTTTATGGCAAAGGCGCCCTCGCTCTTCCATGTAGTTATGTCGCCACCGATAAGCCTGCAGTTGAACATATCCCCTGCGCGGGTTATTCCATGGTGCAGCTGCTTTAACTGCTCCGTGCCAAAATCTTTGGGCAAAGCCACGGACACAACGGCGCAGATTGGGGCTGTTGCCATCGCCGCACAATCGCTCAGGCTGACGGCCATCGCTTTATAGCCGGCCTGTTCGATGGTAGTACTTGTAAGGTCAAAGTGAACGCCGTCAAGGAGCATATCGGTGGTGATAAGAACGGAAGTGTCATCGCTAAGCCTGACCTGGGCCATATCATCGCCTATACCGATGGGAAAATCACCCTGCGACCCCCCTACTCTGCTTTGCGCAGCGAACCAGGCGGTTATCTTGTCTTCGTTAGACACGGATTTACACGGATTAACACTGTTT
>CAZLWL010000196.1:0-2008 GCA_964563335.1 uncultured Pirellulales bacterium
ACGACGTTTTACAATCGCAGGACCGGTCGTTCCATATTTTCTAAAGGCTACTATCGCTCAGAATGACCAGCGAAACGCTTTGGGCTTATCCCGGGTTCTGCGTTTCGCCGGTTGCCGGTTTGCGCAATCGAAAAAGATTAATATATCTTCTGTCGCTGTGTTTGAGCTGGGTGATGAATTCATACGGCCCGGTGCTCCGCGGCGCAGAAAGCACCGCTATCCTGTCAATGCCCCACTTTTTATAATACGAATTCGTGGGGGTAAGCCCTATGCGGGAATCCCACGCAATATACGTGATGCCTCTTTTGTAACACTTCCGCACAAATTTGGCCGCATTATCTCCGCCGATTGTCTCGGTGGACACAAAGTACTTTGACTGCTTCGGGGCGAAGAACCGCATAACATTAGTCAGCGTTGCCGCCAGTTTCTCGCCGGGCTCAGCATTCTGCACGTACCAATCTGCCAGCATCTTGAATTCCACATCCGTCTTGCCGTTACCTACCTGGCGCACCAACACAAACTGGCCCGATACCACCATCAAACACGCTAACATCGATAGTGCCGCGTCGCGCCATGCGTATCTCGCCCTGTAGATAAAGGTCCGCACGGCGAAGATGAGTGCGATAACACCGGCTGCAACGTAAGGCAAATAACGCGAGGTGCGGCTTAGCTTAGCCGCGGCTGCGAGATGGGGCACGAGCATGGCAAGCCAGATGCCGGCCACGGCTACGACGGTTAGCTGCAATAAGATTATGACCAGCCTCGGTATCCAATTTTTCCAGTTGACCATCCTGCATATACTCTGCCAGCCGTAACAGCACAATAGTAGCGCAACCCACACGGCGGGCAGACAATAGCGGTGCCGGGTAAGTGCCCGCATTGAGTGAATGCCGACGTAACATGCGAAAAATATTATCAGGGGCACAAATTTCCACTGACGCTTAATCAGGCTATATGGAATGGCGACAAGGCAGCCGGTTACAGCAATAAATTTGCTGAAGCCCGAAAGCGCTTTGACCGCTTCAGCTATGGATGAAGCTTCAGCAGTTGTCGCGGGCCGCTGAACAAAAATAGCCTTTACCGAGGCGGGCAACTGTAACAAGGGCATAAAAGCGGTTTCCCAAAACCATTGAAAGTATTCGGTTCCGATATGGCCCCTGCTGCTGGTGAAGTGCCCGAAATAATGCCGGCTCACACCCGGCTGCCAGGTCAGCTTCGTGGCGAGCAGCCACAGACCCAGCGGCATCGAGGCAAGGGCGGAGTACGAAAAGGCCCGGATGCGCTCCTTCCTGCTCGTGCGCGTAATCATGTCGAATACAAAAGCAGCCAATATTAAAGCCGCACACTCATAGCGGGTCATAGCGGCAATCGCAGCGAACAGATAGCACCAATTGGAACGGCGCAGTATGAAGTAAACCGTCAGCAGTATGAAAAATATCATCGTTGTCTCCGCTATCGGCTGAACTAACAGAGCGACGGTCCACGGATTAACTACAACGATAATTGCGTACAGCCAGCTGCCACTAGCCAAAATCTTCCTGGCAATCAGATATAACAAGAGCAGACTGAACGGGTGCAGGATGGAGTTAAGCAGCCAGCCGGCGGTCAAATCCGGATGCTGCCCGGCTACGGCGCGACTCAGCGCCGCCTGCAGCAAGCCTAAAACAGGGGCGCGTTTGAAGCTGGCAGGCAGCTCAAAGGCCAAAAGAGACTTACCCGTTCTGACAAACGCCGGAAAATCGGAGTTGGGGACCACCTGATGGCCAAAGTACTGAATTGATTGATATGCACCGAATACGAGAAGGACTGCCGCGACAAAAATTTCAAAGTACCTTTCTTTGGCATCGTCCGATGGGATTGATAGTGGCTGGGCCTTCGCTGAAGCCTCCTTGCGTCTTCCCTTGCTGCCGGAAGACCTTGAGATACGATTTCTTTTCTTCCATGAACGCGACATTATAAACCTGGCTCTCAATTAATACCGGTCATACCTAAAAACTGCGCTTCGAAG
>CAZLWL010000197.1:0-2003 GCA_964563335.1 uncultured Pirellulales bacterium
CGGCAGTCCCCTGGTTGTCGGCGACGAGCTCTACTTCTATTTCAATGGTCGCCCCTTGCCAGAACCTACCGATGTTACCTGGGACGCGGACTTTCATACCGGCCTGGCCATACTGCGTCGAGACGGCTTCGCCTCGATGGATGCAAGCGGGACCAAAACGCTCACTACAAGACCTGTGTCATTCCAGGGCAAGTACCTGTTCGTCAACGTGGACTGCCCCGCAGGCTCGTTGAAAGTTGAAGTGCTGAACGAAGCCAGCCAGGTTATCTCGCCTTTCACCCTTGCCAACTGTGATGCGATTTCATCCGATACAACGCTGAGGAAGGTGACTTGGGGCGCAAGCTATGATCTCTCCGCCCTTCAAGACACTGCGGTTCGGTTCCGGTTCACTCTGGACGACGGTTCGCTGTACGCCTTCTGGGTCAGTCCTGACTTGTCAGGCGCCAGCTACGGCTACGTTGGCGGCGGTGGGCCCGGATTTACCGGGCCGATAGACACAGTCGGAGTCGAACTACAAGAATGTGGTGGAGCCAACCTGGATAATATTAGTGAAATCAACACAGCCGACCTTGCTATCCTTGCTGCACACTGGCTGTTCGATTGTACCGCCCCCGACTGGTGCGCCGGTGCTGATATGGATCCGGTCGTCGAGGACAGGGGCAGCGTCAACCTGGTGGACTTCGCCAACTTCGCGCTCTACTGGCTCGAAACAAATTGCTACTGATACTTAAGGCCATGAAACTTATGCGGCCCTTTTGTAACCGTATTTTGCCTTGAAGGACTGCCTCAGGAAAGCCCATCAGGCACTACTCTGAGAGCGGATTTCCCGGTTATTCTGCACTTTTTTCAAAAAAATCCTTCGTTATCGAGCAAAACAATGCTATAATAAATCTGTTGTTATTTAACCTGTTGTTGAGCAAATTTCTAAGAGGAAGAGGAATATGAAAAAATTAGCTTTTGCATTAGTGTTGGTCTTTTCAGGTATCGCAAGCGCTCAAAATGTCCCTGCCTGCATCACAGTTTGCCCTCCGGATGCCGGTGTAGACGAAACAATTACCTTGACGGCCTATGACGATGAGGGCGTCATGGTTGACTTGTCGGAGCTTACATTGGTCGAGGTTTGCTTTGAGGGTTCTGGTGAACCATACTGCTTCGTTATTGATTCGGGTGATTTCGACGCTGCAATTGTAGACGGCACATCTCAGTTTACGTTGATAGAAAGATTTTATAACCATAATCGGTGGACCATCGGCGGGTTCGGCCCTTTCGAGTGGAACCAATGGTTAGCAGCCCCCCAGGGTTTGGTTGATGGGTGTGATGACTGTGGTGACGAATCGAATAATTGGCCTCCGGAATACAGATTGGTTGTGGATGCCATCGCTGCCGGCGGCACCTGCGAGGGCCAAAGCTGCGGCGCCAGCCCTTTACCTAACCCTATCCTTATTGACCCGAACGTAATGACAGTTTATGAAGAAGGCGAAACTGAAGGCGACTTCGACGTTTCACTGAGGAATCAACCGCCATCGGGGGACACGATAACAATCACGGTTGACCCCAATAATGGCGGCCCGAGTGAGGATATTATGCTCATCGGCGGCAGCGGACCCAATGGCAGTATCGCTTTGACTTTCAATGCGGGCAACTTTGACGTTCCGCAAACGGTTGTCTTCAGAGCTATCGACGATGACATAGCCGAACCAAATGACCAGCCGGAATTGTTCGAAGAGCACACGATACACCTTGTATCTTCCTACCCCGGCCACCCCACAGATGCAAACTTCGTGGGCGAGGAATACCTGACCGCTACTGTTTTTGAAAACGACTTTCCCGACGGTGAGATTCTCTACAATGGTATCGAGCTGCCGTACATATGGCCGCCGGAGTATGGTCCAGTACCTTACGCACCGATGCCGGTTCCTTACCTCGATAATCCGCCTGCGGTTATTCCTATCGATGTCGGGCGACAGCTCTTTGTCGATGATTTCCTTATCGAGACGACTGAC
>CAZLWL010000198.1:0-1947 GCA_964563335.1 uncultured Pirellulales bacterium
ATCTCTTACTTCTTTTGACTGCTCACAAATAGGCCAACTTGTTGGCCTGTGGACGCAGTGATTAGCTTAGGTGGTGCTTGCATCAAACCAAGCTCATCACAAGTACACCAAGCAGACAAAAAACAATCTGCGTTAATCTGCGTGAACCCCGCCCCTCCGAGGAGCGGGGTGAATCCGCGTCTAAAAAACTCTTTTCTCTGCGTCCTCTGCTCGTCAGGGCGAAGCCTGCCTGCTGCTGAACGTAGCGAAGTCCCGGCTCGCGCCGGGGTACGATGCTCCTTTCCGTCCTCTGCCTTCCGTTTTCTGTCCGCTGATTTTCATGCGGATGTAAGATATTTTTGTATGTTCTCGGCGATGGTGTGCCAGGTCCACCTGCGTTTCTCATCGTCCGTCTCCAGCAGCGTTACACGGAAGCCCTTCTTGTCGCAGCAAAAGCCCGTCAGCGGCACAACACATACGCCGGTCGCACCCAAGAGATAATACACAAACCGTTTATCGACCGCTACGCCGAGCACACTGTTCTTGATAAACTCCTCCACTCGCGGACTCGCAATCGGCAGTGTCTGCCGGTTATTCAAGACGCCGTCCTCAAAAAGAACCGTCATATAGAACGCACCCTGGGGCTTAACAACGATAGTGCCGTCCACCTTGGCCAGTATTTCCCATGCTTCGTTGGCACGGGTCTCAAACATGTTTCTTCGTCCAGCCAGATGTTCGGGATACCTTGGGTCGCCGATGATAAGAGGAATCGCAAACTGAGGCAGGCTGGTCGAGCATACCTCAAGCATCTTGGCGTTTATCAGGCTCTGGATATATTGCTTGAACGCGGGGTATTTGGCCTGATTAAATACTTCGATCCAGCCGCATCGGGCGCCGGGCCACGGCAATTCCTTCGATATACCACGAAGTGCCATCCCCGGCACATCACCGATGATCTCGCTCAGGTGCGACGTCTCTGCGCCGTTGTACACAATATGCGTGTATACCTCGTCGCACATTATGAAGACTTTGTGGCGTCTTGCGATATCGACTATTTTTTCAAGAAGGGCACGTGGATAGACCGCACCGGTGGGGTTGTCCGGGTTGATCAAGAGCATTCCCGCTATCGAATCGTTATACTTAATCTTGTTCTCGAGGTCGTCAAGGTCAGGCATCCAGTTCTTCCTGGCGTCTAATTCGTAGGTGAGGTGCTCATAGCCGGAGTGGGCGGCCTCCGCTGATGAGTAAGTCGAGTAGGCCGGTGATGGGCCGATTACGCGGGCTTCGCGTCTCAGGAAGCCGAATATCTTGGCAACGGCATCGCCTAAGCCGTTGAAAAAAACGATGTCATCCATTGTAACCCGGCAGCCGCCGCGCTTGTTCACCTCCTCGGCGAGAAACCGCCGCGTTTCAGGGATGCCTTCCGTTGCCACATAACCGTAGGTCCTGTCCTCAGAAACCAGCCTTACGATGATGTCCTTAATCCACTGTGGTACCCGTTCGCCTTTCTGTATGGGGTCGCCTATGTTTTCCCAGGTGATTTCGACGCCCAACTCCTGCAACTGGTGCGCTACGGCCACGATCTCCCGAATCTCGTAGGTCAGCTGCCGGGAGCCTTCATGTACGATATCTCTTCGCATGACGTCAGCTTAATGCAAGTATTGTGAAAAGTCAAGCATTATCGTACCATCTGTAATCGACAGAAGCGTTTATCGGATGATGTTCGCCGCTGATGTGGCTTATCCATAGACATTTCCGTCCTGGTCCACGAAAACGGTCCCGCCGGCGTTTTTGATTACCTCCATGGCCTTTTCCAGATGCTCAAGGTCCGGCACTTTGAACAATCCGTAACACCTCGGACAGGTTATCCTCCTGTCGGCCGCAGCCGGACTGAGCTGCAATATCTGGCCGCATCTCGGGCATTTGGCAAGAATCTGCATCGCGAAATCTCCTGATGCCCCTTTTTTA
>CAZLWL010000199.1:0-1916 GCA_964563335.1 uncultured Pirellulales bacterium
TTACTCATCTTTCTGCGTGAGCGTAACGCCGGTGTGATCTTGTGATTCATATATCAACCATACAACCATATCCACACGTTCCACACGCAAGCTATATCCAAAATGAAAGTTGTTGCCCCGCTGGACAGAATTCCTGTACCGTCAACTTTTTCATCCAAACACAAAGGAACATTATGTCGTAACCGCACTCTTGTTTTTTCATTAAAAAATCGAGGCTAATAAGAGCAACAGACCAGCGATCCGTGTGTCGGCGGTTCACGGAGCATAAAAAACCATGTTTTCCTGCCAATTTTCAATAAAGCCGCCTCGAAAATAAAAATCCCTGACAGTTCAATGCGATTTTGTTAAGATTATTGACACCGACAGGAGTGATTTATGTTTTTTAAGCGTTTAAATGAGAAATGTCAGTTTAAGGATTTAAGAAATGAAGGAAGAGTATGACAACTAAAGAGGCAATTACAATAGCAATCCTTGCACTTGCGGCTCTTGCTCCTCTTACAAGAAACGTCGCCACGTATGGAGCAGTTAGTTCTAGCAAATCGATGGAATTATCTGCCGAACTGCTTCGTGACAAGATCCGCGGCGGACTTCTCGGCCAAATACTGGGCAATCTCAATGGTCTTGAGCATGAGATGGAATACATAAGCGAGCCTGGCAATGTCGAAGAGTATACCCCAGCCCTTCCAGAAGGGGCTTGGACGGACGACGATACAGACATGGAGTGGGTTTATATCGTTGCGATGCAACGTTATAACGAGATCGCGCTGCCGCCCAGTAGGATTGTTCAATTATGGAAAGAACGAATCAACAAACGTATCTGGTGCTCCAATCAATACGCGCGCCAGCTTATGGATATTGGCTTCGAACCGCCGCTTACTGGCAACATTGTCCTAAATCCATGGGCCGACTTCAATATCTCGGGCCAGTTCATTTGTGAATCGTTCGGTCTGCTTGCCCCTGGAATGCCACAAACCGCAGCTAAGATTGGTTTGAATTACACGCGTGTTACTATCGATGGTGAGCCTGCCCAGACAACACAGTTGTTCACCACAATGATAGCTACAGCCTTTACAACTGATGATATGGATCATATCCTTAATGCCGGCCTCAGCGCCATCGATACTAATTGCACTATCCGAGAGATCGTCAATGATGTTCGACAATGGCATCGAGTTCATTCAGATGACTGGCGGGCCACCCGCCGCCGTATCAAGGACAAGTACAGTCAACATGATGGCGGCATGCGCGACAAGAATGGATACGAACTTAATACAGCCTCTACTATTGCTGCCCTTCTTTACGGCGAAGGAGATTTTGTTAAAACCCTGAAAACCGCCTTCAATTTCGGCTGGGACGCTGACAACAATGCTGCTACTTCTGGGACGATTGTTGGTACCATCAAGGGCTACCGTTGGATGATGAAGCAAGACTGGACTATCGTCGACCATTATCGTAACACGACCAGAGATGATATGCCAATGAATGAAACGATCACGAGTTTTGCCGACCGGCTGATCGACCTGGCCAAGCAGGTGATCATCGAACGAGGAGGTCAAAGACAGAATGTCAACGGCCAAATCAGCTATCTCATACGCCTCGAAAGGCCCGCAAACATAGTACCCCTGGCTAACTTTGACAATGAGGCTGCCTCACTGCGGTCAGAAATGAAATCTAAAATTGAGAGAACCATCATCAGTAAAGGTGATAATCAAGAACTTGCCTTCGCCGCTTATTTGGCAATTTGTCTTGACCTAGCTAAAAGCCTCGAACAAAACCACCCTGAGCGGTGGTCTAAAGCTCTGGTAGCGCTAAACTCCTACCCCAAGGTCATTGGCGTGCTGTTCTTTCACAGCCCTATTCCCGCTGGTGAACAGCTTCGCAGAAAGGCTATCTCCGCTGGACTCAAGAAACCTGAG
>CAZLWL010000200.1:0-1885 GCA_964563335.1 uncultured Pirellulales bacterium
TCTGGTTCAGCACTCTTATCGACAATTTCTCGCCCCCAAGAACACCCGCGCTTGCTACCCGGAAATAAACATCGCCTTGCGGTATCCTCGCCATAAACGAGCCATCCTGAGGACGCCGCTTTTCAGCGATATCCATGCCCGAAATAGCCTTGATGCTGTTCACAATAGCACCGCATTTATCGGCTTCAATCTGACTTATGGTGCTTAGAACCCCGTCAATCCTGAACCTGACCAAATAAAGTGCCCGGCTTTTCGGGTCTATCAGAATGTCACTTGCCCTGTCACCTATCGCGTCAAGGATGACGCTTTCAGTCAGACTGAGTACCTCCCCCGCCGATTCCCCGTCCCTGTTTTGCGGACCGTACACCTCAAGAAAGCTCCTGCCCGCAGAATCCAGCAGCTCAATTGCTCTTTCCGCTTTGTACCGCGCCTTTCGACGCTTGAAGGCATCACCGAATATCCCGCTCAGGATGTTACCCGGCTTAATCAGACCTTCCTGCAGCTTTATGGTCGTATCGGCAACGAACAATACGAACAAAAACAGAGGACCGGTCAGAAGTGCAAGAATATTCGCTTTAGCCTTGTGCCGGACAGGAATCAGACTGCTGGCCTCCACACGCACTATCGAATACATGCAAAGGTACACCCAAACGATGAGCAGTATGATTCTGACCGGGCTAAACAGCAACCACGCGGCAGGGAATATCCGCAGCCGCGCAAAACCGAGCAGCGTACTTGCAATCAAAATGGGCGATTCGGTCTCTATGAGAGCACAACACAACATATTGCCACTCCCTGTTAATGGTACTACCGGCAATGTACACACATATTGCCCAGATTGCAAGTGTACTGAAAACCACATATTTTTGGGAAAGGGGGCATGGTTCAAATAAGTCAGATTCTGGGTAACATTGGTTTTCGGTTCCATTGTATGTGGCAGCCTCAAGCCTGCCCCGGGCAACGACCCGGGGTCCGAAGGATTTGGGGATGGTCTCGCCGCGATGCGCGTCGCAGCGGGTGCGCCGCTTCTGGAGTCCCGATATATCGGGACTACGCTTGAGGCTGGCACCCAAAATTGAACCATGCCGGAAAGGGCAATACGATGACTTATCCACTTACCGGTGCCGCCGACCGGCTAAACTTCTGATACCCCGCCCATCTGACCGCCCTGATGGGCGCCCCGGCCCTGGCACGCCTTTATCGCTCGGCACAAACCCGGTGTTATCCCCACCACCTTGGCCAGTTCATCACGGCTAAACCCGTTCTCCGGGCGACGGTACAACAGTATAAAACCCACAGCCTCGCCCCGGCGCCCCAACGGAACGGCCGCCGCACAAATCCTGCCCAACTCGCTTAAATTGCCGATAAGCCCCATCTCGAACATGTCCTCCAACGAGCATACCCTATTTGACCGGCAAATACTATCCGCAACTTCGGATGTGAAGTAGCTCTCCAACCTGCCCATATCAATATCGATCGGCGAATCCTCGTCAACCACGTGCATCTCGAATCTGCCACTGTCAACCAGATACACCGCAGCGCTGCAATCAGCCACCGCAGTTCTGATAAGCCCTGTCGCCGCAGCCAACAACTCGCTTACATCCATTTGCTCCAGAAGCGACTCATAGGTCTCCACCACGAAAGCAAAATTGCCCAACTGCCTCACAAAGTCGCCGTGTGCACCGATTATGTCATTGCACAAGATATCTATCTTCTTAGCCTGCTCATCGGTCAATGTCCTGAGCTTGGCGATGACCTGCTGGGCCTGCTTGTTTTGCTCTTTGTCCAAATTACCTGCTCCTGTCCTGACGCAAAGTGCTCATACGTTCCTCCCTTGAACCTTTTCGACCTAACTAACCTACGCCTTTAGAAGCTATCTTGAAAC
>CAZLWL010000201.1:0-1885 GCA_964563335.1 uncultured Pirellulales bacterium
TTTGTCCCGTCGGCATCCATGCTCGTAAGGAGTATCTCGCCCGCACCAAGCTCCTGAGCACGCACCGCCCATTCGATAACATCGAGGTCCGTCGGCTCCGAGCCCGCCTTGATGGTCACGTGCCATTTGTCCTTCTTTGGCTGGGTGCGCTTGGCGTCGATTGCTAACACCACGCACTGACTGCCGAACCGCTCGGCAGATTCGGCAAGCAGCTCCGGATTTTGCACCGCCGCCGTATTGATGGAACATTTGTCCGCACCGCTTCGAAGCAAGAGCCCGATTTCATCCGCCTTCGTAATTCCGCCCCCAACCGTAAACGGTATAAACACATTCTCAGCGACCTTTTCCACTAATCCCACAATAGTCTTGTTCGACCGAATCGTCGCCATGATATCGAGAAAGACAAGTTCGTCCGCCCCTTCATCGCTGTATCGTGCGCCTAATTCCACCGGGTCCCCTGCATCGCGGAGGTTTAGAAAGTTCACCCCCTTGACAACACGGTTGTCTTTCACGTCAAGACACGGTATGACCCTTTTCGCAAGCATCTTATCGACCTTTTACATCATACTAATGGAACACGGGTGCCACCGGCAAACTCTGGCCTGAGCATACCACATCCCTATTTAGCCACGCCCGCCGGGCGGGGTTACTACTACTCTGCAAAGTGGCTTCTCTACGTAGCACGAGTTGTTCCATTTATTATCAAAAAATCAATAGTTTTTGGCCCCTTGACAGATACGCTCAAAATTCCGCAGAATATCCAACCCGGCCGCCGCACTTTTCTCAGGGTGAAACTGACAGCCGAAGATGTTACCCTTTTGAACCGAAGCAGCTATGTCAATGCCGTAGTGTGTGTACGCCACAACCGCCTCTTCGTCCGTAATGTCGGCATAGTACGAATTGGCAAACGGAAAATACTTCTCGCTGCCCAACCCCGCAAAAAGTTCCATCCCCGCCGGCAGCTTCACAAGGTTCCACCCCATATGCGGTATCGCCAATTTCTTGCCGTCTTCATCTACTCCGCCCGGGATCCGTATCACTTTGCCTCTTAGCAATCCCAGACACTTGTGCACGCCATGCTCATGACTTTCATCGAAAAGAAGCTGAAAGCCTAAGCAAATACCCAATAGCGGTTTGCCACCCTCAGTCACCTCACGTATCACCTCGGCCAACGGCCCTAAGACCTTCATGGCATACCCGCAGGCACCCACGCCGAGCAGGATTATTCCGTCCGCCTTTTCGATGTCGCCACGCTCGCAGCTCACACGCACATCACAGCCGATATGCCGCACGGCGTTTGTAACACTCTTGACGTTGCCCACACCATAATCAATTACTACTATCATAAAACGCTTTCGTTATGCCTCAATGTTTCTATCAATCCACCTGATTCGCATCTTGTTTGCTCCTATCTTATTACACAAAGACCCACATGCCAAGCCATTTTTGTGTCCTGTGATACCACTGTCGGCCAGCCGGAAAATTCTTCCCACTCGACGGGACTTTTCTTCCGGTTTGCACCCCTCCCAAACACTGCTCCTGTCATTCATTCGGCCCTAATTCCTTGCCCCCGCTCCGCTTATATCTTTCAGCCCTTTATGGCACCTGTTTTGCTCACTTTTGACCTGTCCGTAAGGCAAGCGGACTGGGTCTGTCTATTGCCGCCGGTTTCGGTCTAACCGTAGCGAGGTTAATTGGTGTTACGGCGCTCCAAAAGCAGGGCCCCGACCGTAAGGGAGGGGTCTTTGTAGCATGGGCAGCAAAGCTGCCCATGCTGCCCTTGTTTTGAAAATTTGAGTCCCGATATATCGGGATTCGAGATTGTTTCGAATTCTCGCCGTGCTGCGCTCCTGCTGCGACGAGCGCAGCACGGCGAGCGTCGCAG
>CAZLWL010000202.1:0-1843 GCA_964563335.1 uncultured Pirellulales bacterium
ACCGTGTTTTAGGAAATGTTTCTTACAACCTCTTGTAAAATCTCAGCTTACAATAGTCCAGATATGTGTAAAAATTTCTTATATCTCACAAAAAAGCACTTGTTTCTAACCCCTCATACCAATTGGAGTTAATTCTTGCGCTTTGGCCCAACAGAGCCCGGAGCGTAAGCGACTGGTAAATAGCAGCTACGTGGCAAATTGCCATTACGCTAAGCGCACATATTAAATACAATTGGTATCATAAGGAGAATTCTAAATTTTTCAATGTGCTTCACTTGAATCTATTAGGTTTATTTTGGCTTTGGTTTTTTCCGCCGAGTAAATTAGGGGTCAGACATTTTTCAGCCGACCATTGAGCTTATGGGCTGTCCATTCGTTTGCGACGCAGCGGTTTGCTTCTCAGCTCGTGGTCCGGTATTACGAGCCAGTCAACAACATCGGTCGCAACATCTCGATAACCACAATACGGCTGCAATGAAATACTGGAGACAAAATCACAAACCTTCACAACGGGCTTGACACCAGCCGGTGTTAAAACACCATCGCCGCAAAGACCCTTCATAAACGGCTTTTGCGAAAACGGCATTATGCAGATAACGAAAAATACAAAGCTTAAGACACAAAAACCGCCCAGAAAACCCAGAACAGCCGCGCCGACAGTATCAAGTACCTTTGGACAGAAACTCTCGGCTAATTCGGCGAAGAACACACTCGCAATCGTCTGCAGGACAACAAATATCATAACTGAAGTCACCGCTATAAATGTGCCCAGATAGTAAGGTTCCTGTTCCATGTCCGGCCTGATTGCCACCAGCGTTGGGCTGAGCATTACACCGACATATATCGATATTAAAATGTTGAAGAGTACAACCCACGTCCCGAAGAAGCCTTTCCTTACGCCGATTACAGCGAATACCACGCCAACCACTACAGCCAACAACAATATCATAACCGGTTATCCCAATTTTGAGGTTACTCTTTGCACCTCTTCGAGCGTTGTTATGCCCGCCAATACCTTTCTTAATCCCTCTTTCCTCAAAGTGGACTTGCTCTCTTCATCTCCCCGCTTCTTCATACTGCCTAACGAAAGCCTCTCATTTGCCAGGTTCGCCTTCACGTCCTCATCGAGACGCATTACATCCAGGATTGCGGTCCTGCCGACAAAGCCCGTACCGCGGCACCTCTTACATCCGTTGGCCCGCATTATCGTTCGGTAGTCTATTTGCTTTCGCTGAAAATTAGCTATCTGCTGCTCAGTGAGCCTGGCCGGCCTCTTGCAGTGCTCACAGAGTTTGCGTACCAGTCTTTGCGAAACAATCACGTCCAGCCCCGATGCCAGCAGCAACGGTCTGACGCCGAGGTCCATCAGCCGTACCAGCGCCGCCAGGTTACTGCTGCTGTGCAGTGTCGCCAGAACCAGATGGCCGGTCTGTGATGCCTGAAGGGCCATATCCGCCGTCTCACCGTCACGAATCTCTCCGACACATATCACATCCGGGTCCTGCCTCAAGATATTTCGCAAAGCATTCGCAAACGTGATGTTTGCCTTGACATTTACTTCGATCTGGCTCGCGCTGGGCAGCACGTATTCGATTGGGTCCTCGACCGTTACAACGTTGCGCTCGTAGAAATCAACCGCGCCAAGCATCGCATACAGAGAAGTCGTCTTGCCGCTGCCGGTCGGCCCGCAAATAACTATCATCCCGGATGATTGGGCGATATTATCCAGAACCATCTCGTATGTCTTCTCCGAAAGACCGATCTCATTAAGTTTCAACAGGCCGGCACTCTGGTTCAGCACTCTTATCGACAATTTCTCGCCCCCAAGAACACCCGCGCTTGC
>CAZLWL010000203.1:0-1658 GCA_964563335.1 uncultured Pirellulales bacterium
AGGCTGAATATATAAAGAGACGCAATTCTTTCTATAATAGTTTGTAAAGCCAACTATTATTTATTTTGAAAGGATTGCGTCATGGCTACATATTATATTGGAGCAGATTTGCATTGCAATAACACAGAATTGGCAATTGAGAGTCGCGGAAAGGTTGTCCGGCGCTATTCGGTGCCGACCACGATTCGGGCAATCGGCGAAGTGCTGGACTCATTGAGCGGCAAGAAGCACCTGGTTTTCGAAGAAGGCCCTATGGCTGGTTGGCTGTATCGAAACCTTGTCCATAAGGTCGAGCAGCTAACGGTTTGTGATCCGAGGCGGAACAAACTCATCGCTTCCGACGGAGATAAAGACGACAAGATCGACGCGGCAAAACTGGCTGCTCTGTTGCGAGGCGGCTACCTGCGTGCGGTATATCACAGTCTGGATGAGGGACGTGTTGCGTTTAAGAGTTGGGTCGGGTTATATGATGGCCGGGTCAAGGACGCCACCAGGAATATCAACAAGGTTCGGGCGTGTTGCAGGATGTGTGGTATCAAGGTTCCCAGGGCTGCTCTTCGAGATGTGAAGTTTCGGCAGAAGTGGTTATGTACACTAAAGGATGAAAGTATTGCCGAACAGTTACGGATTCTCTGGATTGGCTATGATGCGACTGCAACACAGGCAAGGTTAGCCAAGAAACAAGTCAGCCGGCTGGCGAAGCAATATGAAATTATCGGTTACTGGAGCGAATTACCCGGGGTTGGGCTGATTCGTGCAGTTACGATTTTTGCGTACCTGGATACACCCTGGCGGTTTCGAAAGAAGAATAGTCTGTGGAAGTATTGTGGTGTTGGTTTGCAGCGTGAGACCAGCGGTACTGACAGGCAAGGCCGAAGCAGACCTGCCCGGCTGAAGATGGCATGGGCAGTGAACAAGCGATTAAAAAATGCTGTGATTGGCGCAGCGATGAGCGCTATTCGTTGCCGGGACAATATATTCAGGCGTGATTACGAAAGGATGATACGGGATGGGATGCGAGCGAGTAACGCCCGGCACGCGGTGGCCAGAAAGATGGTAACGGTGATGTGGGGCATGTGGAAACATAATTGTCGGTTTGATGAAAGGTTTTTGCTGAAGGAGATTTGTGGTTCGTGCAATGAGTAGCTAATGGCATTATGGTATTTTTGCCGGCCAGGTCCGCGGGTGGCGTTGAACCAACGTATGTGTTGAGTTCCCGTAAGGCTGAATGACCGGCCGGTGAGTTTGTATGCCGCAATGATCTGCATGGATGGCCCTTGTTTGGTCAGTCCCCGATAGGTGCATGGCAGCGTTGATTGCTGAAGAACGATCAGATCAGTATGCCATAGGTCAATGGTGAAGCATTGACAAGAAACGACTCTTGCGGATCCGGCGAATCGTTTTCGCCTCCGCCTTTCTTTTCGCCGCCTCACCTTCTTACGAAGGCGGCGAAAAGCGGACTACGGCGAAAACAAAAGTCTTCTTACAGGACGCCAGAGACAATAAAGGCCATTTAAGGCAGTTGGGACGAAAGAATTGCTCTCTAATCAAACTTTTTTGAGCAAACAGGGATTTTTTAGCTTGACATAGAGCTCTTTATAGGTGCCACCCAAAATTGAACCATGCCTTTTTTTGGCTGGGTGATTCGGTATTTGCCG
>CAZLWL010000204.1:0-1630 GCA_964563335.1 uncultured Pirellulales bacterium
CTAAGAATTAAAAGTGGTATCGCGTTAATTGCGACACAGCCTCCAAGCCCGGAATGACAAAAGCTCTGATTCCTCTGTGAGTTCTGTGGCTAAATACTTCCCAAAATTCGCGGCAAATCGTTTTCAATCGAATCTTTGATAATACGCAGCAGTTTCTCAAGCAGCTCTATATCAATCGCTATCGGCGGCATCACCACTATCACATTGCCCAAAGGCCGCATCATCGCCCCCTTAGGTTTCATCGCCCCGCAAAGCTTGGCTCCAATTTGCTTTTCAATTGGAAAGGGTTCCTTTGTGGCCTTATCCTGCACAAGCTCTATTCCTCCCATCAGGCCCCGGTGCCGGACATCACCGACATAATCAAGTCCCGCCAGTTCTTCAAAAACTGCATCTATCAGAGAAATTTTAGCCGGCTGCGATTCAAGGACTTTATTTTCGGCGAAAAGCTCCAGAGATGCTAATGCGGCAGCACAACCCAAGGCATTGCCGGTATAGGTATGGCCGTGGTAAAAGGTCTTGTGCTCACTCACTTTGCCAAGAAAAGCATCGAAAATCCTTTGTGTAGTCAACGTTGCCGCCAACGGCAAATATCCGCCGGTTATCCCCTTGCCGAGACACATGATATCAGGCTGAACTTCTTCATGCTCGCAGGCAAACATTTTGCCTGTCCTGCCGAAACCGGTCGCCACCTCATCAACAATCAATAAAACATCGCGTTCAGTTGTAAGCTCACGTACCTTTTTCAGGAAGCCTTCCGGATGAACAATCATTCCCCCGGCCCCCTGAACCAGCGGCTCAACAATTACAGCGGCAATCTCGCCGGCATGTTCTTTCAACAAGTCCTCTATCCTCTCGACACTATTGTCTGTACAAGCTCGGGGTGTGCCTTGAAATCTGTATGGATGCGGACAGGGGACAAAAAACGTCTCAAAGAGTAAAGACTTGAAGATCTCGTGAAACAAACTGATCCCGCCAACGCTGACTGCGCCGATTGTGTCGCCGTGGTAGGAGTTTTCCAGGGCAATAAATTTTGTTCGTTTCTTTCGGCCGGTGTTGTGCCAGAACTGATACGCCATCTTAATCGCTATCTCGACGCTGGTGGCACCGGAGTCGGAGTAAAATACTTTCTTTAAGTTGGGCGGGGTAATCCGGATGAGCTTTTCAGCGAGCTGGATTGACTTCGTCTGGCCCAGGCCTAACAAGGTGCTGTGGCCGATCTTATCGAGTTGGGCACGAATAGCATCGTCGATTTTTTTCACATGGTGGCCGTGCACGTTGCACCAAAGCGAGCTTACCCCATCGATATACTTTTTGCCCTCGGTATCAATGAGGAAAAACCCTTCGCCTCGGTCGATTATCACCGGCTCACAGGCCTGCCAATCCGCCATCTGCGTAAACGGATGCCAGATATACTGTTTATCAGCTTCTATGAGTTTGTTGGTTAAATGGTGCATATTGCGGCATTATGCCTGAACAGGCGGCCCAGTCAATCAGTTTTCGCCGGTGCTTCGGTCGAGGGTGCACTTCGCGTTTGTAGGTACTATTTTAAGCAGGATTGACCCTTGCCCCCAAGTGTAGAAACTATGAAACCGGAGCCTCCCGGTTAGGTTAGAATACGTGGTCGTAATTA